>JAJQJM010000139.1 GCA_021323475.1 Vampirovibrio sp.
GGTTTAGCCCGTCGTGAATTGCTCTATACCAACCACGCTGCCCATTACCCGCCACGGGACCATGCAAGCCGGCTCCCCGCATCCGGCCCTGTCATTCGGGCTGAGTGTTTCATCGGGTCCGGCAAACGATACCCTCACGACCTCCGTCCGTTTCGGACAACAAAATACCACCAAAACCAGCCGGGGACTGATGCAAACCCTGCGGGACTGGTCGTTGCGCTTCTGGGAAATCGTCCGGCAAGTAGGGCTCGGATTTGTCCGAAGCCTGGAATTGGGGTATGACCAGCTAAAAATGGGCGTCACCATTTCACTCGGGTTGATGAGTTTTCTGCCCATGCCGAACCGATTCCGCCAATACATTGAAAGCAAGTTCCTATTCGGCCCCATCAAGGCATCGCACGTCACCCTGATTAAAGACAAGGCGTTGCGCCGTCAAATTGTCGATCCGACCTTTGACATGACACTGTTTAAAAAGGAGCTGACCCAGGCCGGTTTTAATTTAACCTACCCGGAAGATGATGTCCGGTTGAGCGTTTGGCACATTAAGGCCAAGCCCGGCATGCCCACGGTGATGTTCTCTCATGGGCGAGGCGGTAATAACAGCCATCTGGAGCATGTGTTGAAAACCTTTTCTCAAAAGGGGTACGGCATTGTGGTTTACGATTATCCCGGTTTCGGCCAGAGCAGCGGCTACCCCACCGAGGACGGCCTGAACAAGTCCGGGCTGGCGGTGAGTTTATACGCCCAAAAGGTGTTGGGCATTCCTGTTTCCCAGCAAATTTTGATGGGTACTTCGCTGGGCAGCATGGTGGCATCGGATACCGCCAAACGCCTGATAGAACATCCCCAGCTTTGCAAGGACGAAAAGCCGCCGATGGCCCTGGTGCTAACCAGCACCTTTCCGGCGTTGAAAAACGTGTTCGTTTACAAACGGGACCGCATTGCCAAAGCGCTGCGCTACCTCTTCAACGAGGATAAAGTAAAACTGAAACTGCCCGTACAACAAAACCTGACCACGCACATAACGGAAAACAAAGCAGACCAGCCTGCCAAAGCCCGGCCGTTGCCCATTCCCATTTTGATGCTGCAAGGGGAGAACGATAAGGACACCCCGCCCGACATGGCCTGGAAGATGTTCCAGTCACTCGCTCCTGTCCCGCCTTCGGAAAGACACAAATATAACCGTAAGGCGGCCACCATCCACAACGGCTGCAACCAATTCACCATCATGTCCAGCTCCCAGCACAGACTAAGGGAGAAAGACTACAAAACCATTACCGCCGAATTAACAGATTTCCTGCAACGACAAGACATTTCCCTGAACGAAAAATCCACGGCCTGACGAGGCTTAATACCCGCCCGCCATACCGGTTGAGTCTCCCCGCACAATCGCCACGCCGGAACTGGTGCCCAAACGATTGACGCCCAAGGCTAACAACGCTTCCGCTTGCTGACGGGTTTTAATGCCGCCGCTGGCTTTAATGCCGGTCCCAGCATTCATCGCTTTCAAGGTTTGCGAAATTAAGCTCACTGCTTCCAGGGTAGCGCCCTGTCCCCCTTCCACCATGCCGGTCGAGGTTTTCACCATCGCCATTCCGGTTTCCGCGCACCATTGGGTTACTTGCACCATCTCATCCGGGGTCAGCAAGTCGGTTTCAATAATCACTTTAATGGGGCAGCCTGCCGCCGCATCGGCAATTGCGGCCAACTCCCGCCGCACCTGCCGAGAACCGGTTTCAACATCCTGCTTTAATTGGGCAACATGGATGACCAGGTCCAGTTCATCGGCTCCCGCCTGAACGGACTGAACCGTTTCAAACACTTTTTCCTCGGTCGGAACATTGCCCACCGTGGGCTGTTTCAGCTCGTTATCCAAGGAAACTTTCTGCAACGGAAATCCAATTACGGTAGCCACCTTAACCGGGCTATCAGCCAATAAAGTCTTGGCCAGGGCAATATGGCGCGGCCTGACGCACACGGCGCAAAACCCGGCCTGCATTGCTTCCCGGCACAGCGTTTCAATGGCGTCCCGTTCATTTTCCTCATCGGCAAACATCAGCTTGGTGTGGTCAATGGCCTGGGCCACCCGGCTGTCTTCAAACGTATTTTGTTGCTGTGGTGCCATATGTTGGGAAACCATCATGAACCGCCTTTATCATTCTGTTGTGAGAAGCGCTTATTTAAGCATAGCCGATTAAGCGATTCGATCCAGCTTTCTTTTTAACGAGCGCGATATTCCGATTTCTTTGCCAACTTCTTCAGTCTCTGGCTGCGCCTTTTTCGATTTAGCCGTCACGGCCGGTTCTTCAAACACCGTAACGTAGGGCCGGTGATCCGACGCCTTGCTCCAGGGTTCCCGGTTAAAATCCCCGGCCACATAGGCATCTGTCACCTGCATTACCAACGGCTCAGACACGAAAATATAATCCAATTTGCTGTCCGGGTATAAACCATGCCCGCTGTGTGTGGGATCGGCCTTACCGTCCTTCAGCATGACTTCCGTTAAATCCGGTTGGGTCGCATTTTGCCGGATGTGCGTCAGGGTTTCTATCACCGGCTTACCATAAGGAGATTGATGCAGCGTATTGAAATCGCCGGTTAAAAACACATTGGCCTTGGGTTCCCGCTTAAAATGCCGCCTTAAAATCTGCGCCACATTGGTCACTTCCTGCAACCGCACCGGCATGGTGGCGGATTCGCTACCGCGCATGGATTTGCAATGCGCGTTGTAAACCGTAAACTGATAGCCGGTGTCCGTTTTAAACGTGGCCTCCAGAAAATCGCGTTTTCCGCCATACGCTGCCGTTTTGCTGATTTCCTGCCAATGGCTTTTAGACTGCACCACGTGCATATTGGCCTTGCTCATAAACGCCACTTGCATGGGACTATTGGAAGTAACATGCCCGGTCACGATATTGGGATACTGACCGTTCAGGTATTTATGGTTAAAGTCTTCCAACAGCTTGCGATCTCCCACCTCCTGCAAGGCGATCACATCGGGATCTTCCAGCCGAATGGCCTCCGCCAGCGCCTGCACGTTGGCCAACGGTTTTATGGATTTCCCCTTGCCGGAATTATAAAACTGCTGGGCATTGTAGGACATCAGCTTTCGTAATGGGCGCACCACACGCAGCGGCGGCGATGATACAGGCGAAGGAGGCGGCGAAGGCAGGCTGGGCACAGACCGCACTAAATCATCCTGCGGCTTTCTGTTTAAATTGACGCTGGACGCCAGAGTCCCTGCGGAAATGCCAAGCGATGGATACAACCCCGGACAAATTGGCTTAAACCGGGAGACAATCGGCGCTAACCGTTTACTGGGATATGAAAACAAGCCAACGGATGACAATCGCTGCAACTGCATCATCTTTCTTTCACCCCTTTTTTGCGCGTCAAAACGCAAGCCGCCAAGCCCTCAATAGGCGCTTCGGCGCTACAAAACCCACTTATGCGGGAATATTAACACACTAACCTTAAAAAACCAACGAAAAAACCCAGCGGGCATTTAAAGGACAATTCGTGTCTCACGCTTGGCAACAGGGGTAAAGGACTGCTGATGGATTCCTTTTATTGACTAATCTTTATTGCCAGGCCATAGAGTTTGGACATCCAACCCATAGCCAAGGGATAGAAAATCCGCCATCCATTTACAAAACGTAACAAGGCTAACATCAAAATATAATTGATTGTTTTTATACAAACACAAGGGAATTATGGAAGTGTTGGGACGTTCATTCGAACGCATCGGGAGTTACTGAAAACACAATAAAAAGAAGCTGGGATGCATATGGTGTTGGCCCGCAAACTGCGTGTTGCCAAGCCCTCTGTACCAATGTCTTGAAGAGGAACACAGTAATGAGTATGGGACAGGTTGGGGGAAATAACCCCTATGGTAATCAAGGCGATTACCGCTATCAGAATTATCAATATCCGTCGGGAAATTACCCGCAGTATGCCTATGGCAATAGCGCTTACAGCCGGTACGGCAAGCCCGGCCAGGGCAATTCCGACTCGCCTAGGGGCGGTTATGCCCCAAAACCGGCCGCGGGGAATTATAGTGTATCGACGTATTACGGCATTAGCCCCACCGCCACCCAGGCGCCCAGCATAGGCGCTTCATCAGGGTCCGGCGTTTCTCAAACCAGCAACAATGATAGCAGTACCGAGAAACCAAAAGTCGCGTCGGATTCTCCCGGCAAGGAGCTGATGACGGAATCCCAATCCTTGCAATCCGAAGTGCAGGCAGACGCCAAAGCCAAGAAAGCGGAAGGCGGCGGTGGAGACGGTGGCGGAAGCGGCGATGCCATGAAGGCCATCAGCGTACTGATGACCGTAGCAGGTGTGGTCACCTCTATGGATTTAATTGCCAAAGCCTTGCAGGTCACGGGCCTGATTCTGAAAACCGTGGGCCAAGGCATTGAAATGGCCGGTACCGCTATGGACGCAGCCGGTATGGCCATGATGGCCAGCGGTCAAGCCCTGTGCTCCAACCCGTTTACCCTGGCGGTGGGTTTGGCGATGATTTCCGCGGGAACCGCGCTGAAGGTGGCAGGCAATGCCATGAAGATAGCCGGCAAAGTATTGAAGGTAACCGGAAATGTTCTGGAAAAAACCGCCCGTGCAATGCAGAAAGCATTAAAGGTATTAATGCGCGGGGCGAAAAATACCGCCCGCCGAGGCATGCAAAAATTCCGTAAAATGAAGATGGCACGGGCTAAAAAGGCGGCACGTAAAGCCAAAATGAGAGCTAAAAAACATCCCAAGGGCTCTGCAAAACACACCAAATACCAGGGACAACAGGCCGCTCAACAAGCCAAGATTAAAAATCTGGCCCAGTCCATGAAAAAAACCGATGCGACTATTGCCCGGAAACAAGCCAAAAACGCGGCGGCCATAAACGGCCTTAAAACAGGCGCCCAAAACGGACTCACGAAAGTCAAGGCCGCACCCGGTCAGGCGGCAAGCCGCATGTCGAATGGCGCTAAAAAGCAATGGGCATCCTACACCCAACAATTAAAAGGCACCTTTAAACAGCCGAAAACCAGTATAAAAGGCGCCAGCCAAAATGCCAAAGCTGGTTTAAAGACTGGCTGGCAGCAAGGTGCAACCAAGGCAAATGGCGCAAATCGATTCAGCTCGCGCTGGGGTAAAATGAAAACCAATGTTAAAAACATGAAACCCCAATTCCGTAAAACCGACACTCAGGTGGCAAAAGCTGCAAAAGCAAAACAGGCAAAAGCAGCTCAAGCGGCAAAAACTGCAAAAGTGAAGCAAGCTAAAGCTGCCCGTGCAGCAGATATCAAAAAACTAAAGCTGGATCCCAAAATAACGGCAAAACTGAAAAGCTTTAAAACAGGCAAATCCAAACCGCCTGCAAGCAATGCTCAATCCGCAAAATACGCAAAGGATGATATGGCAGTAGCCAAGGCATCCAAGGCGAAAACAGCCACTTCCGCAAAAGATGATTTGGCGCTGGCTGGTTCCAAATCGAGCAAACCGGCCACAACCAAAGCCGATAGAGCCGCTGAAATCGAAAAATTGAAATTAGATCCCAAAGTGGCGGCCAAAGCGGACAACATGGCCAAAGGCGGCGCTACCGCTTCAAAAACAGGCACTACTGCCACTGGAAAAGCAGGCGCCAACTCCACCAAAGCAGGTTCCACGGCTACCGAGAAAGCGGGTGCAACCGCGGCTGAAACAGCAACCAAAAAACCGATGGCCTGGGGCAAGATGGCTCGCTGGGGTGGTGGCGTGGCAATGATGGGTTTTGGTGGCGCGATGATCGCCGATTCCTTCAACTCCGGTGGTGGTGGTGGAAACGATTATCTGGCAATCAAAGGCTCCAAAACCTGGGATGAGTTCCATAATAAATACGACACACCCATGACCAACGCCAATGCCGGTTACGGTCCGTATCGCTCCGGTTACTACGATCCAACCTATCTGGGAGATCCATCGGCATATCCGGGAACACCCAAACAAGTACCGGGCTATAATTACGCCGGAGCTAATTCCTACAATTACAACGGCCAATACAATCCGTATTCCATCTGGAATTACAACAACCAAAATCGACAGCAGTATCCACAGAACAATTATCCTGGTCAACCATACTTCGGTCAGCAACAATACTACGGTTAAATTGAACAGGCTTTACCGACAAACACCTTCCTAAATATCAAACATTCCAATTGAGCTTGATGCTCGCTCAAGCCCCAAAATAGTTATAAAAACAACATGGCAACTTTTGCCGCATTGTCGTTTTTATATAATCAATAGGGGCGAATATGAATGATTGGGCGTCTGCCAGTGAGCAGGCCGTTCCGTTCATTTGGGAGCATAGGGCATCATCATGGGCACAGGGAATGTGGACCTTTATGGCGCGCAGCAGCCATATGGAAACCAGCCGGGCGTTAATGGCCAGAATAAGGGCCAAAATACTCCTGCGCAGGGACCGCCATCCGCTAATAACGGAAAGCCGGGTAGTAATAGCGCGCAAAACGCACCCGTCCAGAATCAAACCGGCAAGGGCGCCTTCTCTAAAATGGATCAAGCCATTAAGCCCGCCACTGACCCGGCCCGTATGAATATCGGCATGGGCAGCGAAGCGAGCAGCGCCAGCAAGGAGGGCCATGCCGCAGAGCGAGACGGCAAGGGGCAAGGAAAAGCCAACCCGACGGAGAAAGGTGTGATGTCCGCCGGTAAAGATGAAGGACCGGGCAAAGGCTTGCAGCAGGAGGTCAAGCAGGTTCGCCGGGAAGCCATGGATGTGAGCAAGGAAACCGCGGCCCGTGGAGGCACGTCCTCGATGGGTTCGGTGAACAGCTCACTGGGGCAGACCGGTCAAATGGCCAGCCGTGCGGATGTTCAGCATCGGCAGTCCAAGCAAAAAGATTTGATGAGCAAAATGAAAGACGTGGCAGGCAACGCCATGAAAGTGGCCGGAGCCGCCATGGACAAAGCCGGCACCGCCATGGACGGCGCGGGTGAGGGAATGGTCAATGCCGGCAGGCCGATGCTGTCCAATCCATTCACGGCTGCAGCGGGAGCCGCTTTGATTGCGGCAGGGACCGCCTTGAAAATAGCCGGCAAAGCCATGAAAGCCGCCGGCAAGGCTATGGAAAAAGCTGGAGACGCCTTAAAAAAACTAAGTGGCACCCTGAAGAAGGACAGCGGCAAATTCCGCAAAATGGCCTCCGAACAAATGACCAAGGGCGGCAAAAAAGTCCGAGAGGCTCGCACTCAGTTACAAAAAATGCGGGAGGCCAATCGAAAAAAACAAAAAGGAGTCTCTACCAGCCGAAGTCCGGATGGCGTTAAACCTTTGGATGCCAATGTGGCCCAAAAAGCGGATGCAGCCTCCCAACGGGCGAAGGTAAACCCCGCGCAAACCGACCGCAATTTACTGGCCAAAGCCGGGGAACGTGGGCCTAATAATCGGGTGGGCACCAGCAAAACCCTGGAGGACATGAATCCGTCCTCCATCAATAAAGCCAATGAGATGGGAGCCAACAGCAAAAAGCTGACTCGGGACGACTTGGCGCTGGATCCCAAAACATCCGCCAAGCTGGATAAACTGGATCCCAAGAACATGGCAACCGATGACGCCCTGCTGAAAAAGGCTGGGCAGGAATCCCCGAAAGACGCGTTAGGTCGCATGAACCAGGGCAGTAAAACCATGGAGTTTCCAAACCCCAAAACGCCACCGGCTACTGAAGCCGCCAAATCCGGCAGCAATTGGAAAAAATACGCCAAGTGGGGTGCCGGAGGAGCAGCGGGCATTTATGTCGGGCATCAAATGCTGGGAGGCGGTTCCGGTGGAGGAGACTCTGGCGGATCGGGCGCTCCCGCCAAAGAGGAACGCTTTAAAACCTGGGAGGAATTCAACCATCATTACGGCTTCGACAAGCCCAAACCACCGATCAATTATCAATCGGGTTATACCAGCTATTATGCCAGTCAGGCGGCAAACCGCCAGAACGGCAATCAACCACCGCCAAATAACGCCATGCTGGGTAATACGAACACCCTCTTCGGGCCGCAACAAATGTACGGCTACGCCTAACGTCCTTCAGGCACTCACCGATTTTAGAAGTCTGGGGACAGAATTTCTTTCAGATCTTCGAAGGAGAGCATTTTGCCCACGGACCGGTCGGCGGCGATGATGGAGTCCACCAGATCCCGCTTGCGATCCTGCAGCTTCAGGATCTTCTCTTCCACGGTGCCCTTGGTAATTAAGCGGTACACAAACACGCTCTTGGTCTGGCCAATCCGGTGCGCCCGGTCGCTGGCCTGATCTTCCGCCGCCGGGTTCCACCACGGATCGTAGTGAATAACGTAATCCGCGCCGGTCAGGTTTAAACCAGTACCACCGGCTTTCAGACTCATCAGGAAGATGGGAATGGAATCGTCGTTGTTGAAACGATCCACCATCACATGGCGATCGCGGGTTTCGCCGGTCAGGAACTCGTATTTGATACCTTTCTTATCCAGCCAGGTCCGCACAATCTTCAGCATTTCCACAAACTGGCTGAACAGCAGGATGCGGTGTCCTTCGCTGATGACC
>JAJQJM010000140.1 GCA_021323475.1 Vampirovibrio sp.
CCGTCCGATTCCGGCGAAACGACAGATCGCCTTGCGTCATCAGGCGCTGGCGGACATAGGTGTTCAGTTGCTTTGGCGCTTTAGAAGGGGTTAATGCCTGAAACGTTACCGAGGGATTTCCGGTTGAGGATGGCTGTCGTTGCCGGCTCCGCTCCACCTCCAGGGCCAGTGTATATGCAATGGCGTTGGAGCCGTAACGTCGGAAGTCATCCAGCAGCACCAGGGTATTTCCTTCTGCAACCCAGCCCAGCAGCATGGCTGCCTCTTTTTGGCCGAAGATGACGCTGGTTTTGGCAACCGTATAGGGTTCCACCATCAACATGGTGGCGGGGCCGGGCATGGCGTCCAGTTCCGTAAACGGCTTTTGCCACGGTCGCATGGGAATGCCCGCTTTCTGGTTGCTCAGGTGCCAGGCCCGGTATCCGGTCGACGAGGCGTTATAAATGGAGCGATCGGGCAGCGCTTCCGTCACGGGGGGCTCGGGGGTCAGCATCGTGTACAGCAGGCCCAAGCCAGCCAATGAGATTAATAAGATCGTCAGCAGCAGGTTCTGGTTCAAGGGGCGTCTAGCCATAAGCGCCTGCTTCCGCTTGAATGGCCGAATACGCCTGACAACTTTGTTCAAAATTCGCCTTTTGCACCGACTGATGACCGTATCGGCTGGCCTCAAACTGCTGTGCCAGTTGCTCAAACGCGGCTTTTAATTCAGCCTGATTGCTACGTGAACCGGCCTGGGCCAAGTATTCGAGGTATTCCAGATTGGTGCGGGCGGACTGGTAAGGCACAATGGCGCGTTCATCCAGCAGGCATAGAGTCGCCATATAAAGCTGGCGCAGGGCTTCATCATACTGGCGCATCTCCGCCGCCTGCTGGGCTTGCTGGTAATGATGCGTCGAATCGATGAGCAGGCTCTGTTCGAATACTTTGGCGGGTTGGCTGGGTTTGGGCGTTTTCAGTTGTTTACGCCTTAATAGCCAGCCCAATAGCGTATAAACGGTAAACAGCCCGACCATTACAATTAAAAAGCCCACCGCTCCGCTGAAAATATCCCGGATGTTCTCCGGCAAATGGGCCATACCCGGTGCTTTCAGCTTCGCCAGAAGTTCCGCGAGGTGTTTTAAGACCTCGTTGAATTGCTGGCTGAGCCTATGGGTTAAATCCTGAATCCAGGGCTGTTTAAGCCATTCATCCAGCAGGCCGGGCTGTGGAGGCTCAAACTCCCGCATGCGGCGAACTTCGTCCAGCGCCCGGTGCAAATCAACCGGCGTGTTCAATGGTGTGTTTCCGGCAGAAACCGTTTGCCAGCCCTGCCGCGCTGTCTCCGTCACATCCTGGGTGTGATGCATCGGGGCAGTTGTGAGGGCATTCAGCGTCATGGGGTAGGAATTTTCCCGGCTTGCTCTATAATGCTAAATAAGAAGGCTTTTCTTGATTCTACAGTACGATGAAGGAGATTACCCAAGTTCCATGGCCATCCTGAAAGTGTTAAATTATGGCGATCCGGTTCTGCGCAAAGAAGCCGAGAAGGTTTTGAAAGTTTCGGCCAAAATACAGAAGCTGGTGGCCGACATGTTTGACACCATGTACGCTTACAATGGCGTTGGTCTGGCTGCCCCGCAGGTCGGCGAACTGAAGCGCATCTTTGTGCTGGATTGCTCCACCGATGAGAACCCCATGCCGCAAATGGTGTTCATCAATCCGGTCATCGTCAAAAAAGAATCCGCCATTATCAGCCGGGAAGGTTGCCTGAGTTTCCCCGGCGTATACACCGATGTGAAGCGTTACGAATCCATTACCGTGCGCTATATGGATATGAAGGGCAAGACCCAGACCATGACCGTTCAGGATGGCACCCTGCTGTGCCGGGCCATCCAGCACGAGTTGGATCATTTGAACGGAGTGCTGTTCGTGGATCATGTGATTGACCGCTTTACCGCCGATCAATTACTGGCCGAGCACCATTTGCCGCCCATCGACCCGGAAAAAATCCTCTCCGAGCCTGAATTGGATGAGGCGTTGGCCGGCGTCGCGCTCTAGCTTCCATCACTGGGAAATGACATTGGCTTGAGCAGAAGCATTCTGTTCGGTCTGCCTTGCTGCTATGATGGCAGCAGATTAGTTACCTGATATGAACCCATAGGTGTGATCCCCCATGAGCCCCGATTCCGGCAAAATCAAGATTGTGTTTTTAGGCACCCCGGCGTTTTCCATGCCCGCGTTGCAAGCGTTGCACGATGATGCCCGCATTGAAATTGCGGCGGTTGTTACTCAGCCCGATCGTCCGGCTGGTCGCGGGCAGAAATTGACTCCCCCGCCGGTGAAAACACTGGCCGAGAAGTTGGGCTTACCTTGGTTCCAAACGGTTTCCATCAAGAAAGACGAAACGCTCAAGCAGCACTTGCGCGACTTGGCTCCGGATTTCCTAGTGACCGTGGCATTCGGGCAAATTTTAACCCAGGAAGTGCTGGATATTCCCAGGGTGGCTACGGTAAACGCCCATGCGTCTCTGCTGCCGGAATTTCGGGGAGCCAATCCCATTCAGCAGGCTATTCTGCAAGGTAAAAACGAAACTGGCATTACCACGATGTTGACGGAATTGGGTGTTGATACGGGCCCAATGCTGCTGAAGCACGTGCTGACTATTGGTGCGGACGAAACCATGGGCGAGTTGACCGAGCGCTTGTCTCAAGCGGCTGGCCCGTTGCTGGTGAACACGCTGGTTGGTATGACGGACGGCACCGTGCAGCCGGAAGTGCAGCCGCATGAGCTGGCAACTCACGCGCCCAAGTGCAAAAAAGAGGACGCTATTCTGGATTGGACTCAATCCGCGCACCAGTTGCAACTGAACGTGCGCGGCTACAATCCCGCGCCGGGCGCTGCAAGCTTCCTGAATGGGGAGCGGGTCAAAATCCTGCGAGCCAGACAGTATCAACCGGGTGCAAACGCACATTCTGAAGAAATCCTTAAAACCGGCCAACCGGGCGAAATTTTGGCTATTATTGAATCAGGCGTTTTAGTGCGCACCGGTGAAGGCGTGTTGGAAATTACCAGCCTGCAACCGGCCGGCAAACGGGAAATGCCTGCCCGAGACTGGGCATTGGGTGTTTTTAAAACATCCGGCGATGGTAAGCGTGCTCTGGGCTGCTTCAGTGCCGAGCTGCCTGCCCCTCAGCCAGCCTAGGGCGGAACTTTCGCGGACTTTCCGCATCTAACACATCAGGAGGTAAGCCATACCATGTTTTTCTTTCATGATCCCCTCTATATGCTGGTGATGCTGGTCGGGATGGTGCTGGTGTTCGTGCCCCAAATGTGGGTGAAGAATACCGTGGCCAAGTTCAGCGAGGTGCGGACTTCGCGCGGTTACGCCGGACGCGAGGTGGCTCGCAATATTCTGGCGGAGCATGGACTGAGCAGCGTGGCCGTGGAAATGTCGGATGGCTTTTTAAGCGACCACTACGATCCCACCGACCGGGTGGTGCGCCTCTCTCCGGATGTATATCACGGTGATTCCATTGCCAGTGTGGCGGTCGCGGCCCATGAGTGTGGCCATGCCATTCAGCATGCCAAGGGTTATTACCCGGTGGTTCTCCGCTCAGCGCTGGTGCCGGCGGTCAATTTGGGCAGTGGCCTGGGTCCGTGGATGATTATTATTGCCCTGGGCTTGGGTGTTACCGGTAATATCATGCCTGCATGGGCCATGATGTTAGCCTGGGCAGGCGTCATTCTGTACGGCCTGGCGGTGGCGTTCCACTTTGTGACCCTGCCGGTGGAGCTGGATGCCAGCGGACGCGCCCTGAAGGTTTTGGAAACGCACAACTATCTATCTTCTACGGAAATGCCGGGCGCTAAAAAGGTGCTGACGGCTGCGGCCTTTACCTATGTTGCCACCGCACTATATGCCTTGATTCAATTGCTCTACTTCGTGATGCGAATTCTGGGCTCCCGGCGGGAGGAGTAGTGGCCGTTAAAGTGGACTTGCCCCGTAAGCTGGCCTTGGAGGTCTTATTACGATTTGAGAAGAGCGGGGCTGAACGACTGAAGGCCGATAGCCTGATTCAGGATGCGCTGGCCCGTGAGCAGGCCAACTTGACGGAACAGGATCGGGGCTTTGTGTATGCCTTGTGCATGGGTACCTTGCGCCATTGGCTCCGGTTGGATGAGTGGATCAAGCTGCTGACCGCCCGGCCGCTGAAGAATATCACGCCTCCAGTGCGTGTGATGCTGCGCCTGGGGCTTTTTCAGTTGTATGGCTTAAGCCACGTGCCGGCTTATGCCGCCATAAATACCACAGTAGAGTTAGCCAAAGCGCAAAAGCAGGCCCCGAAAACGGTTAAGTTTATCAATGCCGTCCTTCGGGAGGCTCAACGCCGCTTGGAAGCTGGTGGCTTTGAGATTCCTCCGGTGGAGACGGACCTGCCTCGTTACTTGCTGTTAACATCAGGCTGGCCGGAAGTTTGGGCCCGGCAATTGCTGGAACGGTACACCCAGCAAGAGATTCTGCAGATGGCAGAGGTGAGCCAAGTTCCGGTCTCACTGAGTATTCGGGTGAACACGTTGAAAATAGCGCCGAATGCTTACCTGGACATGCTGAAGCAGGCGTCGATAGAAGCGAATCAGGTTTCTGATTTGCCGGAATGTATACAGATAAGCGGCCTTTCCGGTTCTCCACGACAATTGCCTGGGTATGAAGAGGGCCTGTTTTATGTGCAGGATCCCTCGTCTATGTGGGTCTCTCATCTGCTAGACCCCCAACCGGGAGAGTCGGTGCTGGATCTCTGCGCCGCGCCAGGCTCTAAAACGACGCATATGGCTGCATTGATGCAAAATCAAGGCGCCATCAGCGCCATAGAGCCAAAAAAAGACCGTCTGGCCTTACTAACGGAAAATATTGACCGACTGGGCGTAGGGAACGTAACCTGCCTTCAAGCGGATGGCTTGCTCTTTGAGCCAGCAGCGTCGCTCTATGACAAGGTATTGGTGGATGCCCCCTGTTCCGGCTCCGGTACCTTCCGGCGTCATCCGGAAATCTTGCTTCATCTCAAGAAATTGAACCTGGACGCGTATCGCAAGCAGCAACTTTCCCTGCTTCAGAAGGGGTTTGCTTGCCTGAAGCCCGGTGGTGCAATGGTGTATAGCACCTGCAGCATTTTAAAAGCGGAAAATCATGATGTAGTGGCCCAAGTGCTTGCCACTTGTCCCGATGCGGCATTGGAAAAGGAAGAGCAGCGCCTCATCAACGAAAATGCGGACGGTTTTTACGCCGCCCGCATTCTCAAAATGCCGGTTTAAATTAAGCGCGGTCCGCTTTAATGTCCACGATTTGATCAGAGGGCTTGGATTTGCCGTCGCTTTTACGGTCTTCGTTGAAGTTGACCCACAAGGTCTGGATCAGCATCATCGCGGTGGTAACGACCAGGTAAATCAATGCGCCTGCCGGGATGGGAATAAACAGTAGCATCACGGCAAACATCAACGGCATAAACTTCATGGCCGGGGACTGCATAGCCTGGGCTGCCGGATCATCCTTGGACGCCTTGGGCTGCCGGGCTGTCATGACCTGCTGGTACAGCAGGGTCAGCAGACCATAGACCACAATCATCAGGGTTACATCCCAGTTGCGGCTCATGCCTTGCACAAACTCCTCGATAAACGATTGGGAGCTGGCGGCGGTGGTTTTGACTTCCTGGCTCAGCTTGCCGTTCTTGTTTTCAAAGTGGATGCGCTCCAGTTCATGGCTTTTGTTGTTGATGACCAGTACCTCAGCCCCTTGGACCAGGTTCCGGTAGTCATCGCTCAGGCCCAGCTCCTTGAAGTCCAGGGTCATGGTGACCGGCTCTCCGGGCATCATCGGCTTCGGGAAAATCTGGATCAGCTTATTAGGATCGCCAATTTCCTGCTCCACGGTTTTTCCACCGCTCATCGTCAGGGTTACGTTCTTATCGGTCGAGAACGTATCGTCTTTCTGGATGTTAAACACACCGTCCAGCGCCTGCCCGGCATTGCTGTGCAACGTTTTGGACAGGTTAGTGAGGAACAGAAAACGTTCATTTACAGTTTCCACCAGGAAGTGCGGGCTGCTAAGCGCGCCATACAAGCCGATAAAAATAGGCAATTGCACCAGCATGGGTAAGCAGCCTGCCATGGGGTTGAAGGAGTTCTCCGAGTAGAACTTCATCATGGCTTCCTGCATTTTTTGCGGGTTGTCCTTGTATTTCTCCTGCAATGCCTTCAGTTTAGGCTGCAATTCCTGCATTTTTCGCATGGAGCGGGTTTGCGCGGAGTTTAGTGGCCACAGGGCTATACGAATTGCCACAGTGAGCAGGACAATTGCCAGCCCATAGTTGTGGACAAGGTCATGTATCAGGTTTAAAAGGTACAACATGGCCTGGTTGATAATGTTCACAAGGAATTCTCCTGGTTGACTGAGTGGGGAGATTGATGGGGTGGGGTTGGAACAGGGTCCAATCCGCCGGGATTGAGGGGATGGCACCGTACCAGTCGCTTAAGGCCCAGCCATATTCCGTGAATAACGCCATACTGCTCAACGGCTTCGTAAGCGTACGCGGAACATGTGGGATGAAAACGGCACACCGGGGGAAGAACTCTTCGCCTCACTCCGGCGCTCATCCTGTAAACCTTTATTAAACCAAGAACAAGAGATTTCAGCATGTGTTTTCCAACACTTACAAATTCTGTATGCAACGTTCCATTTTGCGCTGCAAATCCTGAAACGATGTTTCCAGGCTGCCGCCACGGGCAATAAACACCAGTGTGCGGTACCGGGACAGAATTTGCCGTTTTTCAGTCATCAAATAAACACGCAGCAACTCTCTCAACCGTCGTTTAATACGGTTGCGGCGAGTCGAACGTTTGTGGACTTTCTTGCTGACGACAAAACCGATTCGGGGTTGCATCCGCTCGGCAGAAAACGGTCCCGCAGAGTTTGGGTTGGCCGCGAGACCGTAAACTACGAAGCAATCGTTGATGCAAAGTCGCCGACCGGCGAGTGTCCTTTTAAAGTCCCCTCTGGATTTGAGGCGGTTGGCTTTTTTCAGCACTCGTGGGGGCTTTCCGGTTTAAAGGGAGCTTAAAGGGCGATTTTATGACGGCCTTTGGAGCGACGACGGTTCAATGTGCGTTGACCGCCGGGGGTAGCCATTCTGGCCCGGAAACCGCTGACGCGGCGTCTTTTGCGTTGAGTCCCTTCCAGGGTACGTTTCATGAGGGAGATCTCCTTATTTAAAGAGCGCTTGAATATCGGGTGAGGATTATTATCCATGCAAAAAGCGGATCTCAATATACTGCAAAAAATCTTTATGTAAAAGCTTTGATACGCTCGGTTAAGAGAGGGGGATAACTATGCTAGACTAAAAATCCTGAACGAGAACCACTCAACAAGAGAGGAGAGGTTGTTCGGCCTTCGGCTTCCTGGGATGGGTTGCAAGGTCCTGGTTTTTGCCTTCCCTCCTTTAGAGATGCTTGCTATGGCTGGTTTTTGCCGTTCAGCAAAGAATTCATAGCGTATGTAGGAAATGGTTAGGGTAACAGATTGATGGTGACATCGGTAGCAAAACGCGCAACCAAACGTGTAGCAAAGCCTGCCTCAACTGAAAATGCCCCGCCCTCCGGCGCGGAGTTTATAGAGCAGCAGGCGCTCTGGCAATCCGTGCAGTCTGCCTTAAAGACCCGGATGAGCCAGCCCAGCTTTGAAACCTGGATCAGCCCGTTAACGTTGGAGGAAGTCACGGAAAAATCCGTCACGCTTCAGGCGGAAAGCGATTTTAACCGGGAACTGATTTTAAAGCGCTATAAAAAGGAATTGAAAGAAACGTTCGCCGAAGTGGCCGGACGTAAGCTGGATGTGGCGATTGTGGTCGCTGAGCCTACCGTGGCAGAAGATGAGGTGGACGCTGAGAGCCTGAATCCATCCAGGGAATTGCCCAACCGACCCTGGACACCTCGCACGACCCGCAGCAACCTGAACCCGCGTTACACATTCGAGGCGTTTGTGGTGGGTCAGCACAACCGGTTCTGCCATGCGGCGGCCCTGGCGGTCGCGGAAACGCCGGCCCAAAGCTATAACCCCTTCTTTATCTATGGGGGCGTGGGTTTGGGCAAAACTCATCTGATGCAAGCCATCGGCCACTTTGCCTTGCAACACCATACGGAGTTGAAAATCCGCTACGTCACGGCGGAGCAGTTTACCAACGACATGATCAACGCCCTCGGGCAGAAGGATATGAAAGGCTTTCAGGATCGCTACCGGCGCAACGACATCCTGATTATTGATGATGTGCAGTTCCTGGAAGGCAAAACCCGCACTCAGGAAGAGGTGTTTCATACGTTTAACGCCCTGCACGAGTCCGGCAAGCAGATTATTCTTTCCAGTGACCGGTCGCCCCGGTACTTGTCCCGCTTGGAAGACCGGCTTCGCAGCCGCTTTGAGTGGGGCCTGATTGCCGATATCCAGCCGCCGGATTTGGAAACACGAGTCGCCATTCTGCAAAAGAAGGCCGAGC
>JAJQJM010000014.1 GCA_021323475.1 Vampirovibrio sp.
CAAAACAGTGTCATTGGTATAAAACACTATTAGAGATCAGTCGAAAGATTAGGAAGCCATTCTCACTTCTCACCCTAACAAAGACAATCGCAGAATTGCCTGAACAGCAAGAGTAGAAGAACACAATGTTAGTTGCCAAGAGCGGCTTTCATCCCGGTTAAGACTTATACAGGTAAGCTCTTTGAGTGCGCCCTTCCCTCATTACTTGGTATTGAACCCCTTTTTCAGCTAGCTTCAGGGATAACTCGTTCTCAGGATCTTTTAGCTTCGCGGCAATCCGCTCCGATGTATTTCCACTGATTTTCAGTTGTTGGGCTACGTCCCTAAAGGCATAGCGACCAACTGGCATACTACTCACATAGCGAAACAATGCTTCTTCATGATTGGAGCGACGTGGCTCTCGTTTAGTGGTCTCAAACTGCCACTCCAAAAGACGAATACCCGGCATTTGCTTCACTATATTGCTTAGAAGCGTCCTACCAGCATCCCCATGAGGAAGCAGAATAAACACATCTGCATCTGGACAATTCCCATGCACATCTATTACCCTACGGCACCGAATCCGGTTAATGGCTTGTACTATTGATACAGTGAGCTGTCCTAGTTCAAGCTCTGTACGGATATCCCTCCACTCTTTAAACCCCCGCTTCTCACTATTTCTCAGCCATTCGGTATCTTGTACATCTTGTAGGGCCATAAAGGTATTGGCAGACCACGTTTCCGGTAGATAAGGTAGACCAAACAAGACCACCGTATCAAAATCCTGCCAATCATTTCTTCCGTCTAGAGCTTGCCAATGGCCCACATCAAAACGCTGAAAGCCACAATCTGAACCTAATGAAATCATGGTTGGCTCTAATGCTTGATGACAGCAAACTAGGACGCTCCGGTTTAAATCATTAAGCTCCTTCTTTAGACTCGCTAAGAGGGAGGAAACACTTTGGGAGGGCTTCTTTAGCAGGCTAGACTTTCCTACAGCGTGGCCTAGAGCATAATGAAGAGTCACATTTTGATATCGTCTAGCCTCAGCAGGTGGCTGAATAACAAAAGTCGCGAACATCAACTTGTATAGGAGATTGGAAGAAGCGGTAGCATCTAAAATGATACCTCCTTGTTTATTTGGTAAGAGGAGAGAAAAGGCGGAATTCAGGGAGTGTCCAGCTTGACTCCTGGCATACCAGTACCAGTTGTTTAGAATGATGTTTAGCTGATAGAGCAGCCCATCTACTATTTTTCTCACCTGTTCTCGTTCAATGGGATCTTCCTTTCTAAGCAGGTGTTTATCAAACTCAATGTCTTTTAGCTTGCGCCGCAATGGGTCAAGTTCAATATCTGGCATGCAATCTTCCCCCATCCAAAGCATCTCCTCTTTGGCAGACCCAGGCTCTTTACGCTCTTGTTCTAACTCTTTCAAGTACAATCTAAGGTTCTCTAATGTTCTCCTCTGCCCTTTATAGCGATACCAGATCTTCTCAGGAATAGCTCGGAGTACGTAATCTATATCCTTTTTGGTTATTTGGGCATGACGTACAATGTCCAAAGACTCGTCTATGACCGTTAATTGCCGCTCACCATTTCTCCAAGTAATAAGATCATTCCACTTTTGAGACCACGGCCATTCAAAGCTTACTGCTTCTATACCATCCGTGTAGGCTTTATGTGTGATGACAACAATTGGTGTGTCAAAGAGCTTCTCTGTTCCAGCCCTGTTTTCACTATGATCTGCTACTGCAACCTCAGTACCGGCTAAAGTGTTTATTGTCTCTACAAGTACATCTGCCTCTTTAATGCGTCTAGTCAGAATTAAGATACCCGGTATCTCATCTTTGCTATAGTACCGAGGCAATAATGAGCAGTAGACAGCTAAGCCTTGAGTCTTACCACTTCCAGTAGGAGGTTGTAATACGACCCAAGTTCTAGCTTCAGGCATGCCAGCTTCAGCAAAGTAGATATGTTGGTTAAACCATTCTCCTAACTGTTCCCAAACATTTTGGAGTTCATAGCTGGCTATATTACCGAGCGTCTTTGTCCAATGAGAAGTCATACGTTCAACGAACGTTTTCAGTGGAATGGGCATACGACAATACCTCTCCAGTGGAAAGTGATGGGGCAGGTTGAGACCCCCATAAGCCCCATAAAGAACCCCTATATAGAACTGGTGAGGGTGTCAAATCAGTGTTTTAGTTTCCAACCACCATTCCATCTGTTGAATGTGACATACGGACTGGCAGACAATGATGCTGAGAGCCGATGTGGATTATCAAAGGTGTACCCTTGTTTGTTAAATTCTGCTATAAAATCTTTTGCTGTTGGCATCCGCTTTTTCTCTCTTAGAATTTGGTAACACAATTCCAAAGCAGTATCTGGATCTAAAGACTCTAATTCGGAAGTGGTAGTGGTGAGGTTTAGCTCAGGCTCAATCTCCACCCTATCTAAACATCTGAAAATTTTAGTGATCTCCAAACTACAGCTTTCTATAAGTTGTTCTTTGAGAAGGCTATACTGACTATTGTCCATAGGAAGACACCTCCTGTTACCCTCTAGCAGAAAGGGTTATCGCTTAAATCACAATGCAAAACTGTCATTGCCAAGCGATAGCGGCAAAAATTTCCTTTAGATTCCTTTGCTTACACATTACTAGATCATCCATGATCTGTAAAGCCTCTCATACAGGCAATTTTTAACACTTATAAGTCCGTCCTCAAAACAGGCTCTGTGGGATCACTGTAGACTATGCAGTGCCTCATGATAGGCATTTAGATCTCTTATTGAGGACCATTGAACTCGAAACACAAGTCTACTGCTTAGTGCAAAGAGGCTAGAGTCTCATAATAATCTGCTTCTGCCGCTTTCGAAGATGCGCTAGTTGCCTGCTCTAATCTAGCCATACACAATCCAGCAACACCAAGTGTGGAAATTAGCATAGTACCCATCTGTTGAGTGGTCTTTGGCGTGAGATCTCTATAGACACGTTTGTTCCGTTGGGTCTTGTAGTCGTACCACCTCCCAACATTAACCTCTGTGAGAGCGCGTACTCTTCGGACTACTTGATACAAGAAGGCTTCGTCTGATCTGAATCTTCGTGGGTCGGAATCTGCCAATAGATACATAGCCAACACAGTCTCAATAACATCAACTGTAGAGACCTCTTCAGCTATCTTGATGAGTTCTTGGCTTGCTTCTCTGCGGTTCCGTTGGCTTGGGTGGCCTTGGTAGTAGCTGACAACAACGCTTTGGCATTGGCGAATCAAATCAAACCATCTCTTTTCAGTCTCGGCCATGGCATTGCTGTCTGGATTGGCTTGGAAACGCTTTCTAACTAGCTCAATGTAGGGCTTCAACTCTTGCTTGGTTACGCCTTTCTGTAGTGGGTGTCCGTGTCTTCTTTGTCTGCTCTTGTGAGAGTTACAGAGTCGCCCATAGCGTGAGCCCTTCTGGTCACAACCAGGAATCTTGCAATACATAATGATTTCCCCTTCACTTGAATTAATTGCACCCATCCCTCTAAAGACAGAGACGAAAACTGAACAGGAAAGTTACATGATACACCTGCTTTAGCTGTTACAAAGTGTCTTAAGCTCCGCGTTTGAAAATGGTTTAATACAGAGATGCGAAAAGAAGTTATTGCGTGGTCTCTTATTCTTGGTTTGTTCGTGGCCTCCTTGTCGCCAGTCTTATTCCTTGCGGCACTATTCTCTGCTATGTGTGATAGTACAGGGCATTGTGGTGATATGGCTGTAACATGGACACTACTAATAAGCAGCTTTGCGGCATTAGTAATAGGTTTATTGGCCTTTACTTCAGCGCTAATAGCAGTTATTCGAGACAAACGGTAGTTTAAGTCCCAAGGGTGCTCCAAACAGGACTGCGAACTATGAATACAAAGCCATCTACTGGAGAGGCATTTTGGAAGCCTTCATGCTCATCTTCTTTCCACTCCTGCTTATGTTTGAAGTGCTGGCTTCAAATTGGCGTTATGTGCAGTGTTTTGCTGCTTCATGAAAGTGGAACCACCTACAGATAGCGGGCTGTCTTCTTTTTCCCACTTATTGCCCCTATTGTCCCTTTCCGCCGTAGGTGAAAAGCTGTTATAACAGGTTCACAAGCTTTCTTTTGGCTTCAGTGTCCCCTTCTACGTACCTCTGTGTTGTATGAAGGGAAGAGTGGCCTGCAAGCTGCTGAACGTCCCGTAAGCTTCCACCAACTAACGAGACCTTCCGTGCTGCATTGGTGATAAAGGTGCGTCTTCCTGAGTGAGAAGAACACCCGTCAAAGCCTAGAGCAGTGAAGAGGCGGTTGAACCACATAACAATGCTATTGGCTGTCATACGGTCGCTGCGTTCGCTAAAGATGATGTGGCCTTCAGGTGAAGGCTCTGTAGCGTCTTTGAGTTCGATTAGAGCTAGTCTCAGTTCCTTGTTGATAGGAATAACCCGTCCTGACTTCCGCTTACTCGCTTTATCCGGCAAGCTAATACAGTCAGCAATTCCGCCTTCAGGATCTGTCACCATTGCCCAGGTCAACATAGACGCTTCCTTTGCTCTCAGGCCAGCTTTGATAGTCAACAAGAACAATACCCTGTCCCTTAATGGGTAACGAGTCCCGTCTAGATATGCGAGTGCTGCTTTTACTTGTCCTTCAGAAAGAATTTTGGCTTGTTTGCCTTGGCTCATGAACGCACCTGAACCTTGATGTAATCTAATCTATTACTTTATTATTACATCGAGTTTAAGTAATGTCAATTCTTCGGCAAGGTAAAAACACCTATAATCACAGGACTAAATGTAAAAGTTTAATTTTACATCGGGTTAATAATGCATTGCAGCTCATGGCCTAGTGACTGTAGAATTAAAACATTTCATTGATGAGGTTAGAGAGTTATGGCGAGGAAAGTGAATACTGCTGTTGTTGAGTCAGAAAATGCTGCGGATTCTTCTCCAAGGCCAAGACTTCATAAGCTCACCATCCGCAATTTCCGCTGCATTGGACCGGAACCAGTCGAGATTGAGTTAGATGACATTGTGGTCCTAGTGGGGCCAAATAACGCAGGTAAGAGTTCAATACTGAAAGCTTACCAATTGGCGATGAGTGAGGGCTCAAAAGAATGGTTTATGACAATGCTCCTGGAGACAAATGGATTCGTAAAGACCCTGACACAGGTGAAATGTTCGTTCGGGAGCGTTGGTTATGGCCGGAGGAAGGAAAACCACAACGGGCAGGATGGCTGGTGGCCGAAGGCAGATGGGCAGAAGGGCAAGTTCCATATGGGGCGGCTAATGTTGCTAACTCCAGGCGACCACAACCTCACCGTATCGAAGCCTTCGACAATCCTGAAAATCAGGCAAAAGAGACAATTGCCTTACTCAAAAAGGTCCTTGAAGACAGCATTAAGAATCTTAAGGAGAACGAGGATAAACAGGATATAAACTCCTACACGGCTTTAATCCAGCAACTAGGCGGTATTCAGAGGAGCATTGTAGAAAAGACCAAGGGCGAGATTACCCAAGTCGAGTCCAGAATAAGCGATATCATCCATGAAGTCTTTCCTGGGTATCAGGTCAGCTTTGACGCCCGCGCTGAAGAGGAACTTGAGAACTGCATTACATTTTTTAAGGCCAGCCCTAAGTTACTGATGGGGCCAGCAGACGGACACTTAAGTTCAGTTGAACATCAAGGCAGCGGTGCACGCCGGACGCTCCTCTGGGCAGCCCTTCGGATTCTGAGAGAACAGGGACGCCAAGGGAAGAATGATAGGCCCCATTTGCTACTACTTGATGAGCCTGAGCTCTGTCTTCACCCAACTGCAATTCGGGAGGCATGCAGAGTTCTATATGACCTTCCCAAAACAGGCAACTGGCAAGTGATGGTCACGACTCATTCACCAGTTTTTATAGACCTGTCGAGGGATAACACTTCTATTGTCAGGGTGGAACGGAGAGAAAACGGTGCGATTCAGAGCACCACGCTATTCAGACCAATGGTCGCGAATCTGGATGAGGATGACCGAGCTCGGCTAAAGCTGCTGAACCTGTGCGACCCTTATGTAGCTGAGTTCTTCTTTGGCGGCAATAACATAGTGGTTGAAGGCGACACGGAATATACAGCACTGAAGTATGTAATTGCCAACTGCCCAAACCACTTCAAGGACGTCCACATTATTCGAGCTAGAGGGAAGGCGTCTATCGTTTCCCTGTGTAAGATCCTGAACCATTTTGGAGCTGGCTATGCCGTACTACACGACAGTGATCACCCGAAAGCCAAGCGGAAAGGAAAGGAGATAACCAATCCCGCCTGGACTCAGAATACAAAAATCTTAGATATCGTAGCCCAAGCTCCTGACCGTAAGAAAATCCGGCTGGTTGCATCCATCCCTAACGTTGAAGGTGCATATTTCGGAGATGCTTTGGACGGTGAGAAGCCCTATAATGCTCTCTTGCAGATGAGCGAAGGGACTGATGCCTTTAATAAAACCCTGCAATTGCTTGAAGCTTTAGTTGATCATTCAAAATCGCTGCCTGATGGAGCTTTTGAGTGGACAAACATAGAAGAGCTTAAGGCAAAGTTGGTTTGAAGACTACCTATGGAAGCTCTTAAGGTAATAACCAAGGGAGAATGGTTAGGTAGCGGGGGGAAAGGGAAACAAAGCCTAACCTCAATATAGACTCTGACAATTTTTGCCCTATTTATGGGTGCCCTTCTAGTAGGGTAATCAAACATTGATGTCTATATTAGTGTGAGTTAGAATATCTCTAGGCAATCGAGCCGCCTCGAAAGCGGTCGCCCCGCAAGGGGTTGCAGGTTCGACTCCTGTCACTTCCGCCACTTCACCTTCACATCGCCAATAGCCAGCGGCTATTCCCTCGCACAGACGAGCCTTTTACCAGCTAAACCAGTCAGGGGTATATGTGGTTGAGGCAGTGTAGCTACCAAACGTATTCGTCGTAGCCGGTATGTTTGCCCCGTCTATGACTCTGCCATTATAGTAAATGAACCCCAACATTAACTTCCCCGGGCCATCCGTTGTGCCACTATAAACACCATCCGGATCGATATGAAACCAAAGGCCATGCGTTGTGGAAGTGCCGCCGAAAGAAGCATCCGTTCTATAAGTATAATGCTGCCGTTGTGCATTCTCAAACAAATAAGAGTCGACGTACAAGTTCCCGAACCAGTACCCGTAAAACCGTCTATATTTGATGAGCTATCTAGGCTCACATAATTCAAATACTGGGTAATAGCTCCAAGGGTTGTATTAGTAGTCACTGCACCCAAGTGTTGGGCTTGGGTAAATGCAGCGGAAATTGCTGATATATTTTCTTTTGCGACTGCGTTAAACCGCGAGGTCTGTTGCGATATTATGATTTTGGGAATCGTGAACGTGGCAATCACTCCCAAAATCATTAGAGCAATTAGAAGCTCAGCCAGGGTAAAGCCAATGCTAGTATTGCGAAGTTTAGGCACCGATTGGGTTCTCGAATTAAGGCTCTATCCCATAATCGGTCGAATCTAAGACAACTTTAGAGTTTGTTCTGCGTTGCTGGCCGAGTGGCGGGAAAAAGGTGTCTCTTTCCTGTCCCGATTAGGCTTCGTCAGATTTTTTCGCCTTTGTTAAAGCCCAAAGAACCAGACAGAATTACTGCCTTCTGTCCGAAAAACTTTTCAGAAGGGTTTCAAACATTTTGGCAATGATGGTTTTATTTTCATCGCTGTTAAAGTATCTTCGCTCGGCCTGTTTTGCATTGTCTCTGGCCACAGTCATCAGTTCCCGAGGCACGGTTTCACCTTGCGCTTTTTTATGGATTAAACCGATATAATCCCTATTTGCTTGTAGATATTCATTCTTTAATGGCTTTTTACTGAGCGGCTTACTAGATGGCCCCGAACTGAATCGGAGCGCATGCGATACAGGTGAAAGCATGATGAACAATCCTTTGAGATTTAAAAATTATATTGGGCTTGAAACGATAGTGTGATGATGAACAGTAAAGTCTTTAACACAAAAAACGGCCCTGTTACAAGCTTTATGGGCTTGTTCATGGTTCAAAGCGCAGCTCGTTTTTTTATATGGGTCCGGCAGGATGCCGTATCACTAGCCAATACCCATCCAAGCTGTGCTTCGGGCATTGCCCTGAAGGGTGATATTCAAATAATTTAACGCCCCGTACAATAAGTGAGTGGCAGATTAACACCAATCAAGAGGGCCAGCAAAAATGCCCCACCTCAGGATTTATACGCCGGATATTTCTTTTGAGCAGAAAAAAATTATGGCCGCTGAATTGACGGATGCGCTGGCTGCCGCGTTTCGCATTGCGCTAGTATACCGGGAGTCCATTTCCATTCAGTTTATCCCCTACCGTCTGGAGAATGTGGCCCTGGGCGGACGACTGATCAGTGAAACCGAAGAACCCGTGTACCGGCTGGAACTGTTTGCCTCCAAACTGACACCCGCCGCACAACAGAGCCTGCGGGAGTCACTGTTCCCACTCTCGCTGGAGTTGATGGGACTTCCCCCATCCGAGTCGCATCGGTTATCGCTCGCCATCATCGAGCAACAGGAACCCGTCAGCAGGTTTGCACCGCAAAAAGAACCCCATCAAGCCTATCGGTAAACGCGCCTCAGCAAACGCGTCATGAACCGGTATAATAAGTCGGTTACCTCTTCGTAAAGCAGCCGTCCTCATGTTGGAAATGATTCTTGCCGCCGTGGCTTGGTTTACCTTAATAGGCTATGGGGTTACCACGCTTGAATTTCTGATAGGCAACCGCTCCATCCGAAACATAAAAGATATCCCTATTCCCCAGGAGGATGCCTCAGATGTTTACCCTACCGTTTCCATTATTATTCCCGCCCGCAATGAAGAGCGGAATATCCAGGAAGCACTGACCTCCGTCTTGCACCTGGACTACCCGAACTATGAACTGATTGTGCTGAATGATCGATCCGAAGACCGGACGGGCGACATTTTAAATGAACTGGACACACACTTCCCCCAACTGAAAATAGTGCATATCCAATCGTTGCCGGAAGGCTGGCTGGGCAAAAACCACGCGCTGTACCTGGGCGCTCAGGCATCTTCCGGCGATTTACTACTGTTTACGGATGCCGACATTATTATGGAGCCCGACACTTTAAAACGGGCCGTACTGTATCTTGAAGGCCGGGATTTAAAAAAGCGATCCACCCAAGCTCAGCCATTGGATCATTTAGCGATCTGGCCGGAAATAATCAGCCCCGATCTGTTTTTAAAAATTTTCATGAATACCTTCACGGTGTTCTTTTGCTTGTATTCTCGCCCCTGGCGCGCCATTGATCCCAAAAGCAAAAATTTCATCGGCATCGGGGCCTTCAATCTGATTCGGAAATCCGTTTATGAGGCAATCGATACCCACCGGGCCATTGCCCTGCGCCCCGATGATGATATGAAACTGGGCAAGCTTGTGAAGAAGCATGGCTTCCGGCAAGCCGTGGGCAACGGCATGGGGCTGATTCGGGTAGAATGGTACACCTCGCTCAAAGAGCTGGTTCAAGGATTGATGAAAAACGCCTTTGCCGGGCTGGACTACAATTTGCCTTACATGTTGTATGGCATCAGCGCGCAATTTCTGTTCAGCGTGTGGCCGGTAATCGCCCTGTTCGTAACCCAGGGGCAAACCTTTCAACTGAATGTGATCAGTCTGCTGCTGATGCAGATTCTGTGTTTTGACAACGCCAGATACAACCGGCAGCTCCCCTGGGCGGGATTGTTTTTCCCCGTGGGAGCGATATTGATGATTTACATTATTGTAAAGGCGACTGCATTAACGTTATGGCGTCATGGGATTGAGTGGCGGGGCACTCATTATGAACTGTCCGCGTTAAAGGCAAACCGAATCGAGTTCGATTGAGCCGGGAAAATTCCATTTTAAATGACCCAACCGTTACACTTCGGACACAGGTACTTTCCGAATAAATCCCTTTAATGATATAAACGTAGGGAACGCTCTTTACCTTTTCCCCCAAAGACATACCCGTTCTTTAACAAAGATAGCAGTAGTTGAGACAATGAAAATTATCAGCGGTTCCTTGTTTGGCAGCAGGGATATTCAAAAAAACCGAAAAAATGACGCGAGCAATTTAAAATCACCTTCATCAAACCTTACGTTTACTTCGCAGGATACGGTCCACTTCGGGCGCCAGGAAAAAACGCCGGCAATGCCCGATATGTCCGGGGCCGATCAATTTGTTCACGCTCAATCGGAAAAAGTCGAAAAGCCTCTGGCTACAAACCACCTTGATATTCATCGCACCTATGAACATGGTGAGACCATTTTGATGAAAGTCGCAGAGCGAGGCCACAGCCTGTTGGTGGACTATTTCATCAAGGCGGGTTCCGTCATTAATCAGGCCGATGACAAGGGGCAAACCGCCTTAATAAAAGCGGCTGCCAAAGGACACGAGGACGCCGTTAAAACCATCCTCGACGCCATGCCGGATGAACACTCGAAACACGCGTTGATCAATCATACGGACAAGTCCGGCAACTCCGCCGCCGCAATGGCATACCAGCGCGGATTTTACAGAGTGGTCATCTTGCTGTACCAGCACGGCGCGGATATCAGCAAAATCAATTTTAAACGGGGCTTCAACTAACGACTCCCAACAAGGAATCGTAACCGTTCCTATCGTTTGCGATGGGTTAATTTCATTGCTTCAGTTTTTTTACCAGCGGAGCGCCGGGGCTTTTTATCCGGCTTTTTACTCGGCGAGGCCACCGGAGGACCCGCCTGTTTGCCGGTTAACCAGGCATCCATGGACAATGGCCCCGCACCGACTAACAGCAAAAATATAGCTCCCAGCAGCATGCTCCAGTCGGTTCTGGATTCATGGGCCATCTTCCAAAAACCATCACTCACTAGAATGGGTAGTTTCGTCGTGATAATCGCCGTCAGCATAATTCCGATTAGCGGCAAAGAAGCGATTCGGGTAAAAAAGCCGGACAGTAAAAGAACGCCACACACTATTTCAGTGGCTCCAACCAGGGGTGCAAGCAGGTCCGGCAACGGCAAACCGATTTCATAAAAGCGGCCTGCCCCTAACGCGGCAGGGAATAAAAATTTTTGAATTCCTTCCGACAAAAAAACGCAACCCACCATGATGCGAATCAACAGCACGGATGCAGGCGCATTTGAGAGACACAAACGATAGAAAAGAGACATCAAGTTGATAAAACCCTCTAACCATTCCAACGTTGCATTCCGCAGTTGTATCTCAATCGGGCCATAAAACCAACGGTTTAGCCCTTACGAAATTAAACAAAACTTGTAACACGATAAATCGTAATTCTTTAAAGACGAAAGGATGAGTTGCAGGTATAATGCAACTCATGACTCGTACCAAACTCAGTTTCTCTGGACTGTTCTCCCGTGTCCTGACTTATATTACCCTGGCCAGCGTTATCTCTTTAACGCTGCATCCTTGGCAAGCGGGTTTTACCAAGCCGGTAACCCCATCCGAGAAAAGGCTTTCACGCTCTAATGAGAACCAGGTTAACACGGAGGAACAGGAACCCGACCTGAGCGACAAGTGGAACGAGGACATCTACGCGCCCAATTCCCCCGCAAGCGCCTCCATCACCATCCAGCAGCCGACATCCCCAAAGCCGTCGATTCATATGGAACGACCTGTCTTGAGGCCCGCTCCCCAAGCGGCGCCGGTGGCGGTAAAGCCCGTGATTATGCCTGGGCAGCTTGACAATCCGGCATACCTGCAAAAGCAATACCGGGCGCAGAAAGCAGCCCCGACACCTGAGGAACCGACCCGTACCGAGCCGGTAAAAGCCGCCAAGCAGCCCTCTCCCCAAAAAGAGGATCAGAAGAAACCTAACCGGACGACAGAACAGGCCGCAGCTCCTAAAAACCAGCCAGCCGCCAGCGCCCCGGAAAAGCAGCCTTTAAAGAAAAAAGAGATTGCCGAAAAACCCTTGCCTGAACAAAAGGTATTACCGGCAAATCAGCACCCTTCCACCTCGCCTCAGAAAGCGGAATCAAAAAAAGCCAAGCCAGTCGCAGAAATGCCGCAGAACGCTCTGGAAGCCTCCAAACCGGAGAGCCCCAAACGAGAGCCCGCCAAGCTGGAAGCCGCAAAACCGGACAAACCCGATACCCGGAAACAGGAAAAGACCGCGAAAATCGCTCCGGAAAAACGGACGGCTCCCGCCAGCCAAGTCACCACGCTGCTGCCGGAACCGGATCTGGAAAAGGACCGCAAGCGGGAAAAAGCGCTGAAAGAAAAAGCACTCAAAAAGGAAAAGCGCAAAAAAGACAAACTGGCCAAAGCCAGACCGGCCAAGCCAGTCGCTCAGCCTGCGCAACCCACGACAGCCGTCGCAGAAGCGCTTCCGACACCTCAGCCGGAAAAGCAGCCTGAGCCGGCCAAAACGTCTCAGGCAAAGCCCCTCAAGCCTCATAAAGAAAAGAAACATCGCCTCGCCAAAGCACCCAAGCCGGATAGACCGGTTGCCTCCCAGGAATTGCCGAACCCGGTCGCGAAATCCCCGGTTGAACCGATGGAAGCCAAGCAAATACAGGCAGAGAAAAATCGTAACGAGCAGGTTGCCAAGGCCCCGGAACCCCGCCGGCTTGAAAAACCCAAAAAGACCAAAAAACTTAAAGTCGCCAAAATTAAGGACAAGCCGTTCCGGCTGCCGGATAGTCCGGTCATTGTAGCGCTCCCGACAGGCGCGGCAGGCACATCGAAGCCGGTTTCAAAACCGACCGAAATACCGGCGCCAGACTCATCCGACCAAAAGACACCCAAAACCAAGCTGACTCCAGCTCAGCCGGAAGAGAAGAAGTCCGAACGCGCCTTTATAGCGGAGCAACCCAAGCCAGCCAAAGAGAAGCGCAAGCCGAAAACCAAGCGACAGAAGCATGAAACCGTTCCAGAGTCTCAAAATGCAAGTGCGCAGGCAGCTCACCCAAAGGAACAAACCAAAACCGAACAATCGAAAGCAGAAGTAGCTGCGGTTCCAGCAGATTTGAATGTAGGGAAGGACGAGAACAAGTCCAGACCGAAAAAAGAAAAGCGTCAAAAGTCGAAACAATCAAAGCCGGTGGAAACCCTTGCGGCTGCTATGCAACCCGAGGACAAAAAGCCGCTTGAATCAGCCCAACGGACAGAGTCCCGCAAAAAGGCAAAGAAACGCAAAACGGCCCACGCAAAGCGCCCGGAAATGTCCAAGCCCAATCAATCCAAGCGGGCGGATACAATACAGACTCCGGCTGTTTCCACACCCGTTGCCGCAGAAATTGCCGGCAGGCCAGTGGAATCGACAGGCCAACCAACAACCGAAACCAGTCAGGCTACCCAAAAACCCAAGCATCAACCCGAAAAATCAACCCGAAAAGTGCGCAAGCCAAAGAAGCATGGGCAAAAAACGGAACTGGCACAGTCTCCGCTGCCGATAAAGCAGACTGTGGCAACTGAAACGGGACCGATAGCCCCAATCGTGCCGGAGCAGCAGACTCCTATTCAAAAAGAGCGCGCCGAAAAATCGAAAAAACGTAACAAGCATCAGCAGAAGTCTACTGAAACGGCTCTCCTGAAACCCGCCCATAAGATAGCCGCCAAGGCAGAGTTGGACAAGAAGACAGCAGGGGACTCGCCAGAAGCATTGGCACCGGTTAACGTAGCGGCAAGTCAGCCTTCAGAGGGGTTGGCCAGTCCTGAAGCTCGCCCCATCGAGCCAAGCAAACAGGCAAAAGATGCTTCCGCCCCAGTAAAACCGAAGAAATTAAAACCGAAAAAGCCGAACCCGAAAAAATCGGCTGAATCTAAAACACTTGCCGAAGGACTTAACCCGTTCCCCTCTGCTACAGCACAGGCTTCAACCAAGCCGCAAGGGGAATCTCAGGTGTTCAGCGCAACGGATTCCGAAAAGTTGCCTGTCGATAAAGCGGCCAAAAAACGTAAGCCCAAGCGCCACACTGACGCAACAACCGGGAAGCCAATTGAAGCCAAGCCCCAGCAGGCGGAGATTCCACCCAGCGGAACGCCGGAATTGGCACAGGCAGATTCCAAAACCAAACGCGCGGACTTAAAACCGGCAAAAGAACGTAAAAGCAAGCGCAGCAAAGTCCAAAAAGAAAAAACGGAACCGGCAAAAGAAAACGTCTTGACGAATAATCCGGTTGCCTTGGGGGCTGCGCCCGCCCGGTTGCCGCAGGGCGAGCCGCGGAAGGATATGCGTAAGAAAGACAAATCCAAACGGGCAGTCAACGCGAAGCCATCCACTGAGCCTACCCCCTCCATGCTGGCAGATTCACCAAAAGCGGAGACCACACATTCGGCAAATAGCAGTCCATCGGCCACTCAAAAGCCCGGCAAAGTAAAAACTCGCCAACCTGAAACCACGGCAGCCCAGCAAAAGACTGAACAGAAACAGGCAAGCCAGTTACAGGATAAGCAGCAGACAAAAGTGGAGAAGTCCACTGAGCCTGCTCCCACCATAAAAGCGGCCTCACTGGAGCCGACCATAACCCCGAACCCGGCGATTGTTGCGATGGCGCCCGACCTGTCCCCGCAGCCAGCCAAGCAGGAAGTTAATAACCAGCCTGCCCCAACCAGCGCAGAACCGGTTCCGACGACCCCGTCGCAGGCTACACTGTTGGTGCCAACGGAACAGCCTCAAGCCGTTCAAAATAAGGCAAACCCGGCCCAGCCGGCGGCCGAATCGGTTACCGTAGCAGCTCCTCAGACCGCGACAGCGCATCAGCAGGAGACAGCCCAGACAGAGGCGGCAAATTCCGTTAACATCGCACAGCAAAAAGCGGCGGAGTATCACGCTCTGTTGACTCAGCGTTTACAATCCGGCAAAACCGGTAGCTTCGAACCGATTTTACAAAAGGGCCAGGAGGCAGCCACGGAAATCCTGCGCGGCATCGACATGATGGATGACGCCACCTATCAGGCTGTAAGCGGGCACATGCAGGGTTATCTGCTGATGCGGGACGAGATTGTGGTGGCAGCGCCCGATCCGGTTTTCTTCCTGAATGAGAGCAAGAAACACGGCACTCCGACCGATGTTGCGTTCTTTACACTGATGAGCAAGACTTTGAACGGCTATTGGCCGGTCACCATGGAGCAGCTCACCGATCTGAGCGGCTGCACCCGATTCGGCACCCATGATCTGATAACCCTATATGGGGAATGGAAGGATTTCCGGAAAAAGCACCCCACCGCTTACCAAAGCGCCTTTGTGGACCCAAATCTATTGCTGCTAACGGATATCGAGGATCAGTTGCTGAACAGTCAGGCGGCTTGTGAAGGCCCGGAGACGGTGATTGAGGAATTAAGCCTGTTCGTCAAGCTGTACCCGAAATCGGAATTAACCCCCAAGTTGAAACTCCGGCTGGACGCCCTGCAGAAAAAACCGTCCGACATGGTGTATTACCAGGGCGTTAAGCATAGCCTGAACAAATAACGGCCCGCACAACGCGCAAGCCGCGGCCAAAGCCGGAAAACGGTTTTTCCAAGATCGTATCAGGCAAAAGGCTTTATAAAAGACGACTCATAAACACGGTACAACTGCGGTGGCCGGTATCGCCTTTGTAAGTGGGGAGCATGCGGAAGCCGAATTTTTCATACATACCCACGGCGCTTGCCATTTGCGGCATGGTTTCCAAATACATTTCCCGGTAGCCGGCTTGCTTTGCCTCCTCGATGCAACGCAGCAGCAATTTTCCACCGAAGCCCTTACCGCGCAGTTCAGGGCTGAAGTACACCTTCTGCAATTCACAGATTCCCTCGTCTACGGTCGTGCATTTTAAACGGGAGAAGCCCCCACCGCCCAGCACCCGGTCGCCAACGCGATCGTAAATGACCCAATAAGCCCTGTCCGGGGTTTCGCCCTCAGGCACATGGTACACGCTGTACAGATCTTCCAGTTCCGGATCAGACGAGGCGAAGCCCGGCCCCACGCAACCGAACTCTTCCAGGGTAGCCACCACCAGGGATTTCACCACAGCGTTATCACGCGGTTCAATCGGGCGAATCACCAGCACCTCCGGCTGATTGGACTGTAATAATGTCATTGGGCGGAAGCTCCTTGCAACGGACGATTCAATTCAGCAATCTGCTCGCGAGCGGCCTGGGATTGCTTTTGCGCCACCCAATGCCGGTTGATGTATTGTACCAATATGACCCCAGCCAGAATGACGGTGGCGCCCACCAGCATGGTCGGCGTAATCGCTTCACCCAGGAACAGCCAGCCGAAAATGAGGGTCAGAACCGGCGTTACATAAGCAAATGTGCTGGAAACGGAAACCGGCATGGTTTTTACCACATACAAATAGCAGGGCGTGGCGGTCATAGTGCCCAGCAGAACCAGGTAGGCCAGGGCAATCACGGACTTCGGGGAAGGCTGGATGCTTGCCCAATTGTGAATCGTCGCCATGCAAACAGGAATCAGCGCCAGGCCGGCAAACAGGTTCTGCAAACCCACACTCATCAGCAAGGAACTGGTGGTGGCATGCTTGCGGGCGTAGATCGAACCCAGCGACCAGCTGAAGGTCATGGCCAACAGGCACACAATGCACACCCAGAATATGGCGGACGTATGCCCCGGATGGATCAATTGAGGCGACAACAAAATCGCCATGCCGATAAAACCAATGACAATGCCCACCAGCGACAGCACCGGTATCTTCTCCCTCGGCGGCAGAATGGAGGACAACCAGACCATCCACAACGGCGTGGTAGCCACCAGAATCCCTCCAAAGCCGGTGCTGACGTATTTAACGGTCCAGCAGATAATGGAATTGCCGCCGAAAAACAGCAGCTGGCCGATAATAAAGTGCGTCTTCGTCTCCCGCCAATCGGGGAAACGCTCTCCTTTCAGCAGACAGAAAGCCACCAGCAGCAGACCGGCCAGGGTAAAACGCAGACACGGCAATAGGGCTGGGGGCATGGTATCCACCCCCAGCTTGATGGTGCCTGCCGTAGTGCCCCAGATGAGGTACACGGTCAACAGAGCAAGATAAGGCTTCCATGAAAGGAGCTTTTGGGTCATAAATCCAGCCTCATTCGGGTATCGGCTCGCTGATAAGGGGAGACGTGTTCGACAGTCTCCTCATGTACCAATACAAAACCCAGTTTGCGATAGAGATTGACAGCAGCCGTCAGTTGGCTGTTGGTTTCCAGCACCAATTGCCCGGCCTGCAACTGACGGGCCTTTTCAATAGAGGCCGCCAACAGGCGCTTTCCAATCTGCCGGCCTCGGGCTTTTTCCGTGACCGCCATTTTGGCCAGCTCAAACATGCCGTCCTGCTGCTTGATTAAGGCACAGGTGCCCACTACGGAGGGTTCCGCCTGCTCCGGTTCGTCCTGCACCAGGGCAAACAGAATAGCGCCGCCATTGGCCAGAATCTGGCCCTCCGGATCGTTCAGGATTTTTTCATCCTCGGACTCCACCTGAAAATATTTCTCGATCCATTCCAGGTTCAACCGCTTGAAAGCCTCCCGGTACTGAGGGCTGTACTCCACAATTTGCACAGGCTGGCCTGCCGTTACCGGCATTTCCGTTCCATGCTCCGTAATAAACCGTCCATACACGCCTTCTTCCTCCAACAGGGTTTCCAACCGCGCCAGCATGCTCATCACATCCACACCCGTGGATTCCAGCATGCCCTGGACCGCCTGATGAATCTTATCCCAGGTTCCCTGCAAGGCGGGCAGCATGGTTCTGGCCCGATCCGTCAAGGCAAGCAGGCGACGGCGCTTATCCGAGGCATCCTTGGACGCTTCCACCAGGCCCTCCTGAATCATTTCACCGGCAATCTGATTGACCGCCGGGTGGCTGATGCCCAGCATTTTGGCGATATCCACCACACCGACCGGCTCCCGACTTTTGCTAAGCAGGTAGAAGACCGGAAACCAGCGGGGTTCGAAATCGATATTCAGCTCTTTGTAAAGCAGCGCCACATCCTGCGCAAAGCGGTCCGCCAATCTGCGGAAACGACTAGCCAAGGCCAAAGGGCCAATCTGGGTCAGAAAATCCATAACTAAAGTCCCGGTGATGTGATGACAATAATGGGTAAGTACGCCGAAAATCGGTAAGCACTTACATACATATCCTGAACATAAATGCGACGCAAGTCGGTCTGTAAAATGGGCATGCAAATCCCTCCATACCATGTCGATGAACACAAGGAGACTAACGTTTTAAAATGTACCCCCGGTATTTCAACAGCCTCTAACGATTTCCCCAACCTGCCTCTCTGACCCCGGCCGGAAACCGCCCGCAGGTCCTTAGAGTCCTCAAAAGAGTTTTTCAGGTTGTCAGCCCTGGCAGCGACCGCTACAAGCTGGTAGCAAGTGCGCCCTATGAGCGGTTAAAAAGGTGAGACGAACAATAACAGCCTTTAAGGCTATATTTTGTAATTTATAAACGCTATAATACCATTTAAGATTGAGGGCACAATGATAAAACTTATTTTAATTAATCATTATCGTGTTTTCTGCAGTTTGATCTGCCTCGGGATGATGGTTGCGGTTGTTTTTACCGAAAGTGGCAAGGCTTACGGGCAACAAAACAACCCGGGAAATCAGTTTACATTAAGCACCTTCGCCAACGGACAGAAATTCGTCATTCAAAAAGATTCTTTCACGCCGATTGGTGGCGGTAAATTGCAGTACCAGGTTACGGAAGACACCGGGCCATCCGCCAAAGGCAAACGGGTCAGCGTGAACGAAGTCGATTGCAATACCGGACAATATCGCTCACCGATTGAATCCTGGTACGAGGACGCCAGCGGCGGGGTTTCCCAGCAGCAGCCCGGCCCTCCGTTCCCAATGCAAGTCAGCAACCGCACCCCGTTATACGATCAACTGAAAAGCAGTTGCCAGGAACAAATGCCGGATTTGCCCATCAAGTGGTAATTTAACCCGGTTTAATGCGCTAGCTTTAAAAATTAATTCATTCCGGCGCGCAATAGGTGCGCTCCCGAATCCATTTGGTGGCGGCCCATTTCTCCCCGGCCAGCACCGGCAACGAGGCATGCAGGCTCATGCGATCCACCTCGCCGTCCGGCAAAACATTGTGGAATAAAATGGCATCGCCTTTAACGGGTATTATTTTGCGGTCCACTTCGGGAAAATGGGTTTCCCCGCCCGCTTCCACCGTATTCAGGTACATAATGCAGGTCGCCAGGCGTTGCCCACCATAGGCCAGCACCACATCGCTGCCTCGGTGAAGGGGATCAAAAAAGTCAAAATGCGGCTGATAACACTGCCCCACCTGATAATTCAAAATCTGCATGCCCTCCCCGTTTTCCACGTGCAATTGGGTCAAAGCCGCAATGCGCGCTTCAATGCGGGTCACGATTTCCGTTTGCCCCAACCAGAGGTAGGTGCTGGAGCTGGTGCGAGATTCCACGCGGATGTGTTCGCCCGTTTCCGGATCAATCGTCGTGGAAGGCGCGATTTGCTCCCGGCCTAAGGCAACCAGGTGATCGCATTCCGCTTCTGAGAGAAAGCCGCGCAATACCATTAACCGGGGAGAAATCGTCCAGGTTTCGATTTGATACGGCATCGCGCTCATGGACACCGGCTCAGGCTGATTTCATGGCAATTATTCATCAAAATACAATCTATCGCTCTGTATAAATACCTTCCAGCGCTGTCATCGGCTTTAATCGCAGCTCTTCGCGCCATTGCCATGACACCCTGACGGCGTTGGGGCAGGTGCAGGGGCGGGCGCCGGACTCGGTGTGGGCGCGGGACTGGGCGACGGCGTTGGGCTAGGGGATGGGCTGGGCGCAGGAGAAGGAGCGGGGGATTGCGCTGCCGCCGGGGCCGGATCATCTTCGGAAAAAGCGGTTTCGTTATTCTGGCTCAGCGCGTTAAAAACAGCCGGCATAAACTGGTGCGCCCCGCCCAACAAGCCCGCCACCAGCAAGGTACTCAGCACCATCATACCGGCGTATTCAACAATACTCTGGCCGGTTTCGCGACAATACCGTTCTCTCGTCATAGCGGGGTCTTCCTACCGAAAATATCCAACTATCCCGTCTTATACCCCATCTCGGCACATTTCAAACACGCATTTGAATTCGCTCAAATTTCAACCCAAAAACCGTCCTCTAATCAATTAAGCTAAAATATCCAAACCATTAGTAGAGGAGAGTGTGCATTATGACATCGTCAGACCAGCAGCCGAACTGGCAAGCCCGCATGCCGGGAGAGCAATGGGTCATGCTGGATAGCCCCGACACTGCGGAAGCCTATCTGAACACCTATGCCGACTCCAGCGCGGTGATTCAGCGGGAACCGTTTCCCAACCCGGAACAATTGTACGCCCGCGTCCGATTTCCCGGCCAATTTTCCCAGCATCATATTTACATCTCGCCCCGAGAGAATCCCTGACCCTCAATAATCAGCATCGGGCAATCATACCGGCTTACTGGTAGAGGCTTTGAAACAGGGTCAGATCCGCGGCGGTGGCGTTGCGATCCACACCGATGGCCCCCGGCCTGGTCGGCCCGCCGCCGGATACCCAACCGGAACTGCAGCTGGTGGTAATGCAATAGCCAATATGCAACTGATCGTCCCCCTGAATGTTCGGCCCGGCAGTTCCGTTCCAATCAATCATGACGCCATTGGCAGGGTTGCTTGTGTCGCCGAAGCCAACGACCACGGCCCCGCTATGCAAAATCAACCCGGGCTCGTTGTCTTCCATACGAGAGCCCTGAACCGCCACACTCCAGCAGCCCTCGGTTTGAGCGTTCGTAGGGCACACCTTGACCGCGTTCAAATTACTCAGGAAGTAGGTATCCATATTGGTGGTCGGATCCAGTTGGCCGCTTTGCAGACCGAGCATCAACACACCGCTAATAGATCCGATGGTTTCCTTGAGGACCGCCTTTTTTTGTTGGCTTTGCTGGGCATATAACATTTTGGGGATGGTAAACGTGGCGATTTCAGCCAGAATAGCCAGACAAATCAACAGCTCCGCCAGGGTGAAACCACCTCTGCGCTTTAAATGGCGCTCTTGATGCTTAGGTCCCAGATACTCGGGCATTACTACTTCCATCACTCTCTAAAGTCGAGCTTCGGCCAATCGCCGGAAAACTTTAGGTCGAAGCATTTTAGGATGCATTCCGAACTTGGAAAAAACGCTTACTAACGCAAGCTTTGTGCGCCTGCACCGTCCGTAAAACCCAGAGCCTGCAATACCCGGTTCACGCCTTGCCCATCCACCAAAGCCAATGCCGACCGCGCCAGAGCCATTCTGTCCTCGGGGGAAGTCAACAGACGATCCAATGCATTGCGAATATCCTCTACAAGCACGGCAGCGCTTGGCCCCAGATACTGCTGAGCGCCAAGCCGGGCAATCCGGGCGCTGATGTCCCGCTGGTTATCCGCTACGGAAATAACCAGGGAAGGCAGCCCCAGGCACAAACGCTCCCAGGTGGCCGTCCCACCCGCACCAATCGCCAGATCCGCCCGCGCCATCCGTTCCGCCATGTTGTTCACCTGGCACAAAAAGTCTGTTTGGGGGAGTGTTGAGCAAAATGCTTGAATCTCTTCACGGCGGGGGTTGCTGACCCCGGTGATCACGGTGGTCTGAATCTGTCCCGCCAACGGTTTTAACGCTTCCAACGTTTTAAAGGTTTCCCCGGTCGGGTCGCTGCCGCCAAAAAACACCAACACCTCCCTCACCGTTAAGGCTTCGCGGCGGTTTTCGGCCAGCACCCTGGCCCGCCACTCAGAAAAATCCGGGCGCAGCAGCGCATACTCAGGCCCCAGCAACGTACGGTAACCACTTGGCACCAGCGCCCCATAGCGGGGAGTCGCCCCTTCCGACGCCAGATCGTTTTGATCCAACAGCCAGTCACACGCATGGGGCCGGTCGGCCAAATCATCAATCACTAGGCTTCGTCTGGCGCACGTTCGAGCCTGCCGCTCCCAGTCCAAATCCAGCGCGTAGTGATCCACTACCAGCCAGTCAAACGGTTCCTGGTCAACCGTGAATGCAGCGAACGGTTGCCAGTCCGCTGCATGCGCACTCTGCCAGGCCCACACGGTGTACCCTTGCTGGCACAACCAGTCATTCAAGTCACCGGGCAAAGTCCGGCAGGCGAACACCACCTCCGCCCCACGCCGACGCATAGCATCCGCCAACGTGACGCACCGCATAATGTGCCCGGTACCGATTTCCACGGACGCATCCGCTCGGAATAGCACTCGTTTCGACGGCCCGGATCCATTCATACAAGCCTACTCATACAGGTTCCATTGATACGGATCGATAAATTTCACATCCGGGCAGGCAAACGGGACAAAATCCACCGGACGCAGCCCCAAGTCCATCGCGCTGGTTACCTCTTGCAACTGGGCCACGGAACTGACGCCCACCAGCGCATAATCCACCTCCGCCACACTGGTCGCAAAATTGAGCGCACCTTCCATTGGGGTCAGCCCCTCGCGAATCAGGTAATCATGATACTGCTCCAGCAGCTTGCGAATGGGCCAGAACCAGGGATGCAAGTGGGTCGGGTCCAGGAGCACCCCCTGCAAAAAAATATCCCGCGCATGGATTTCCACGCCTTTTTGCTTCAACGCGCTCAACTGGCCGCTGTGCAGCAAGCGTTGATCCAGCACGTTCAGCGGCACCTGCACGATATCCGGATTGTAAACAGCCAACACGGCCTGCAGCTGACTGCCGTCCCGCACAGAAACGCCGATTTTTTCAATCAATCCCTGCGCTTTCAAACTTTCCATGCGCCGAAACAGCTTTTCGCCCTGATAAGGGGATAACAACCCGTCCTCCACCGCAATCATCAAGGCATATGCCTTATCCTGTTTCAATCGCTGCAACGATTGGGCCAAAGCCCCTTCCAACTGATCGGCCTGATGAGCCATCGCAAATTCCGCCCCAAAGTTCGGAGTTCTGGCCACAATCTTGAAGTCATGCCCCATCGGCAGGCACTCGCCCAGCACTTCCTCGCTGTTGCCCGCCTGAGCAGCGGTATCCAGCAGTTCTATCCCCGCTTTCTGCGCAACCGTTAAAATCCGACGGGCCTCCTCCAGGGAAACCTGTGTGGCATGCTTGCCGCTCTTGGCGGCAAATTCAACGGTACCCAGCCCAAGTTTCATACAATTCCCAAATCCATACATTCCAGCTTCTGTTTCAATTCTAGCCGATTTCGGCTATCCGTTCACACGTCACGCACTTAAAAACCCACTTTTCCCCAACCGATTTTTAAGATAAAAAATAGGAATGAGTACGCTGCAAGCCTTACTGTCCTTTTCAGTTGCCGTTGGCTTACTGACCATCACACCGGGCCTTGATACCGCACTGATTCTGCGCACCGCCACCGTTAAAGGCGGCCGGGCCGCGTTATGGGTGGGACTGGGTATTGGGCTGGGTTGCCTCATCTGGTGCGTATTAACCGCCATTGGCCTGGGCGCGTTGCTGGCAACATCCCAGGTGGTGTATAACCTGCTTCGCACCGCTGGCGCCTGTTACCTGGTGTATCTGGGCATTCAACTCTGGTTAAAATCCGCCAAGCCGGAAAAAAACCCGACAACCAACCTGTCAGAAACCGATCTGTCAGAAACCGCCTTGGCCGTCCCCCTTCCCGAAACAGAGCAAGCCAGCCATCGCTGGTTTACACAAGGCTTGTTCACCAACTTGCTGAACCCCAAGGTCGGCGTTTTCTATGTAACGTTCCTGCCTCAATTTCTGCCCGAACATGCCAACGTTCCGGTTTTAGGCACCGGCATGGGGCTGATTCATGCCCTGGTAGGGCTGCTGTGGTTTTCCGTCCTGATACTGGCCACCCGTCCTCTGGCCCGGTGGCTGAAGCGGGCAAGCGTCGTGAAGATGCTGGATCGGGTAACCGGCAGCGTGTTAATCGGCTTCGGCGCAAAGCTCGCTCTGGAGCCGAGTCACTAGACCCCAGCCACCAACCCTAACAGTATGTTCAGCCCTGTTTCCGCCCAACCAGCAACATGTTGGATGACAGATGATTGTCGATTAAGAACTGCTGGAACGCAGGGCCTTTGGTCTCCCACTCATCCACCAGGATTTGCGTGAGAAACGGATGCGCCTCTGCATTCAACTCACCGGATAATAACTGCTTGCGCACCAGCTCCGCATCCAGCTTACCGGGGGTTTGCGTTTCAATGACCTCAAAGCCGCAGGAGCGCATCAGCAAGGCCAACGACGCCGGATTGAACAGATTCACATGCTCCACGTCCACGGCGGACGATTGCGCGCCCAGGGTCACAATATCAAAGCCCTTCCCGTTGGGGCAGGTGAGAATCAGCACACCGCCCGGCTCCAGAAAATCCGCGCATTGCCGCAAAAAATCCCGTGGTGAAAACAGGTGCTCAATCACCTCGAAATTAACGATGACATTAATCGTTTCACCGGGCTTCAGCAGGTTGGCTTTATTCACCTCTTCAATGGGGGATTCCACCACGTCCAGGCCCCGTTTGCGGCAATCTTCCGCAAGATACGGCGTCGGTTCAACGGCAATCATTTGCTGAAACCGGTTTCGCTTTTTCAATTCCTCGCCAAAAATCCCGAAACCGGCCCCAACTTCCATCAGAATCCGGGTCGGAACCTGAAAGCGATCGCAAATGTTTAATACCAGATCAACACGCGGCTGAAAGATTTTCTCCCGACGAGCCGCCTCGGACGCGGGAAAAATATAGTTGCTCCAGTATTCATAATTTTTGGAATTCCGGTAATAGCCCACCATATGCTCCGGGCGCGGGCGGGGATTGGCATACAAGGTCTCGCATTGCAGGCAGGTTACAAACGGCATGCCGCATTTTTCAAACGTCGGTTGGTATTCAACCGATTCGCATGCCGGGCAAGGCACTTGTATAAATTCGCTCCGGTGAGCCATTAATCCGGCAACGTCTTCCGCAAACAGGCGGGCCTGTTCAGCCATCAGCGCTTCCGGGCGAATCTCGTTCTCAGTGAGCATGCGGCATTCCTTGCTGAATCAGCGTTTGGGCCTTTGCGGGCGAATCATCGATTAATTCCCAGCACAGCGCCGTACCGCGGGTAATCGGTGTTTTGGTCTTCTGCCCAAGAATCGTCTCGTAATATTTGGGAGACAGACCCAGTCCCGGCCGAATGGCTCGCACATTCTCAGCGGAAAACACCTCACCGGCCTGCATATCCTCCACCACATACAACGTACGGCGAAATTGCAAAGATGCCTTCTCCCGGTCTGATGGCCCCAGGTGCACCGAGCCCAGCGCCTGCCGGGCAATGGCTGCTTCCTGCACCAGTTGCTTTAGTTCCAGCGGTTCCAGCGAGAATGCAGAATCTACCCCGCCATCATTGCGAGACAGCGTAACATGCTTTTCAATGACGGTCGCACCCACGGCAACGGCTGCAATGGCCGCCCCAATGCCCGGCGTGTGATCGGACAAACCCACCTGCACGCCGAAGCGCCCCTTGAGATACGGAATGGTTCGCAAGTGGCTTTCCGCCGGATTGGCCGGATAACTGCTGGTGCATTTCAGCAGGATTAATTGCTGGCAGCCTGCATTTTTAGCGGCCGTCACCGCATCGTCAATTTCCGCTTCGGTGGCCATGCCGGTGGAAATAATCAACGGCTTGCCGGTAGAGGCCGCCTTTTTAATCAGGGGCAAATCCAGAATTTCAAAGGAGGCAATTTTATAGGCTGGTACCTGCAATGTCTCTAAAAAATCCACCGCCGTCGCATCAAACGGGGAACTGAAACAAATCAGCCCCAACTCCCGGCAGCGGCGCATAATCGGCTCATGCCACTCCCATGGGGTATGGGCTTTTTCATAAAGCTGGTACAGCGATTCACCTTGCCACAGGCTTTTTGGATCTTCAATAAAAAATTCGCCTTCCGACAGGTTCAAGGTCATGGTTTCGGCGGTGTAGGTTTGCAGTTTCAGGGCATCCGCGCCAGCGGCGGCCACCGCGTCCACAATCGCCAGGGCGCGCTCCAGTGAGCGGTTATGGTTGCCGGACAACTCCGCAATGATAAACGGCGGATGGTTCGGCCCCACCGGGCGCCCCTGAATGATTACTTCAGAGTCATTCGTACTACCAGAGTTAAGGGAAGTCGTATTCATATCGTAGAACCTCCCGAGTGGACAATTCCGTATTCCGGCGATATCCGGCCTTTTCAAACACCCGGATCGACGGACTATTTTCCGACACGATTTCAGCGATTAACCGCTGAACTTCAGGACGCTGATCCTGCATCCATTGTATCCCGGCCAGGAGCAAGTGCGCCCCATACCCTTGACCTATTTTTTCGGGTACCAGATAGACGGATACCCATGCCTGCGTCGCCTCCACATCAAACCGAAGCACACCAACAGGCCCCCCGCCTGATTCCGCAATCAGCAACGCCTGGTTTGGATTTGCCAATATTTTTTCCAGCCACAAACCATGCGTTTGCCAGGAAATCGCGGAGGAATCCAACGAAAATCGCCGTACCGCCTCATGGTTCCGCCAGAAAAACAGATTCTTCTTGTCCTGAATGGTCGCAGGCCGCAGGATAAATGTAACCAGCATCAGCGTGGCACCGGCTCATTGCGGAAATGGCTCCAATCGGGATTTAACGCCGTCAATTTGGGAACCGGGTAAACAGATCGCCCGCCCCAGATGTTGTCCTTCTCCCACAAACCATCCGCGTTTTTGGCCCACACGCGGGAATCCCGGAACGTGTCCGCAATGGCATCGAAGGCATCCTCGCTCATGCCGGTGTATTCCAGCCAGCGCAACAAATCGCGGGATTTGACATGATCATACTTTCGCACTAATTCAATGCCTTCTTCCCGGCTGATTTTACCGCCGCGTATGTCCTTGCACACATGGTCCGAACAACGCCCGTAGCCGAATTTAATGAACTTCAAATAATCGTGCATCCCGTTCTCATGCATGTCATCCAGGTTGGACATGCGGCGATAGGTACGCTCAAACTCAAACGGGGCCTCCTCAAAGCCGAACTGTTTCATCAGCTCGGTTTGTTTATTGGCGTCCCAATCCACAAAATTGCCCAGGTAAATGCCGCGCACCCCGACGGCTTCCAATTCATCATCCGTGGGATATTGGCACCACAGCATGTCTTTGGCCTGAATACCCTCTTCGTTACCGGGGTTGGCCCCATCCAGCATGTCGAACCAGTCAAAGCCGCGCTGCGCATGTTCCAGCCGGAATTTGGCGGTCATCTCAATTAAATCCTTCAGGGAGAACATGCCGCCCAAATCCATATACCCATGCTCGCCCCAGATGATCAGCGGAATATTCATCTTTACCGCCACCTGCACCGGGTAGGTAAAAATTCCGGCGTGGGCATGCCAGTTCATATCGCCCATTTTCTTGAGGCAGAGCCGGTTGAGTTTTTTCAGCACGTGCGGGCTGGGGCTGAAAAAGTGATGATCCACCCCGAACACATCGCGCATGCGCTTTAAATTCCGCAGGCCCACATCCAGGTAATTGTTGCCGTTATAGGTCACCAACAGCGGATTCAATCCCAGCACTTCCTTCACGTAATAGGTCTGGAACCAGCTATCTTTGCCGCCGCTCACCGGAATAATGCATTCGTAATTGCTGCCATCAGGCAAGCGATATTCGTCCACTAGCTCCAGCAGCCATTCGTGGCGCTTCGCCCAATTAATCGTTGCCTTTTGGGCATGCACCCGGCAGCCGCTGCACACTTCCGCCTCGTCAAAGTTCAGCGGGACGGCGGATACCATCGGATACACACACTGGCTGCAATATTGCATCCATTACACTCCCAAGTCCAATACTGTTATTGTCTCACATTCATGCCCAAGCGGATGAGCGATTTACGGGCCTGCTTGGCGCTCAGCTCGGTAAAGTGGAAAATATTCCCGGCGGCCACCGCATCGGCATGACCTTCCTGAATGCCTTCGGCGAAATGCGGGAACCGGCCCACCCCGCCGCAGGCAATCACCGGAATGTTCACCGCATCCGCCACGCTGCGGATGAGCGAAAGATCATAGCCGGTGGCCATGCCATCGCGATCAATCGAATTCAGGAAAATTTCCCCGGCGCCCAGCCGCTCGACTGCTTTCGCCCAATCCACCGGGTGCTTGCCGGTGGGCGTTTGCCCGTGGCGATAATAGACTTCGTAGCGGCCATCCGCATGCCGTTTCACATCGATGGAGACAATAATCGCCTGGCTGCCGAAATATTTGGCGCTTTCGGTAATAAAAGCCGGATTATCGATGGCAATGGTGTTTAAGGTTACTTTGTCCGCCCCGCGGGAGATACGATCCTGAATGTCCTGCATGGTGCGAATCCGTCCGCCGAAGGTCAGCGGCATGAAACAAGTTTTGGAAATGGCCTCCAGAATATTCAACACGTTGGTTTCGTTTTTGACTTTCAAATCGTCCCGGCGAATGTCGTATTGGTCATTCTCGCTGATATCGATGTAAATCAGCTCATCCACATCCCAGGCGTTAAAGCGTTCCACCTGATGAATGGCGTTGCCCAGCAATTGATGCGTCTTGAATTGCTCACTGCGCACCAGAAATCCGTTTTTTAGAAACAGGCAGGGAATCAGCCGTTTTTTCAGCATGCCTGGCCTTTCTGTGCCGTGGTTGCCAGTTTTAGAAAACTCGAGAGCAGCGCCAACCCATACTTCTGACTTTTTTCCGGGTGGAATTGCACGGCATGGATATTTCCCTGTTGAATCACGGCCGGAAATTCAATGCCGTACTCGCAGGCTCCAAGCACAATATCCGGCTCATTGCATCGCAAATAGTAACTATGCACGAAGTAATACGTATGCGCCACATCCACAGCACCGGTTAAAGCGTTATTTCGAACCGTCCTGACATCATTCCAGCCCACATGGGGCACTTTCAGGTTATGAGTTTGCTCCACCTCAAAGCGAACCACCTCCGCGTCAATCCAGCCGAGCCCGGCATGGTGGCCGCCTTCCCAACCGGTTTTCGCCAACAGTTGCATACCCACGCAAATGCCTAAAAACGGTTTTTTCTCATCCAGAACCAGCCGTTCCAGAACCGGAATCAAACCAAACCGTCGCAGGTTCGCCATCCCATCGGCAAAAGCGCCCACGCCCGGCAGAATCAACGCATCCGCCTGTTGAAGCACCTCCTCATCCCTGGAAAGTTGCACAACGGATCCCAATGCCTCCAACGCATTCGCCACGGAGCGCACGTTGCCGAATTCATAATCGATCATGGCAACCCGGCAATGCCTGGCATCCGGCGCTGGTTTTTCTGGGGACATGTTTATCTCATGTTTTATTAGGGAAACGTTATACTATCATTATAAAATGCTTCAGCTTTTTGCGGGGCGTTATCTGAGTTTCCCAAGCGAGGACCCATCTTTGTGTTCAACGACGCATCCATTCTGATTACCGGCGGCACAGGCTCTTTCGGCAAAAAACTGGTGGAAACCCTGCTGACCCGGTACAAACCGAAGAAGGTGATCGTCTTTTCGCGGGATGAATATAAGCAGTCGGTCATGCAGCAGGAATTCCACGGGCCGCAAATGCGCTATTTCCTCGGTGACATTCGGGACGCGCAACGGCTGGACCGGGCGGTGGACGGGGTGGATTACGTGATCCATGCCGCCGCGCTAAAACAGGTTCCCGCCGCCGAATACAACCCCACCGAATGCGTACGCACCAACGTGAACGGGGCCACCCACGTCATTAACGCCTGCATCGGGCATCAGGTGAAGAAAGTCATCGCGCTGTCCTCCGATAAGGCCACCAATCCCAACAATCTGTACGGGGCCACCAAGCTGGTGTCCGATAAACTATTCGTGGCAGGCAACAACGTGGTGGGCGATCGGCCTACCCGGTTTTCCGTAGTGCGTTACGGTAACGTTATCGGCTCACGCGGATCGGTGATTCCCTATTTTAAGAAATTGCTGAAAAACGGCGCGACGGAACTGCCCATCACCCACCCGGACATGACCCGTTTCTGGATTACCCTGCAACAGGGCGTGGATTTCGTGCTGAATTCCTTTGAGCGGATGCAGGGCGGCGAGATTTTCGTGCCCAAAATCCCCTCCATGAAAATGACCGAGATGACGGCAAGCCTGTTTCCGGGGGTGCCGCAAAAGTGCGTGGGCATTCGTCCCGGCGAGAAACTGCATGAAGTCATGTGCCCGGCGGATGATTCCCATTTAACCCTGGAATTTCCGGATCATTTTGTAATCAAGCCCACCATCAATTTTACGGAAGAAGTGGATTACACCCGCAATGCCCGTGGGGAGCAGGGGCATCCGGTAGCAGAAGGGTTTGAGTACAGTTCCAAAAACAACCCGGACTTCCTGAACGGCGACCAGATTCGGGCGCTGGTCAATCTGGATCAGATCGAGATTTAACGGTGATTCCCTACGGCAAACAGAATATTAACGAAGCCGACATCCAGGCGGTGATGGACGTTCTGCAATCGGACTTCATCACCCAGGGGCCGGCCATTGAACGCTTTGAAAACATTGTGGCCGACTATTGCGGCTCTCAATACGCGGTGGCGGTCAGCAGCGCAACTGCCGCCTTGCATATCGCCTGCCTGGCTGCCGGGCTGGGTCCGGGCGACAGATTGTGGACATCGCCCATTACCTTTGTGGCTTCCGCCAATTGCGGGTTGTATTGTGGGGCCACGGTGGACTTTGTGGATATTGACCCGCAGACTTACAACCTCAGCATCCCGGCCTTGGAAGCAAAGTTAAAGGATGCCAAAACCAACGGCACATTGCCCAAGGTCGTGATTCCAGTCCATTTGGCCGGACAATCCTGCGATATGGCGGCCATTCGCAGACTGGCCGATGACTATGGATTTACCGTGATTGAGGACGCCTCCCATGCCATCGGCGGCAGTTATCAGGCGCATAAAGTCGGTTCCTGCCGGTTTTCGGACATGACCGTCTTCAGCTTCCACCCGGTTAAAATCGTCACCACGGGCGAAGGCGGCATGGTGTTAACCAATAATCCACAATGTTACGAACAACTTGCTTTATTGCGAAGCCACGGCATTACCCGCAATCCCGCCCAAATGGAAAATGAGCCGCCCGGCCCGTGGTACTATGAGCAAATTGCCTTGGGCTTCAATTACCGGATGACGGACATGCAGGCCGCCCTCGGCGCCAGCCAGATGCAGCGGATTGATGCCTTTGTACAGCGTCGTCATGAACTCGCCAAGCGCTATAATCAGAAACTGGCGCATTTACCGGTTGCGTTACCCTGGCAGCATCCCGACACGCATTCCGCCTTTCATCTTTATAGTATTCGCCTGCAAACGGATAAAATAAGGCTTTCCCACCGGCAGGTGTTTGAGACGTTGCGGCAAGCGGGAATCGGGGTAAACCTGCATTATATTCCGGTGCATACCCAGCCTTATTACCGGCAGCTTGGCTTTCAGGAGGGCGATTTTCCCCAGGCGGAAGCGTATTACCGAACGGCCATCTCCCTGCCCCTGTTCTACGATTTAACCGAAACCCAGCAGGATTCCGTGGTTGAATCGCTGGAGGCCATTCTGAGCGATGGCTAGCAAATTAACACTCAATCTCCCCCATTAAATACTACAAATCTAGCACAAAAATGGCGCCATCCGTTTTTATGCGTATACAGGGACAACACCGCTACTCGAATGGGTTTCGGTGTCAAAGGGACAATAGACTGGGTTAAATTTTTCGGGGCTGCTTTTGCGTGGCCCCTTTTTATTTTTCAAAATCCGCAATATCCATCGGTAAACGGGGCGCAAAATACCGTTAATTCGCATTGTTCCGAAAACGACTGTTCCACATTTCAAATTTCCAAACTCATACAACCGGATGATTTCATTCAAGCGACAGGGCGGAACGCCGAGACGCTCAATACAGTGCGCTTCGGATCGATCATTCACAGGAAGTGTTAAACCGGATCCGCACCGCATTATGAAGATGTCGAAGGAACAATTGAGTTGGGATGGAGCATTTGAACATGAGCAAAGAAATTCTCTCGCTGGGCATATATAGCACCTTATCGATGGCGGTGATTATCGGTGTTTTCAGTTGGCTGGACAATACCGGGAATCTGACCTCGGATGCCGCCTTGCACCAGGCAGAACAATCGCTGAACCGCATTTGCAGCCAGAAAGGAATCCGGGCTTCAGATCTGGAGCTGGTAGATGCCACCGCACCAGAACAAGGCAAACACGGCTGGCAATTCACATTCAAGGCTCCCGGCAGCGGTTCCATTCTGGTGGAAGTGAACGACAACGGTAAAACCAACGCCAACGCAAACATTTGACCCCAGGAACCATCAACGCATCGCAAGCTGGACCGCCGGGGCCAACATCCGGGAAAGACAGACATGGCGGCTGGCCCTGATGCAATATCCATCTTGCAGAGGGAAGCGTGGAAGTCCGTCCAGGCACGTCGAACGGCAGGATTCAAAGTCGTCTGTTTGGATGAACCATGCCTTGAGGCAAACCGCTATGCTATGGGATGAGCATGCCCGGTAATGTGCCTGTCTTGTATAAGCACCCGCAACCGGGACCAGAAAAATGGGAAAGCAGTCAAGGATGAGCGTATCGAACGGAAAGGCCGGAAAGATGCAGAGGCAGCAGTCGTCGTTACCCATGGAAACTATTTCCGAAGAAAAAACCGCCGCGCAAACGTTGCAAGAATATGCCGATATTGAGGCGCTTCGGGCCGCATACCGGGCTGTCGTCACCGCGTCGGCCCATTCGGCATTTGCGGCCAATGCAGTTCCCGGTGTTCAGCAACAACCGTCCGAGCCGTTATTAAACGCTTATCATGCCGCCGTTAACGCATTCGCAAACAGTGTACTCTCTGCCAATGGCATGCCGACCACCCAAAACAACCTGTCGTCTGCAGCTTTCCATGCAAATCAAACTGCCTCCGCGATTCCGTCCCATCCATCCATTCCCGCTGCCGCAGCCCGGTCCGGCTCCATTGGCGCCCGCCCGCTGCCTGCCGTTCAGAACAGCAGTACATCATCACGCTCCGCTGATCATCAGTCTGGTAAAACCGTCAAGGAAAATCTGTTCTATACGCATTTGAACCCGAATCAACCAAACACCGATGCACAACGTCAGACACATGGCCAAGCGTCGCAACCGGCCAGCCGTCAGAACGCCATCACGGGTAAACAAGCGGCGCCCTTGCCCGCTGTGCCGGAAACACTCCATGACACTGCACAAACACCAGGCAAGGCCAAAAAATACACTTTCCAAAGCAATGCGTCAAATTACACGCCGGAATTCGATATTGAACTACCGGAAAAAGAAACAAGGGAATCTCCTTCATTCCCTGCCGTTGAACCAGCCCGGCAGCCAGCCAATTCGGGCAAAGGCGCTGAAGTGATTGGTGATGCCACACGCCCCGGCATGAATAACACGTCGATACCCCCGCTACTGGATGACGAATATGAGTTTCTGGACTTGCCCCCCATTCCGGAATCCTGGCTGGTGAAGCTGTTTACTCGCCCGAAGCTTGCGGCCGGGATTATCGGTATATGTGTCCTGACCTCTTCGGTGTATGCCGGGCTTGGCCTGTGGTGGCTGAACAACGGCAGCCCCATTTCCCAAGCGGCCGAACCCGTCAATATGCTCAACATCGATGAATCCGAGCAAATTCACCGGGATAACAAGAGCCTGTTCAAGAACATTGACAGTATTCAGCAGCACAACATTATTGTGCCGAACGAGTCCGATTCCCATAAAGCCCCGCAGCGGGATTTGTTGGCAATGGCTCCCGCGCCTTCCAAAACCTTTGATCTGCAGGATATCAAACGCAGCATCAGCGAACCAACGGGTCGGCCGGATCCCTTTGAACCCTTGCTGGGCCTCAACGGCGAAAAACAAGGCCCACCGGAAGAGGTGCAAAAGCGGGATATCCTGGAAGATCTTCAATTCACCGGCTTTATCGGTGATATCAACTCCAAAAACAAGGTCGCCATTATCAAAGTGAACGACGCGGTTTCCGGCGCCACCAAGACACTGATTAAAAAAGCCGGGCAAACCTTCATGGTGGAAGGGGAAAAAGTCGTTTTGAAAGCCATTTCCAAAGGCTCATTGCTCTTAAGCGTTTCGGGAGAAACCCGCGTATTGAGCCTGAACCCCTACGTCGAATCCGTGGCCAGTTCCAGCAATAGCACGTCGCAAAGCGCAGCCGGAGGCGGTAACGCCGCTCCCTCCGCCAGCGGCACAGTGGCCCCGGCTTCCTCCGGTTCCGCCATGGGCGGCAGTCTGGGCAATATCCGCGCGCTGTCTGGCAATCGAAACCCGGCGAATCCCCAACTGGAAGAACCGAACTAAGCATGCCGATCCCGGCGTTAAACGCATTACTGACGCATCTGCGAAGCCCATTAGAAGAGTAAAGAGGCAATTCGTCCATGAAAAAAGTGTTGGTCCCTTTTCTGGTTTTGATGCTGGCCGGTACGGCCACCTGTCCGCCCGGACTGGCGCAGGCAAACTATCAGGACGCTTCGCTGGATGAAACCACATCTTTGGACAATGTCCTGAGTCTGCCCAACGGCAGCCGTAAAGTGTCCGTCTCGGTCACCAACGAGAACATCCGCACCGTCCTGCATGATCTGACGCAACAGGGCGGCTTCAACCTGTTGATGGACGAGTCCGTAGCCGGCAACGTAACGGTGGAACTGAACAATGTGACCTTGAACCAGGCGGTGCAATCCGTAGCCGCGCTGGGCGATTTATTAGTGGTCAAGCAGTCGGGCGGCATTTATCTCGCCATTTCCCGACAGGCCGCGCAAGATAAAGGCATCGCCCGCCAACTGTCCAAGGTGATCAAGATTTACTATTCCAACGCCAATCGCATTGCGGGCGTACTCAACCAGTCCATTTTCGCCACGGCCAATACGAGCGGGGGCGGAGCAGGCGGTAGCGCGGCCGGTGGCGCAGCGGGCGGCACAACCATGCAAAAAGCCAAGGCCGATCCCAGAACCAACAGCATTATCATCGTAGGTACCGCGCGTGAAATCGAACTGGCGGAATCGGCCGTCGCCAGGCTCGATGTGCCTCGCCAAAGCAAAACCTTTTACTTAAGCCATTCCAACGCGCTGGATATTGCCACCATGCTAGCCAGCAGCATTTTTAACGATGGCCTGGGTTCCGTTCGGCTGGGCGCCTCAACCACTGGTAGCGGCGGTGGCTCTACCGTCACCCCCAGCAGCATGCGTGTAGAGCGGCAGGATATTCAGGAAGGTACCGGCATCAATAATTTTGGCAGCAGCAGCGGATCTCAAGCCACTGCCGGTTTATCCAGCGCGGTCACTCTGCGCGGGGCGGTCAAAGCCACCGACAGCCTGTCCGTTTCACCGGAAGGCACGTTGATTATCCCCGATACCCGCCAGAACTCGATTACCATTATGGGCACCGCTGAGCAGATTGCGATGGCGGAATCCCTGATTCCCACCCTGGACGCCCAATTGCCGCAGGTGGCCATTGAAGCGTCGCTGATTGAGATTACCGATACCGGGGTCAAAGAATTATCCACCCGGCTCGGTCTGGCGGACGGCCAGTTGCAAGGCGGCTTCAACAACACCGCCGTCAGCAGCGTCGGGCAAACCAGTACCCGACTGCCAACCGGCCTGATCGGCATGCCGACCGTGGACGCAACAGATACCAACAACTTCGGACGTTCCGGCATCGTGTTCACCACCAACCCGGTGCTGAGAAACACGGATTACATGGCCCAGATCCGAACGCTGGTGACCGATAACAAGGCCAAGATTCTGGCGAACCCAACCATTGTGGCCACCCACGATACCGAATCCATTATCAGCATCGTGGATGAAATCGTGCGTCGGGTCACCACCCAGATTGATCCCAGCGGCTTCTCCACCCAGACCGTTGAAATCGGCGAAGCGGGCATCGTTATGGACATTCTGCCCAAGGTGGGCGAAGACGGCACCGTCAGCATGCGCCTGCGTCCGTCTGTTACCAGTGTCCTCAGCCAGAGCCGCGACTCCCAGGGCAACCTGATTACGTTGCTCAGCAAGCGGGACATGCTGACCCAGAATGTGCGGATCAAAAATGGCGAAACGCTGGTCATCGGTGGATTAATCCAGCAGCGGGACACCATGCGAAACGATAAATTACCGGGCGTCGCCGATTTGCCGATTGTAGGCGCCATGTTCCGGGCGTCCCAACGCAGCTCGAAACGCTCTGAAATCGTCCTGCTGATTACGCCCCATATCGTGAATAACACCAAACTCACGCCGGTCAATACCAGCACGGCCACCGGCGCTCCAATGCAGACCAGCCTGGCGGGAGGAAACTAATTCATCATGACACGTTTCAAATTGTTTCATTCGGGATCTAAACTCATCAGCCTGTCGCTTAGCCTGTGCATGTTGGCCGGCAGCGGCCTGATCGACTCGTTTGCTCTGGCTGCCGGGCAGGATGTATTGACCGGCGACGTCCGGCTGACCGTGAACCCGGCCAACCTGCGGGAAAGCGTCCCGGTGCCGGGTGCTAACCGCAAGGTGACCATGTCCTTTCGGGGCGTGGATGTACAGGACGTTTTGCGCGCCCTGGGCCAGCAAGGCGGCTTTAACGTGCTGCTGGACGAATCCGTGACCGGCACGATTACCGTGGATTTGAACAACGTTACGATTGCGGACGCGCTGGACACCATCAAGACTTATTCCAACCTGGCTTATTCCGTGCAAGGCAGGAATTTAATGGTAGCTGAAGCCGATTCGGAAAAAGGCCAGTCCTTCAAGAAAAACATGACCCGCATCTTCCCGCTGCGGAACGCCAACGCACGAGTCGTCGCGGATTTTCTGAACACCACCGTGTTCGCTGATCGGGCAAACGCGGCCGGTAGCGGTGGAAGCACCGGCGGTTCTTCCGGCGGGGGCGGTACTGCCGCAACCGGGGGAGGTGGCAGCGGCGGAGCCACGCCAATGCCGGTCACTGCGGATTACCACACCAACAGCATTATTGTCGTGGGTGACCCGACT
>JAJQJM010000141.1 GCA_021323475.1 Vampirovibrio sp.
TTATTGGTGCAAACGGTGGGCGCAAATGCCAACCCGGAGCTGCTGTCCCTGCCGCCGGATTATTTCCGTCAGTTGGCGGAGCAGGCCGCTTTATTTCCCGAAGTGGAAGAAGTTCCGCAGATTATTGGCCGCCTCTCGTTCGTGGAGCGAAACATCCGTAACAGCAGCCAACCGCAGCTTTGGTTGGAAGTGGGCCTGATTGAATTGGCCTACCGCCACGAAATTCAATTGGTGAAAGATTTATCGGAACGGGTTTCCAGGCTGGAGTCCCAACTGACTGGCCAAGCACCGATGCCCATGCCCGCAGGCCAATCGGCTCCAGCGGCTGCCCCGGTAGCTCCCGCGAGGCCGAAGCCTTCCCAACAAGCGCCAATGCCTGCCCAACCGGCCATGCCGCCAGCTACTCAGAGTGCCCCGGCTCATATCTCTCAGGCGATGCCCCCTTCTCCGCAGCCCGTGGCGGCTCAGGCGGCTGCACCCGCCAAACCTGCTGCCGCGTCCGGTTCGCTGGAAGGCATGTATGCGCAAGTTTGTGCGGCGATTCCCAGCCTCATGTTCCGTTCCCTGCTTCAGCAGCAGACCTTCCCCATGAGCCTGGACGGGGATGTGTTGACCCTTGGCTGCCTGTCCGATGCCCATTTGAATACCCTGAAAAAGCCGGACAAGTTTACCCACCTGCAAAGGGCAGTGGATAAGGTGTATGGTCGCCCCATTCGGATTGATGTGGTGCTGAACAAGAATAAGCCTGCCTCCAGTATGGTTGCCGCTCCGGCGGCTCCTGCGGCCAGACCCGTTCAGGTACCGGCCCCCGCACCGGAACCGGTAATGGCCGCCGCTGCGCCAGCCGCAAATTTTGCAAACCCGGCCCCAGTTCAAGCGCTAAGCGAGCCTGCACCATCGGCTCCGGCACAAGGGGGGGGCTCCTTGATTGAGGCCATGGCGATGATGGACGATGACGGCCCGCCAGAAATGGATATGCCGCCATTTGACGATGACGATGAACCCCCGTTTGATCTGGATGACGAGGATGATACTCCTGTCTCATCGGTACAGGCTCCGGCTACGCCGATGGCATCAGGTTCGTTAACCAGTGGTGACGTGGATTTGAGCGAAGCCAAGAAGCATGCCGTGGAATTGTTGCAGGGCCGCATTCTGGAATAGACGGGGTCGGCTTTAAGGGATTGCGCACACCGCATTGTAAATATCCTGTAAAATAGTGTTGGTGTGAAGTGGAGCAGTCCGCTCAACGATATGGAAAGCCGAGGCTAGGTCTTACTGTGTGGAAAAAGAAATTTTTCTCGTCCGAGAACAAGATTTTGCTCTTGGTCATTACCACGATTTCTTTTTCCTTCTTGATTGTGGCCTACGGTATTTACGTCAATTATCACAACTCTCTGAACGATAATTACGACCGCTTTGCCAACATGATTACCAACGTGGTGGCGGTAGGCGGTGTGGAGCGTTTGTCTTCGCGTAACCCGGAATTGGACATTAAGTCCTTTACCGATGATATGGTAGCTTCCAGCGAGGATATTGCGGCGATTGAGTTTTATGACGGCCGCAATAAGTTGATCTACAAAAGCAATAAGCCCCTTTCACGGGAAGATTTGCGCAATTCCAGCGATTATTCCACCCCGTTGCGTAAAATGATGCCGGAGGGTGTGGAGTCTAAAACCGTGGGCACGGTTCACATTAAATTAACCGGCAAAACCTTGCGGGAAATCAAATCGGCCACCAGCAACATTATCTTCTGGGTGTTTATGAGCGCCTGGCTCATTTCCATTTTAGCGGTTTCCATGAACACCTATATCCTCAGCAAGCACCTGCGCACGTTTGTGCGGGGTGTTAAGCGCCTGTCTACCGGGGATTTCGGCTATAAAATCCTGGAGCATGACCTGTGGGGCGAACTGAAAACCCTGGCCGAGTCCTTTAACGATATGTCTATGCGGTTGCGGACTTATGAAGAGCAGAACCTGGAAACCATTACCTTCGAGCGCAACAAGCTGAAGGCCATTCTGCTGAGTATCGCTGATGGCGTGGTGGTGTGCGACATGCAAGCCAAAGTGGCCATTATCAACGATTCCGCTTCCGAGATGCTGGGGTATAAATCCGCGCAATGGGCGATGGGCGCCAGCTTGAAGGAATACATCACCGTGGACGGCACCCGTTGCTTTGAGCCGATTATCGAGGACTTCGAGCAGGTGTACCACGAAGACCCGGTACACGTGCCGCAACTGTTTACCCATAAGCTGGAAATGCCGGAGAAAACCTTAAAAGTAATGCTGTCCCCTATTCAGGACGCTGAGGGCGATATGCTGGGCTTTGTGCTGATTATGCATGATGTGACCAAGGAAACCGAAGTGGACAAGATGAAAACCAGCTTCATTTCCAACGTCAGTCACGAATTGCGTACCCCGGTGACGACCATTAAAAGTTACGTGGATACCATTTATAACCACGGCAAGGATTTGGATCCGGAAACCTACGATGAATTTATCGAGACGATTAACGTGGAAACCGATCGTCTGAAAAAGCTGGTGAATGACATTCTGGATTTCTCCAGGTTGGATGAAGGCGCGGTGGTGCTGGAGCGCGAACTGGCCGATATGACGCCGGTGATCAACCTGACCGTGCAATCCGTCAAGGTGTTGGCCGATCAGAAAAGCATTACCCTCAGCACCGCCATCGAATCCAACCTGCCCAAGCTATACATTAACAGCGACAGCATTGAGCGAGTGCTGCGAAACCTGCTGAGCAACGCCATTAAGTACACCGATGACGGCGGTCGGATTAAGGTGCGCGCCGAGTTGACCGAACTGGGCGACGCGCTGGAAGTGTCCGTGCAGGATACTGGCGTTGGTATTCCGGAAGAGCATTTGCCCTATATTTTCGATCGGTTTTACCGGGTGGAAAACAAGGTGCACACGGTCAAAGGGACCGGCTTAGGCTTGCATCTGGTGAAAATCGCCATTGAGAAACACCACGGCGGTGAAGTGTTTGTGAAAAGCGAAATAGGTTCCGGCAGCACATTCGGCTTCCGGATTCCTTTGGGAGAGCCGGGTGTGGAATTGCCGGACATGGTAAATAACCGGCAGATTACCGCGTAATTATTCAATTCTGGAAATGGGCTGGTAGAAGGGGTTTTGCCCAAAAAAAAAGGTCCTGATCAGGACCTGAATTTTACGTAAGAAAGAAAGGAATGGTTAGACTATTCATATGTTATCAGATTATGGTAGCTGTAGAGTCAACAAATAATTGCATATACAAGAAAATTAACAACAAAAACGCCCTGTGATGATTAAATCAACAGAGCGTTTCTAGACTCGTAAATGCGGGGTTAATGGTTAAGCGGCATGGATCGCCTGGGAATCGCCGCCTTCCGGGGGAGGGGTATCGTATTGGGAGCCCACCTGGTTCCGTCCGTTTTCCTTGGCGCGGTACAGGCCCGCATCGGAGAACTCAATCAGCTGGGATGGGCTATCGCCGTGCGTCGGGTAGGTGGCCACCCCGCAACTGATGGTCACGTGCTTGGCCACGCCTTCCGCAATGGGGTAGGCTTCCTCGGCTACGGCCCGCACGATTTTATGGGCCACGGCCAGCGCTTCTTCCTCGTTGGCCCGGTCCAGAATGATGGCCATTTCCTCGCCCCCGTAGCGGGCCACAATGTCCACGTTGCGCACGGTCTTTTTCAGCTTGCGGGCTACCTGGCGCAGCACTTCGTCCCCGGCCTGGTGGCCGTAGGTGTCGTTGAACTTCTTGAAGAAGTCGATATCGATGAGCACCAGGGAGAACTTGTGCTTGAACCGGCCGGCCTGATCGATGGACCGACGCATATGCTCCTGGAAGAACCGGTGGTTGTACAGGCCGGTCATACTGTCCGTGGTAGCCAGGGCATAGGTTTTTTCGTAGTCCTTGTCCCTTAAAATGTACTTCAGCATAAACGTAATTGTAATGGTGATAATCAGCGATACCAGCGGCATGGCGATGTTCACCCACAGGTTCATGGACTGGAACAGGATGATGGTGACCAGCACATACAGCACCGCCACATTGGCCGTGGTGAGCAAACCAGCCAGGGCCGAGCGCATTTTAAAGGTACAGCCCGCCGCCAGCAAACAGATGAAGATGGTAATGGTGAAATTGATGCTGGGATCCACCCGACGGATGTACTTGCCGTCATTTTGCAGCAGGTTGTCAAACAGGTTGGCCTGTAAAACTACCCCCGGCATGGTGGAGTGGATGGACGTGTTTTTAATGTCGTAAGCGGCCACGGCCGTTGCCCCCACGAAAACGACCTTATCCTTCAGGTCTTTCTTCAGGGCGATGTCTTCCGGCGTCAGCGGCAATCCGGCCTCTTCCTTTTTCATGGTGCGAATGACTTCCCAGGCCGAGATCATACGATAGGGCTGAGGGGTATAATCGCTTTTTAACGCCTCTTCCAGCATTTGCTCCATGCCCAGCACTTTCTGGTATTCGTCATGGTTCTCTTTAATGGAGTGCTGGATTTTTTTCAACTCGGCGGAATTCGGTGGTGCTGCCCGCAGCGAGCTTTCCAGGTCTTTCAGCCTGCCGGATAGCAGCGAGCCGTAGGCTTTTAGTTCCCGAAGATTCTTGCGGTACTCTTCCCAGCTTACGTTCACGTTGTACCAGTTCACCAGAAAATCACCGTTGGTATTCAGGGGAACGTCATAATCCTTGAATTTCAGGTGCCCGTCTTTGGTCAGCGTCATTTGGGGCTTATCTTTGGGAAATTTCAAATCCAGCATGGCCCGCAAGCCCAGGTAGGGAAAATAGAGCGTGGTTACGTTGGGATCTCGCTTGTAGACATGGTTACCGTAACCATCTATCAGGTATCCTTCCTTATCCACGGGCTGTGGGTAGCTCGGATTGCTGTCCACGTAGCCGGAACCGTCTTTTTTCGGGGTAATGGGCGGGTAGACCGACTTCTCAAGCAGGTAACCGTCCTTATCGACACGGTTTCCTCTGCTGTCGTACCATATTGCCTCTTTCTGGGCAATGGGCATATTGGGACTCTTGATGAATGCATGGTATTTGAATCGGAAGAACAGCGGGTTGCTGCGGCTGACCCCGTCGTCATCCGCGCCGTGGTTGATGATGCCGATATTGCTGCCTTTGGCCAGCAGGCTCGGCATAATGCTGCGGTAATGGTTGAAGGTCATGTGATTGTTATCGAAGAAGATGGTGCCGTCCGGCTCTTTTCGCAGCTTTAGCGGACTGTTGGAGGGCGCTTCATTGAGATTGGAGTTGAGCTTGACGGAGAGCGGCTTCAGCATCTCAATATCCATGGGCGTCATGTCTTTGCCCAGCTTTTGGCTTTCCGCCAGTTCGTTGTCGAAGTTCATGCTGAGGTACACGTTGTCGTACTGGTGGAAGGCATTAACCAGCATTTCGTCGGCTTCTTCGCTGCCCTTGCGGTGGGAAACGAACATGATGTCGTACAGCAGGCTGCGAACGCCAACCTTGTTCAAAAAGTGGATCATGCGGGCATGTACATCCCGCGGCCAGGGCCAAACCCCGAACTCATCGTTCAGTACGTTCAGCGATGAGTCATCAAACTGCAAAATCACAATATCCGGGCTGGGCCGTTTGCTCGGTTCACCCCACTGGACCTGGTTCCGCAAGTCATAACTTTTCATTTCCAACTGCTCCACCATACGGTCCATGTGAAACAGTGCGAATGTCCCGAAAATAACGGCCAGCACCAGAACCGTTAATGCCCCCGCGATCAGCTGGCTCAGGATCTTCTTAAAGTAGGAATTTTCACTGGGCTCCGTTGGGAGGGTGCTCATGCCGGTTCTCCATCAAGGTTGTGCCGCAAACATGGGGCAAATGGACATTCTGTACTAGGGTATCGGCAGCCAGTGTCAAAAATTGAATCTTTTTTAAAATCAAATGATGCAATAAAGATATATTTTTTAACAAATCAATATCAATAGGAAATATCTATCTCTTGATTGTTTTTATTCATTTATGAAAGGTGTAGCATTTTAAGGAGACTCTCATGCAGCAACCCGTCAATCAAGGGATTACCACCGGTGAAGCCTCCGTCGATACGCATCACGAGGTTCTCTCGGTTACTCAGCCCCAGGCTCAGGGTCTCCTGAATCATTTGCAGACCGGCCTTCCAAATCCATTGGACTTAATTCTGGATGAGGTGAGCACCTCTTCCTCGTTGTTGCAAAATGTCTCCGTAACGCCCGTAGTGGCCCAACCGGTAGCCAGACCGACAGTCATGCCGGAAGCACCTCCCGGCAAAGTGGTGGTCGATCACGGTCGCCCGCTGTCCCAGTGTTTGCTGTGGGATATTATGCACAACTATTACTCTAACCTGGGCATTAACGCCTGGCAGGCGGGTATCCCCATGTTTATCACCAACAGCGTGTACTTTTCCGAATCTTACGCGGAAATGATTCTGGCGTTTGTTGAAGACTATTATGACCGCCTGGATTTGAATGAGCCGCTGTACATTGTGGAAATGGCCACCGGTACGGGGCGCTTCACTCATCACCTGCTGCGGGAGCTGGAACGTAAAATCTCTTGCTTCTCCAAGTTGCAGAAGGTGCGCTTCAAGTACATCATGACGGACTTTACGGACAAAAACCCCACCTTCTGGCAGGGGCATGACAAGCTGAAACCCTTTGTGGAAAAAGGCCTGCTGGATTTTGCGGTACTCAATCCGCTGCAGGAAAACGTACTGAACCTGCGGGTGTCCGGTGAAACCATTTCCTCCGAAGTAATCAAGAATCCCCTGCTGGCAATCGGCAACTACTTCTTTGATTCAATGCCGGTCGATGTGTTCCGGGTGGAATCCAAAGTGCTGAAAGAAGGACGGGTTACCTTACTCCGTAATATTGAAGGGGTGGATCCCAATTCGGAAATCCACATTACCCAGGTAGAAACCAAGTTTGAATATCACGAGCTGTATAACACCAATTACTACAATGAACCCAGCTTCAACGAGCTTTTGAACCATTACCGGCACAACATCAAGAATGGAACCGTTTTGTTCCCGCTGGGAACCCTGCAGGTTATTAAAAACCTTCAGGCGCTGGCCAACAACAGACTGGTGCTTTTCTCATCTGACAAGGCATATACCTGCCCGTACGAGATGATTCGGTACTACCAGCATGATTTTGCCATTCACGACGGTACGTTCTCGTATATGGTGAACTATGACGCGATGGGTACTTTCTTTAAGAAGGGCGGCGGACAGTTCTTCCATACCACCGGCAAGAATGTGAGCCTGCAAACCGTTTGCTGTATTCAGATGGATGAGCCCGATTGCCAGTTTGAGCGCTTGAACTACCTGTTCCAGGAAAAGCTGGATCGCTCCACCCCCATCAACTCCGTCTGCGCTACCATGCCATACAAAGATCAGGAAAACCCGGTTGCCAAACTGAACGTGATGCTGGGCCATATGCGACTGAACCTGGCGGATCCCCACATTTTCTCCTGTTACGGGCAAGCCTTGGTGGATGTCTGCAACAAAGGCCTAAAAGGCCAGCAGGATGATCTTCTGATGTTGATGGAACGCGCTTTGGAACAGTACTACTACTATCCGGGCGAAAGCAACATGCCGTTCTGGTTCAGCCAGGTGTACCACACGTTGGGCTTTTACGAGAAAAGTCTGGCTTGTCTGGATCTATCCTTGCAGTTCTTTGGAGAGCATGAAGTGTTGCACTTCCTGAAGGGTCAGAACTACCAGAAGTTGCAGCAGTGGAATGAGGCCCGCACCGAATACATGAAGGCCGTTGAAATGCGCTCCAACTTCCAGGAGGCCTGGGATTGCATTACCGAGATCGACAACCGGATTAAATAAACAGCACTTAAATCAATAACAATAGCAGCAGGGCGGCCAGCATCACCAGCAGGCCGCCTCCTGCCATCAGATAAGCTAAATCCACGTCACGCTCTTCATAATGAACGGTGCGGGCGTGGATTTGCTCGTATACCTTATGGAAATCCGCTTCTTTAAATACCCGGAAGTATTGGCCTTGGGCCATTTCCGCAATACGCTTCAGGGTGGTTTCATCGAAGTTAACCGGCAATTCCAGGCCCTGATATTGAATAACGCCCCCTTGAGGGCTTCCGATGCCGATGGAGTGAATGATCACGTTTTGCTTCAGCGCGTCACGGGCGGCCTGATCCCACGGATAGCCTTCGTGACTGTCACCATCGCTCAGCAGAATGATGACTTTATCCGGCCTTTGGTTCGGGTTTTGTTTCTCGGTTTGGGATTGTTCGGTCTTTGCGTCAGAGGATTCGGATGTTGATTGAGGCTTGGCCGGTTTCGTCTCCAACAGCTTTAATGCGGAATGCAGCGCGCTGCCGATTTCGGTGCGGGGCTTCAAATCTTCCCGGCGTAAGGCGCGTAAATACGCTTCCACTTCGTTGTGTCGGCTGGTGGGGGGCGATAGCACGTAATTATCACCGGCGAATACTTCCAGACCCACCCGCACATCGCG
>JAJQJM010000015.1 GCA_021323475.1 Vampirovibrio sp.
TTGACAAGCTCAACTGGTCGAACTAGGATAAGACTCCCAAAGCCCCTCGTACCTTGAAAACTGAATAGTGAAACATTAAAAGACTCCGTTCAAATCTAAAAAACGAGAGCCAATCAAACAGGAATAATCCTGAAGAATTCGGGACCTGGTTTTATACTAGGTTCACTGGTGACCGGCAACGGTCATTTGAAAGATTCTGTAATGGAGAGTTTGATCCTGGCTCAGGACGAACGCTGGCGGTGTGCTTAATACATGCAAGTCGAACGATGAGGTTCTTTCGGGAACCATCAGTGGCGGACGGCTGAGTAACGCGTAGGTAACGTGCCCTTTACTGGGGGATAACATCGGGAAACCGGTGCTAATACCGCATAAGTCGGTGGTTGAAATACCATTGATTAAAGAATTTCGGTAAAGGATCGGCCTGCGTCTGATTAGCTAGTTGGTAGGGTAAAGGCCTACCAAGGCAATGATCAGTAGTTGGTCTGAGAGGATGACCAGCCAGAGTGGGACTGAGACACGGCCCACACTTCTACGGAAGGCAGCAGTAGGGAATTTTGCGCAATGGGCGAAAGCCTGACGCAGCAACACCGCGTGTAGGATGAAGGATTTCGGTTCGTAAACTACTGTCAGCAGGGAATAAAATTGACTGTACCTGCAGAGGAAGCATCGGCTAACTACGTGCCAGCAGCCGCGGTAAGACGTAGGATGCAAGCGTTGTCCGGAATTATTGGGCGTAAAGAGTTCGTAGGCGGTTGCCTAAGTCTGATGTTAAATACTGGCGCTTAACGCCAGCATGGCATTGGAAACTGGGCGGCTAGAGTGCGGTAGAGGTCTCGGGAATTCCAGGTGTAGCGGTGAAATGCGTAGATATCTGGAGGAACACCGGTGGCGAAAGCGCGAGACTGGGCCGTAACTGACGCTGAGGAACGAAAGCCAGGGGAGCGAAAGGGATTAGATACCCCTGTAGTCCTGGCCGTAAACGATGGATACTAGGTGTAGGAGGATTCGACCCCTTCTGTGCCGTAGCTAACGCGATAAGTATCCCGCCTGGGGAGTACGACCGCAAGGTTGAAACTCAAAGGAATTGACGGGGGCCCGCACAAGCGGTGGAACATGTGGTTTAATTCGATGCAACGCGAAGAACCTTACCTGGGCTTGACATCTACGGAACCTCTGTGAAAGCAGGGGGTGCCTTCGGGAGCCGTAAGACAGGTGGTGCACGGTTGTCGTCAGCTCGTGTCGTGAGATGTTGGGTTAAGTCCCGCAACGAGCGCAACCCTCGTGGTCTGTTGTTACAGGTCGTAAGATGCTGAACCCTCAGGCCAGACTGCCGGTGACAAACCGGAGGAAGGTGGGGATGACGTCAAATCATCACGCCCCTTATGTCCAGGGCTACACACGTGTTACAATGGGTAGAGGACAATGGGTCGCTTGGCAGCGATGTCTGGCAAATCCCACAAACCTCCCCTCAGTTCGGATCGTAGTCTGCAACTCGACTACGTGAAGTCGGAATCGCTAGTAAACGCAGATCAGCACGCTGCGTTGAATACGTTCCCGGGCCTTGTACACACCGCCCGTCACACCACGAAAGAGGGTTATGCCCGAAGTCGGTGTCCCAACCGTAAGGAGGGAGCCGCCTAAGGTGGAACTCTTGATTGGGGTGAAGTCGTAACAAGGTAGCCGTACCGGAAGGTGTGGCTGGATCACCTCCTTTCTAAGGAGAGTATGAGTCACCATTTGCAGTGACTCGCACTCCTAGGTCGACGTCATCTGTATCGGTTTCCGATGCAGTGTAGCAAGCAGTTTTTGAGGCTAACGTTTAGTCTGCTTGTCAAAGGCGCATTTGAACGTTGAGTCTGTTTCGCTATTCAGTCTTCAGGGTGAGAGCCTTGAAATTTGTACCTTGACAACTGCATAGATCAAATTGAATCTCTAAAATTAAGATTCTGTTTGCGTAATCTATTTCAATCGAGAAACAATCGAAACAAAAAGGATTACTCGCAAAAGGATGAATCAATGTTTTAGGTAAAGCTACCAAGAGCGCACGGAGAATGCCTTGGTACGAGCAGCCGAAGAAGGACGCGATAAGCGGCGATACGCCACGGGGAGTTGCAAATGAGCCTTGATCCGTGGAAATCCGAATGGGGCAACCCCGCTGGAGTTATGTCCAGTGACCGGCATCTGAATACATAGGGTGCACGGAGGTAAGCCAGGGAACTGAAACATCTTAGTACCTGGACGAAAAGAAATCAAACCAGAGATTCCCCTAGTAGCGGCGAGCGAACGGGGAAGAGCCTAAACCTGATACATGTCAAGCTGACAGGCGTTGTGTATCGGGTGTTGTGGGAACTCCCGCTGAGACTGTCATCTCAGCAAGAAGTTACAAATCCTAAGCTAGTCAAACGCAGCTGGAAAGCTGGGCCAAAGAGTGTGATAGCCACGTCGACGAAAGCGAACGGACTTCTGGAGGTTTCCCGAGTAGTACGGTGCACGTGAAATACCGTATGAATCCGCCAGGACCATCTGGCAAGGCTAAATACTGCTCGTAACCGATAGTGAACTAGTACGGTGACGGAAAGGCGAAAAGAACGGTGGAAACCCGAGTGAAATAGAACCTGAAACCGTGTGCTTACAAGCAGTCAGAGCCCTATTGATAGGGTGATGGCGTGCCTGTTGAAGAATGAGCCAGCGAGTTAACTTCAGTAGTTGGTTAAGGGGTTAATACCCGGAGCCACAGGGAAACCGAGTCTGAATAGGGCGAACATAATTACTGGAGTTAGACCCGAACCCTCGTGATCTAACCATGACCAGTGTGAAGCGTAGGTAACACTACGTGGAGGTACGAACCCACGAATGTTGAAAAATTCGGGGATGAGTTGTGGTTAGGGGTGAAATGCCAATCGAACGAGGAGCTAGCTGGTTCTCCCCGAAATGTGTTTAGGCACAGCGTCGTATTTATCTTACCGGGGGTAGAGCACTGATTCGGTGCGGGCCCTAGAACGGGGTACCAAATCGAGACAAACTCCGAATACCGGTAAAGTTATTGTACGGCAGTGAGACTACGAGAGATAAGTTCCGTGGTCAAAAGGGAAACAGCCCAGACCATCGGCTAAGGTCCCAAAATCTACGCTAAGTGATTAACGAGGTGTTATTTCATAGACAACCAGGATGTTGGCTTAGAAGCAGCCACCATTAAAAGAGTGCGTAATAGCTCACTGGTCAAGAGATAATGCGCGGAAAATGAACGGGGCTAAGCGTAGTACCGAAGCTATGGCAAGTGTCCGTTAAGGACATTTGGGTAGGGGAGCGTTCCGTTGTAGGTTGAAGTCAGACCGATAAGGACTGGTGGACGAAGCGGAAGTGAGAATGCTGGCTTGAGTAGCGAAAACATTGGTGAGAATCCAATGCACTGAAAACCCAAGGTTTCCCACGGCAGGCTCGTCCGCGTGGGGTTAGTCGGATCCTAAGGCGAGGCCGAAAGGCGTAGTCGATGGACATCAGGTTGATATTCCTGAACTATTGTTAAACCGTTATGAGCTGCGGAGGGACGCAGGAGGCTATGTACGCAGGCGATTGGATGTGCCTGTTCAAGCGTGTAGCTAGTTGGTGTAGGAAAATCCGCACCGGCGCTAAGACGTGAGACGTGATGAGTAGAGTCTACGGACTCGAAGGTACAGACGCCACACTGCCGAGAAAAGCTTCGCGAGCCAGGTTTAATAATATCCGTACCGTAAACCGCCACAGGTGGGTAGGTAGAGAATACCAAGGTGCGCGAGATAACCCTCTCTAAGGAACTCGGCAAAATAGCCTCGTAACTTCGGGAGAAGAGGTACCCTGGTAGCGTGTAGGATCCATGCGGTCTGAAGCGTGATAGGGTTGCAGCGAAGAGTCCCAGGCGACTGTTTACCAAAAACACAGGTCTCTGCTAAGTCGCAAGACGATGTATAGGGGCTGACGCCTGCCCGGTGTCGGAAGGTTACGGGGAGAGGTTAGCGGCAACGCGAAGCTTTGAACCTAAGCCCCGATGAACGGCGGCCGTAACTATAACGGTCCTAAGGTAGCGAAATTCCTTGTCAGGTAAGTTCTGACCCGCACGAATGGCGTAACGATCTGGGAGCTGTCTCGGAGAGGGACTCGGTGAAATAGGAATGGCTGTGAAGATACGGCCTACGCATGCCAGGACAGAAAGACCCTATTGAGCTTTACTCTAACTTGTCATTGAAATTTGACTTTACATGCGCAGCATAGGTGGGAGGCTTTGAAACGAGGACTCTGGTCTTCGTGGAGCCGTCGTTGAGATACCACTCTTGTAAAGTTGGATTTCTAACAGTTTGCCGCACAATTCCGGCGACTGGACAGTGGCAGGCGGGGAGTTTGACTGGGGCGGTCGCCTCCTAAAGAGTAGCGGAGGCGCCCAAAGGTTCCCTCAGGCCGGATGGAAATCGGCCAAAGAGTGCAAAGGCAGAAGGGAGCTTGACTGTGAGACCTACAAGTCGAACAGGGACGAAAGTCGGGCTTAGTGATCCTGCGGTTCTTCATGGAAGGGCCGTGGCTCATCGGACAAAAGTTACCATAGGGATAACAGGCTGATCTCCCCCAAGAGTCCACATCGACGGGGAGGTTTGGCACCTCGATGTCGGCTCGTCGCATCCTGGAGCGGTAGTACGTTCCAAGGGTTGGGCTGTTCGCCCATTAAAGCGGTACGTGAGCTGGGTTCAGAACGTCGTGAGACAGTTCGGTCCATATCCGGCATGTGCGCAAGAGATTTGAAGTGGATCTGACCTTAGTACGAGAGGACCGGGTCGGACGGACCGCCAGTGTACCGGTTATCACGCCAGTGGTAAACGCCGGGTAGCTGTGTCCGGAGCGGATAAGCGCTGAAAGCATATAAGTGCGAAGCCCACCACAAGATGAGATCTCTCACGCGGTTAACGCGGTAAGTCCCCAGGAAGATAATCTGGTTGATAGGCTACAGATGGAAGTATGGCAACATATGCAGTCGAGTAGTACTAATCGGACGAGGGCTTTTCCTATAAACTGATTCATCTAGATACACAGATCAAAATGAGATTCAACAGGCCAGCAATGGCCGTCTATGCAGTCCTCAAGGTGACACGCCTCAGTGATACACACTGAAGCAGCCCAAGTTTCCTTGGTGGTTTAGTGACAGGAAAACTCCCGTTCCCATTCCGAACACGGCCGAAAAGACTGCTCACAGCAACAATACTCGGACCGTAAGGTCCCGGAAAGATAGCTCTCCGCCAAGGGTTTATTTATTCAAATCCCTCATTGACTCCAACGTCAGTGGGGGATTTGTCTAGGGTACTAATAAGAATTTCTTTTAATGGAAGTTTATTAGGATGAGGTGTCCCCGGCTATGTTTAAAAAATTTATTGGTCTCACAATGCTCAGCGTTATTGCAATGGGAACTGTCCCTGCCTTTGCTGGATCATTGGTGGTTGATGGTCCGGGCTTTAAAGTCGAGAAAAGCCAAGGATGGTTTGGCACTAAGTCCAATAGTTATCAGGATGCTTTAGGAAACCGGGTAGAGAAAAGAACCGGGCTCTTTGGGCGTACAACGACCCATACAAAAGTCCTTGGAAATGAAGCTACCGTTAAGCCTGGGAATAACGTAACAGTTACTGATATGGATGGAAACCAAATTGTTCGCACAAAACGCACCCTATTCCACGGGCGGGAAACACATGTCGATGGAAACGGAATTTTCCAATCCCTGAAAGGGCTTTTCAACTAAAAAAAATCCTCTGCGAACAGTAGGTGTAATAGTCATCTACCTAATAGGTTTTCACCTATTTATCGAATGACTCCTAGACCATCCGCAAAGGATAAAATTATTCTAAATGTGGATGAGGCTGAGGTGTTAAGAAGAACCCAATTACAATTATTATAGTAAGTTAATTTGTGCGTATTGTATATTAGTCGGTTAGGTTATTTAAACAATATTGTGATTGTAAGCTTAACTAACTGTTAGCCGAACACAATTAAAGCCATGAATGAATATAAAGCCCCAGCGTACAAGAAACGTCTGGGGCTTTATCGTGTTGTTGAAGGAATTGAGTATAGTAGTTAGTTAACTGGTTGTAATACATACGGTTACAGGTGTGTCGTGGTTAATTGCCAGGAATTTATATCCTTTATTGATTAGTTCAGCCATGGACTCCTGTATGTCCAATGCGGAGCAACCAAGCTGACGTGCCATATTCACAACGGAGGGGAGAAATAGGCATGCGTCTCGTGTGGCGCGGTGCTTATTTTTAAGCATCTGTTCCAGATAAGCACTAATGTCCACTTTATGATGCCTGTTGATACGCCGGTAAACTGAGTCTTTGATGTTCATGTCTTGATTAATCCCCTCTGTTGAGTAGTGAATTATGGCCGAATTTAGCTGATAACAGGCTGTGCCGTTGGCGCTGCAATCAGTTGATAGAAATGCTGCCAAAGATTTGACTCTTTACGGCGAACCGTTTTCCTCCGGATCAACGGATCCCATAGAATAACTGGCGCCGCACTACCGTTGGTCTCTGTCTCATAGCCCTGGCGTTGCAATTCCTGCAATGCGGAATATATTTCGGTTTCAGCACAATGGAAAAAGCCGGATAACGCCATTGGCGACGGGGCAACCAGATATTTAATAAACTCTGATTCTTCGTAGCTCTCCAGTAGTCCCCGTAAGTACGCAGCTATATGAGGTATCGTCGCCTCTTCCGGCTTTGGCCTGCTGGGCGGAAAGTCGTTCCAGCTTAACACTTTTTCTTCCTGATTCGGCGTTTCATTAAAGGTCCACATGGGCCTGCTCTCCCTTAATATCTGTGCTGTGATGGGGAACTTATCTATTCTTCAAAATCCTGAAGCGCGTAGTATTCTCCAAAACTGTTCTGGTGTAAAACCTCGGGAGAGTAGACATTTTGTACATCAACGCCCATTTCTTCCAGTTCATCCAAATCAAAGTCAAATTCATCCTTGGAGGAAATAAATCCCCAGTTATGAAGACCCGCTTTCTTTTTTAAGGCCAAATATTCGATATTGGACATGGACATTGCTCGATCCTCCTTACAGGATTGTTGGGATATGGGGTGTCATGGAATTGGATTCACTAAAAATTGGATAAACTGACTCATGGAAACTTTGCAATAAAAAAGCTCCCTTACCAGTGGAGAGTGCAGACTTGCGGCGTTTTTGCATTCACTACAGCGAAGACTGTCCTCTCAACTCGTATTGGAAGCTATGTGGTAAAGCGTGGAAAGTTCGTTTTGAGCTATTTGGAAAATGTATATTCGTTACAGTTATTAATATAACAATTCGACCATAAGCCAACTATTCCCCAAGTGACGGAAAGAAAAACTAACCGGATGGGCAGCCTTTTATAGGTCTGCATATTCCCCAAAGGTGCAACAATAAATAGTGGCTTAAAAGCCCGAAAGTCTTTGGTTAAACTGTTTACAGCGTAACCTGACGACTTTTTTCACTTTGCTGATCCGGCAGCGAAAAAGTGAACCGACTTCCTTCACCTAACCGACTGTCTAGCGACAGCTCCCCCTGGTGCGCCTCAATAATTTTGCGGGATATGTATAAGCCCAATCCGGTGCCAATATGCCTGTACCGTTTCGCCATAGACGCGTAAGGTTCAAACAGGTTTTTCTGGATAGTCTCCTCAATGCCTGGCCCGGTATCTGCTACCGTGATGTATGCATGGTGATCTTCAAATCGGGATTTGACGATAATTCTTCCGCTTTTTGGCGTGTAATTGATCGCGTTCTGGACCAGATTATAAATAACCCGTTTAATTTCCAGCGCATCCGCCGGAATGGGCGGCATATCCGTCTGTAACTCCATGGTCAGCGATTGGGACTTGTCCTGCGCCAGGCCCGCTAAATCAAGCATTACCGTAGAGGAAACCAGCTCGTTAAGGTCGATGGTTTCCATGCGCAGCACCATTTGTCCTTCTTCGAACTTGAAGGCCGTCAGCAGGTTGTCCACCATCTGGTACATAAACCGGTTGGAACGCAGCATTTCGTTAATCACCAGCTTCTGGTCCTCGGTCAGTGGACCGAAACGCTCACCGAGCAACAGCTCAAAAATTCGAAACTCTGCCTTAATCGGAGTTTTCAGATCATGAGTCAGGGTGGCCACAAATTTCTCCCGCTGCTTTTGGCTTTCCAGCAGCACGTCCAGGACTTTCTTGTGCTCCAACGTGTAACGGATCGCCCGCTCCAGCGCCGCCGCGTCAATTCGGCCTTTGACCAGATAGTCCCAGGCGCCCAGCTTCATGGCCTGAATATCGACTTCCCGTGCTTCCTGACCAGTCAATACGATCATGGGTTGTGTGCAGCCGTGTTCAATGGCTTCTTGCAACAGGTCCAGTCCGTTTTTTTGATCCAGTCGGTAATCGATCAGGTAGATATCATGTTGCCCTTCCTCAATCATGGACAAACCCTGCTCATAACTGGACGCCCAGTCTAGCAGGTGCTTACGCCCGACGATTTCCGAAATGATGCGCCGAGTAATGATATATTCATCCTCGTCGTCATCTACCAGCAACACCCGAATCGGGGGCTGATCGATTTCAGCCGGCGTGTCTTTCGGAAGGAAGTTGGACAACCTCAAACCAGTATTTCCCCAAAATTCTCATGGTATTAACCAATGACTCATACGTAATCGGTTTTGTAATGAATGAATTTACACCTAAGTCGTATGTCCTGTAAATATCTTCTTCTTCTTTCGATGTGGTCAGGACCACGATGGGTATATGGCGCAAGGTATTATCGGATTTAATTTCCTGCAATGCTTCCACACCGCTTTTACGAGGCATGTTCAAATCCAGTAGAATCAAGTCGGGCAAATCCCCTTCAACATTCTGGAATTTACCCCGCCGATATAAGTAGTCCAGCAATTCCTCGCCGTCTTCCACAAAATTGACATGACTGGGCGAATGACTCTGCACCAGCGCTTCCCGCGCCATCAGTCTGTCATCTGGGTCATCGTCCGCAATTAATATATTGATGGTTTTATTTAAGCTTAGATTGGAGCTCACTGGAGTTTTCCTATCTCTTCTGTATTGCTTTGCCATACAGGCAAAGTAATGATAAATGTCGTTCCTTCATTCGGTTGGCTAATAGCGGTAATACTGCCATGGTGCTGTTCGGTAATTCTGCGACAGATTGCCAACCCGATTCCGGTCCCCGCATATTCATTGTGGCCATGCAGCCGCTGAAATACTTTGAAGATGCGATCCAGGTACTTCTCATCAAAACCAATCCCGTTATCCTGAATGCGGATCTCAGCAAAATCGGCATATCCGAGTAATGTATCCTTGATCAGTACCTTACCATAAATACGAATTACCGGGGATACCCCGTTTCGGCAAAATTTAAGCGCATTGTGGATAAGTTGAATGAATAATTGGCGCATTTGGCTGTAATCCGCATTGATAATCGGCAGTTCCTTCACTTCTACGGAAGCTCCCAGGCGTTCCATATCGGGCTTCAATTCCAGAAGGGCCTCGTTCACGACCGTGTTCAACGGAATGGCGCTTAATTCCAGAGGTTGCAACGAGACTTCAGAAAAGCTCAGCAAATCCCGGATCAAATTTTGCATTCGATTTACCGAGGCCAGAATTTTATCGGTATATTGTTGAACTTCGGTATTTTCCGGCGTAATTTCCTTCGGTGTGAACCGTTCCGTGTAGAAGGCAATTTTCCGCAGTGGCTCTTGCAAGTCGTGCGCCGCCACCATTGCGAATTCTCCCAGCGCCTTGTTGCTTTTAATCAGGGCGGCCCGCTCTTCTTCGGCTTGTCTGCGCTCCGTGATGTCCTGGATAATGCCGGTAATATTTATGAGCTGCTGGGAATCCTGCCACATGGACAGGGTTAATTCCAAGGGAAATTCCGAACCATCCTTGCGCATACCGGAAAGCTCCAGTGTCTTTCCTGTCAGGCGGGATTTTCCGGTTTCCCGAACCCGCTTCATACCACTTTCATGGGCTTGACGGTAGCGTTTCGGCATCAGCACCGAAATGCATTGGCCGGTTAATTCATCGGGTTCGTAACCGAAAATATTATGGGCATAGGGGTTGGCAGAGAGTATGATGCCATCCGCATTGGCTAGAATGATGCCGTTCAGCGCCGATTCGAATACGGTGCGATACCGGACTTCCGATACCTGAAGCTGGGCCAACGTATTTAAGTGTTCGGTAATATCCAGCAAATGGGAAATAACGGCTTCCGCCTGGTTATTTTCATTGCGAAGCAGACTGGACGTGGACATGGTCCAGACAATATGCCCGTCCTGATGAAACAGCCGCTTGTTAATTTGGTAGGTCTTAATGTCGCCGTTCAGCAGTTTGGCCCGCACGTGCTGCTCCGTCCTGATGTCGTCGGGATGAACCAGTCCTTCAGGCTCCCGCCTCAGCAGTTCTTCTTCCGTATAACCCAGCATGGCGCATAACGGCGGGTTAACGCGCAGCCATTTTCCGCTGGTGTCCTCCAATAATTTTCCGACGGGTGGGGCGTCAAAAATTTGCTGAACCCGGTCCTCGTTTCGCGCTAGTAGACGGGAGGCCAGATATTGCTGAATGGTCAACGCCAGGCCCGCGCCCCCGGTCAGCATAATCAGCAGTATGCCCATTAATAGAATATTGCTGAGTCGTTGCTGGCCGGCGCTAAAATAAAGTTTCAGCAAATCTCCCTTCGGATCCTCAAGTTGCTCCATGACGATTGAGAGCTGGTGGATGGCCTGAGGATAATCGGGACTTTCCGGAGAAAGTGGTAATAAACGGTAGGTCGCGCGTTCCAGGTCATCGTAGAGATCCTGTTTGCGCCGCAATTCTTGCCGGATTTCCGGGGTTGGCGGCGATAAAACCCGGACGGGCTCGGTTATAATGACGTTATGAACCGATTTCCCGTGTAATAAGGCATCCACGCTCCGTTTAAGATTCAGAAGCAAGATCCGGTAATCCGTCGTATGGGCGCCATGACTGGTGAGGAACACCTGGGCGACATATTGAGCCCGCAACGCCTTGGTGCTGCTCACCACGGCCATTGTAGACGCCTGGAGCCGCAAACTTTCCAGACTATATGCCGTATAGCCGACCGTAATTAACATGAGCGCCATAAATAAAGCCGGAATCAATACCGCCCGGCGGGACTGGGTGCGAATTGCCCAGTTGACGGGCTGCTGAGAATAAGCGTTGGCAGATTGCACTTCCGGGGCCATGTCCGTACCTCTGGAATGCAGGGTGTCACCCTCTAAACAGAAAAGATGTCTCTCCGTGATAGTAGACATCTTATCGGAAATTGCGCATCCTTAAAAGCAAAAAGCCGGGGGATTGGCTTGCTCCGGCTTTTTGACGAGGTTTTGAATGAACTGAAAGGCTTAAACCAGATTTTCCTTGACTGCCTTTACGGCGGCCTGCACCCGGTCATGGACCGACAACTTTTGCAGAATGCTGCACACGTGGGCTTTGGCGGTGTGAACGCTGACGGACAGGGCGTCGGCAATCTCTGAATTGCTTTTGCCTTCCACCAGCAGGGTCAACACCTGGTTTTCGCGCTCGGTCAGTTGTAAATCGGTGCGGGTGCCCGGGCCGTTGGCTTTGGTTTTCATGCCGCTGGAAGAGAACATTTCCAGGGCCATGCCGGCAATGGCCGGATCCAGCCAGGCGGCGCCTTCATAAACGGACTTAACCACCTCAATCAGTCGGTTGGAAGTGATTTCCTTCAGGCAGTAAGCGTTGGCGCCGGCGGACAATGCGGCCAGAACCTCGTCTTCTACCTCGTGGGAGGTCAGGATGATGATTTTAATGTCCTCATCCATTGCCTTGATAATTTTAGTGACTTCAATGCCGTCAATGCCCGGAAGGCCGAGATCCAGAATGACCAGATCCGGCTTCAGTTGCTTGATCAGATCAATGCCCTGCTCGCCGGTTTCAGCCTCGCCGACCACTTCAATGCGAGGATCCTCGTTCAAAACGGAGCGAAGACCGATTCGGACCAGCTTGTAGTCCTCGACCAGTACGAGCCGTATGACAGCATTTTCTACCTGTGGGGCCGCTTGAGTCATATGAAACCTGCCTACTTGACCTACTACCTACATATTATGCTTGTCATTATAGAGGGATAAGCGCCAGTCGTCCAGCATTCTTAATAATTAGGCGTTTTCCCCTCAGGGCCTCAACATGCCATATCTTTCATGAAATTAAAAACGCGTTAAGATAGAATTAGCCAAGGTGTATAAACAAAGGTGTTTAAGCACTACACTTTTTGATGTATAGACGTGTTGTAATGGTTCTGTTGATTCAAAATCCTCAAAAAATTTAATAATGCTGAGTTTAAACGGATTGATTCCAAGATAAACATATATTAAGATTAAAAAATAAACATATTCTGCGGAAAGATGGAAAGTGAGCTATTAGATGGAGACCCCCGGAATGTATCGTAAGCTGCTGCCCTTGGTAAAAAGGTTCGTTTTCGTGCGTCAAGGCGCCTTCAATCGTTACTACGAAGGTAAATTGCTCGCCGTGGACAGCGACAGCCTGCAAATTCAATCCTATAAAAAAGACGGCACCGAAGAGGAAATGTGGACCATTTCCCTGGACAGCATCACCGAATTTTCAGTTGGTGGCCGTCATCTGGCGGAATTGGAACTGAAAGTCTCTTTTGTGTCCTCCGATGATATGCCGACCTCCACGCATCCTGAAGTTCAGTTGCTGGAAGGCCCGCGCGAAGCCGCCGTGGAAACCGAAGTGGACGAAATTGAGGGCTAATTCCCCGGTTTTTAATCGTCCTGCCGGTCCAGTGGCATAGGACAACAACTTGACTCAACTGAAGAACGATCCGTGCTTTCTGCGGGTCGTTCTTTGTTGAAGGCGGATTTTCTGCTAGAGTTTTGCCTATGATCAAACAGTATATTCTCAACCAATTGGGCACCGCCCTGCAAAACGCCGCTCTCCACCTGAACAACCTGGCCGTGGATGACTCCCTGCTAGCTGGTTTCAAGCTGGAGCGCCCCCGCAACCCGGAGCATGGCGACTATGCCGTGAATGTTTCCTTTCTGGCCCGGCAAACCAAAATGCCTCCGCCGAAAATTGCGGAAGTCATCGGGTCTCACCTTTCCAACGTGGCTGTTATCGGCGGTTACCTGAACTTTACCATTACCGAGTCCATGCTGGCCGAAGCGCTGGCAGCGCTGATTCATTCGGCAAAACCGGGCCTGAATTCAAGCTTGCAGGCCGAGCGGATTCTGCTGGAGTATGTGTCCGCCAACCCCACCGGGCCGCTGCACATCGGTCATGGACGCTGGGCCGCCCTGGGCGATTCCATCGTGCGGATTTTGCGCCACTGCGGTGCGCTGGTGACCGCCGAGTTCTACATTAACGATGCGGGGGTGCAGATGGGCAACATCACCACGGCTGTGTATTGGCGCGCGGTGGAACTGTTGAAAGCCGAAGGGCTGCTGCCGGACTCCTTGAGTCTGCCGGAAGTGCTGCCGTATCCCGGTGAATACGTGATTGATGTGGCATCGATGTACTTAGCGGATGAGGTTCGTAAAGCGCAGTTTATTGCGGCTCATTCTGATGGACAAGCTGCGTTGGAAAACGAAGCCCTGCAAAACGACCTGAAGGTGTTCAGTAAAAAAGTGCTGCTGGAAAACCAGCAAGGCTTGCTGAACCGCATGCGGGTCCATTTTGAAAACTGGATTTCGGAAAAAGAATACCTGTACGACCGGGATTTGATTCCCGGCACCTTGCAGCGGCTGGCGGGCAAAGGCTTTACCTTTGAGGCGGATGACGCCTTGTGGTTCAAGTCCACCGAGTTCGGGGACGAAAAGGACCGGGTGCTGCGCAAGTCCGATGGTTCCTATACCTACCTGACGCCGGACATTGCTTACCACGACGATAAGTTCAACCGTCCCGATCGATATAACCGCATTCTGAACATCTGGGGCGCGGATCACCACGGGTATATTCCCCGCATGTGCGGCGCGATTCAGGCGCTGGGCCACGATCCCGCTCAGTTTGAAGTGCTGCTGGGTCAGTTGGTGAATCTGATTGTGGAAGGCGAGCGCACCCGGATGGGTAAGCGTCGCAAAATGCTGACCCTGCAGGATGTGGTCGATGAAGTGGGCGTGGATGCCACGCGCTTCTGGATGGTGTCCAAATCCGCCGACAGCTCGCTGGATTTTGACGTGGATTTGGCGGCATCCGCCAGTAGCGAGAACCCGGTGTTTTATGTGCAGTATGCTCACGCGCGTTGTTGCAGTATTTTGCGCAACGCGGTAGAGCCAGCTCCCAATGTGGATACCGGCGAAATGGTGGCCCCGTTTGTGCAGGCCGATGCCTTGCAACAGTTTGAGGCCGCTCTGAAACCGGAACAATTGGCCTTGCTGTTCGATAGCTTGAGCGAGCCACGTGAAAAAGCGGTGCTGAAAACCTTGCTGCTGCATCTGGATGGGTTTGAAGACGCCGTAAAGGATGCCGCTCGTTTGCGCGCGCCGCACTTTATTACCCAGTATCTGCTGGATGTGGCGGCGCAGTTCCATTCGTTCTATAGCATTTGCCGAATCCTAACGCCGGAACCGGCCTTGACCCAGGCTCGACTGATGCTGATTCGGGCCATTCAGAAAATTCTGGCCCAAGGGCTTGAATTGCTGGGTGTTTCCGCACCGGAGAAGATGTAGCAGGCCAGCTAGGCGCCAGCTGAAATTTAGATGCCTCTGAATACGTTTGATATTCAGAGGCATCCTCTTTTACATTGTTTTTGCTCCATATTTTATGGATGTGCGCAAGCTGGAAATGCTGATTTTTCTTGCTTGTTCCGTCTTTTTGTTATTTCAGTGAGCAAGTGTTTTGTAACAATTTTGTAATGAAATAGCATCAGTTTTTTTTGAGTGTTCTTGATGTAAGCGAGAAGAGAAACTATCAATTCAAGTGGGTTAATAAATCAAGCATCAATAGGTATTGGCAGTCCGCGTGGGCTGGTTATACCCGTTGTGGCCGCATTGGAGAATAATGCAAGCAATGATTCGATGGGATGTAATTGTTTCTGGTTTTGGAAGCTCCGGGGCAGTTCAGTGCGGCTACTTTCAAGGCGACGTCTTACAACTGGAATTAAAGATATTGGGGAAGGAGTGGGGGAACCTCGCAAAACAGGGCCGTTTTTACTTAATGGCGGCTCATGATGCTATTTTCGAAGGGGGGAAAAGAAGTGCCCGCTGCCTTGTGCGGGCGCTGTGTCATACCGAGTGATCGTTCGATTGCCCGCCCGTTAAAGAGTTCCAGAGCTCTGCGGGTGTTGGCGAAAGGCAATCACAACAATACCGGGAGTTTTCACTCCCGGTTTTTTATTGCTGTCAGAGCCGGTTTTCGTTGACTCAAATAAGGTTGCTTACTTGGGTAAGGCGATCTTGGAAATCTGGTTGGCCGGATCTTGCTCGGATACGTACAGCACGTTGTTGACCGTATCCATAAACAGGTTATAGGGTTTGTTCAGACTGGAAACCAATGTGGATACCTTGCCGGATGCGTTAATGCGGGACACGCTGTTCAGCAGGTAGTTGGCCACGTACAATTCGTTGGTTTTGGGATTGAAGGCCAGGCCAATGGGGCCTTTAATGCCTTCGCCTTGCGCGAACACGGATTTTTCACCGCCGGCGCCGACCCGGTAAATCTGGTTTTTGGAGTAGTTGGCCACGTACATGTAACCGCCCGGCCCGATGGCAATGCCCGTTGGGCCGTCGTAACCCTTGGAAAACGCCTGGGCGGAAAGTTTATTGGCGGCTGGTTTGGCAGGCTGGACCAGCGGCGCGGACGGCTTTTGCGCCGGTTTGGCCGTAGTGGCGGCCGGTTTGCTCTGGCTGGCGGTTTTCAGCGGCGGGCTTAAGTCGTCAATTTTGGCTTTGGCTTGCGGATATTTGGGATCATTGACCGGAATCTGCTGCAATACCCGTACCGCTTCCTGGTTGTGGGACAACTTTTCCAGGCTGAGGGCCAGGTTATACTTGGCCTGGCTGTCGGTGGGGCTCAGATTGACGGCCTTTTGGAACATGTCGGCGGCGTCGCCGTACTGTTTGAGCTGGTAGTAAATAGAGCCCATATTGTAGTAGGCGGCGGCGTAGTTGGGATCAATCTGCACGGCTCGGTCAAACCGGCGGAGGGCGCCCGGCACATCGCCATGATTATAGGCCTCAATACCGTCGTTATAACTACGAATGGCCTCCGGAGAGGTTTGCGCCTGCGCGGTTTGCGGAAGGGCGCTGAATAGCAGGCTGGTGGCCAACAGGCTGCCCAGCAACGATACGGTTAAACGGGTCGATTGGGGTGCTCGCATGAGAAAAACCTGCCTTCTTTCCTAAACTCTATACTCTATCGTCTCTTGTACGGTCTGCTGAGGCGTTTGCTAGGGCGTAAGCCATTTTCACTGACTATCGTATCGCCCGCCTGCTGTCGCCAATCGCTTTACCGGCCTGCTTCGGCAATCCATTACCTGAGCAGTTACTAATTGCATTGACGTAATGATCGCATAATGGTTCAGTTCAAAAAACGGGTCACTATTATATAATACGGACAAGCCTTTTGCCGGTTTCCGGCATGACAGGCCCCTGAAATCAAGCGTTTAGAGATGTAATACCCTTGCTGACCGTTGAAGAGGCGCAGTTAAAACTGAAGGATTTGCGGCAGGCGCTGTCTTTTGAAAAAGAGCGCCGTTATATCGATATGCAGGGCCGTAAAAAAACGTTTTCCCGGTTTGTGTGCGATACGTTGAAAGAGCTGCAGCCTATGTTGTTGAATGACGGCGACAAGCTGGAAGCCTTGCGGCGCAAGTTTGAGAACTACCGCTTTATGGATGTGGGCGGTCGCATGAGCGCCATGGAAAGCATGGAGCAGTTCTTGCGGAACATGGCCCAGGCCCAGACGGCTCCCCAGCGGAAAGTGACCACCGTAAAGCCTGCCGTGGGCGGGCAATCCATCCACGAGATGGACGTGAAATTCCTGAAGGGGGTCGGCCCTCGACTGGCGCAACTGCTAGGTACGGTGGGCATTCATACGGTGGAAAACCTGCTGTATTACTTCCCCCGGCGATATCTGGACTATAACAACCGGGTCAAAATCTCGGAATTGCAACAGGGGCAGGATGTCACGGTCATCGGGGCCATTCGCGCGGTGAATGCTTATAACTCCAAAAACGGCAATATCGCCATTGTGAATGTGACGATTGAGGACGAAACGGGCCTGATGTCCGCCAACTGGTTTTACGGAAAGTCCAGCAAGGCGGCGCTGGAAAGCTATAAAAGCCGTTACGTCAAAGGCGCGGACGTGATGGTGTCCGGCAAGGTGAAGTGGGACAGTTATAAGCGTATTCCGGCCATTGACCGGCCCCAGATTGAGATTTTAAGTTATCAGGACGCCTCCGGGGCGCAAGAGGCCGATTCCATTCACGCTGGCCGCATTGTTCCGATTTACTCGTTGACGGAAGGGCTGAACCTGCGCTTTCTGCGCAAGGCGATTTACCAGGCGTTGCAGGATTACCTGGACAGCATTATCGACCCCATGCCCGCCGAGATTTTAACGTGTTATAACCTGATGGGTTTGCGAGAGGCGCTGCGGCAAATCCATTTTCCGGAAAACCGCCAACTGGCTACCACCGCGCGGGAACGGCTGGTATTTGACGAGTTGTTCTACGTGCAATTGCGCTTGGGCCTGATGCGCCAGCAATACAAGCGGACGGTCAAGGGTTTGTCCCTCACGTATAAAGAAGGCGGCTATGCGGAACAACTGCGTAAACTGTTGCCGTTTGACCTGACCGGCGCCCAAAAGCGGGTGCTGGCGGAAATTGGCCAGGATATCGCCTCCGATGAGCCGATGTACCGGATGCTGCAAGGCGATGTGGGTAGCGGGAAAACCATTGTGGCGATTCTGACCTTGTTGGCCGCTGTGGAAAATGGCTACCAGGGTGCGTTAATGGCCCCCACCGAAATTCTGGCCGAGCAGCATTACCGCAAGTGTGTGGAATGGCTGACGCCGCTGGGCCTGCGGGCCGGGCTGTTCGTGGGCAAGTCCGGCGCGAAGGAACGCCGGGTGCTTCGCCAGGATCTGCTGAACGGGCAAATTCATGTGGCGGTGGGCACCCATGCGCTGATTCAGGACGATGTGGAATTTGCCAACCTGGGCGTCGTGGTGGTGGATGAGCAGCATCGCTTCGGGGTGCGCCAGCGCACCCTGCTGAAAGGCAAAGGAAACCACCCGGAAATGCTGACCATGACCGCGACCCCGATTCCTCGCTCTCTGGCCATGACCATTCACGGGGATTTGGATGTGTCTCTGCTGGATGAGCTGCCGCCGGGCCGAACGCCCATTAAAACCATTCTGCTGACCCATTCCCAGATTGGAAAGGCGTACCAGTTGATCCGTCAGGAAATCGTGAAAGGGCGACAGGCCTACATTGTGTTTCCGCTGATTGAAGAGTCGGAGACCCTGTCCGCCAAGGCGGCCACTTCTGAGGCGGAGCGGCTTCAGCAGGAGGTGTTCCAGGATTTAAGAATCGGGCTGCTGCACGGTAAAATGCGCCCCGAAGAAAAAGATACCGTGATGAGCCGTTTTGCGGCGGGCGAAACGGATATTCTGGTCAGCACCACCGTAGTAGAGGTTGGGGTGGATGTGCCCAACTCCACGGTGATGGTGATTGAGAACGCGGACCGTTTCGGGCTATCGCAGTTGCACCAGTTGCGGGGCCGGGTCGGCCGGGGCAGTCATCAATCCTATTGTGTGCTGGTGTCCGACAGCCGGGCGGAAGCGACGCTCACCCGGTTGAGCATTCTGACCGAGAGCGAGGACGGCTTCTGGATCTCTGAGAAAGATTTGGAACTGCGGGGGCCGGGCGAGTTTTTAGGCACCCGCCAAAGCGGTCTGCCGGATTTTGTGCTGGCCGATCTGCTGGAAGACAAGGAAATTCTGGAACGGGCCCGGCAAGCGGCCATGACCATCGCGGCAAACCCGGATTATTTAGCCAAACATCCGGATTTATCCGCAATGGTCTACCAAAAAACCGATGATACGTTTAGTGTCCTGGGTTCAGGTTAACTGGTCATATTTTGGAACGAATCCGGTGAGGTAAGAGAGCGGGACGGGCTGCCAGGGCGTTTTACGACAGGGCCCAGTACGCTGTCCAGCAGGAGCTTGACCATGATAGGCGCTGTTATCGTCTTCTTGTTATAAGCGCGATCAGCGCCATGCTCTAAGGCCTCAGCTTCCATGCCATCGTCGCTGGAATACATGGATGTATGCTTAGGCTTGTTGGCCCCCATTTTCTGTATGAAATCCAGGAGGCCCATGCCTTGATTGGGGTGCGGCATGCTGTTATCAAGGGAGACGAAATCGAATGGCTCATCGGGGTGGGCATTGAATACTTCGATGGCTTCTTCCGGATTGGTCGCAGGGGAAATGGAAAAGGTGTCTCCACGTTTCTTGCCATGAAATTCGAATGCCTTGGAAACGTTGCGTCGAATAGTCGAATCGTCATCGACCACCATCACTCGGTAATGGCCCGAAAATTGAGGATTAGCGGGTTTACGGGATGTGGAAACTCCAGGCATGGCAATGCCAAAAGAAACAGGATTCATAAAAATCTATGCTCCTAATGCAAAAAAAATGAAACAGTAAAAAGGATGATGAAACTGGGAAATAAACGACATGACTTCGTCTTCAATGTCGCTTCGGGTGCTTCAAACCCGAACATGTAATTTTCGTGCTAATCCATTTCGGAATCAATCCCCAATTATGGGTGGGGTGATAGATAAGCGGTAATGACTGCGATAGATTTTGCAGGGTTGATGTGGCTTCCCGGAATCGTTTTTGCAAAGTGCTTAATAATTGCGACCGGATGCGCAATTTTGTATAAATATTTGTTTTATTTCTAATTGAGAGTTATTTGTAGAACGAGTGAAATCCAAACGAAATCCCTACAGTCCTTACGAAAGCCCGTCTGCGCAATAATTTCTGTCGGCAGGCGCGGTAGTACGCAATTTAACGCATAGCAAACCGAACGGTTAAACAAAGAGAAAAGTGAATGTATGAAGAAAGAAGTAAATAAGGAGGAATAATGAGAATGCGCATCCGGCAAGGAGGCTGCTCTCCTGAAAGCCTGCGAACCTCAGGTGGCATGACTGCTGTTGGGGTTGGGCCAGGTAGCCGTATATGCGCAGATGGCAGGTCGCCCGTGCGAGGAAATCGTTTCGGGCGCTTGGTCGATTATTTATCGGGAACATTGATCCGTCAGTCTCTTTGGCAGTCTCTCTGGGTACTGAAATCCACCCGCAGATCGAGACATGCAAGGGTCGTTTCTGGGCCATGCCGGTCTCATGTGTTCTCAGGCGCGGTGGATTCCGGAGGTCTCCTGTGCGGGAGGGATTCCCTGCTGTTTTTGGCCGGGAATCCCTCTGCGGAGGATTGTTCCCTTCGGCAACCCGGAAGCGGTTGGCCTGCGTAATTTCAACGCAACACCAACCGAGAACGAATTTATCGATAATAAAATGATTTGCTGATTTATACAGACCTGTTGCACGCCAGGGCAGCCTTAAGAGTGTCTTTTCCGGAGAGCGGAAAAAGGCATTCTCCTCCAATTGCGGTCTCGGGAGGGTAGGGGCTGCCTGCGTGCGCATGGATGGGTCCGTTTCGACATGTGTTCCCGATTGGACACATTTCCTATTTTTGCCGGATAATAGGCATAAATTCGTGTCAACTGAAAGAATTTGCCAGTGAGTGAGTCATCCTTGAACGGTGCAGGCCCTATGGAAACACAACCGGAACCATCCTCATCCGCAGCTTCGTCGGAGCATCGCCACCCCGATGTAACCGGGCGTTATTACGTGCCGGGCTTCCCGATTGGGGAGGGAAAAACCGATTACGAGAAATATCTGCGCACCATTGAACTGCTGAGTCTGCAAACGCCTTCGGCTCAGGCGGTCAGCCACGAAGAATTGTTGTTCCAGGTGACCCATCAGGCATCCGAACTGTGGATGAAACTGATGCTGGACGAACTGGAGCGGGCAATCGCGCACGCTGGTTTTGATGTTGCAAGTGGACTTAATTGCCCGGCACATCAGCATTGTGGAATACGGAAAGATTCGCACCGTGTTGGGGCAGGGTAGCGGCATGGAGTCGCCCGGCTTCAATCGCCTGCTGGAAATGGCGCCGCGTTTGGGTGAGGCGTTTACGAACCTGCTTCAGCGCCAAAACATTACCATTCGCGAAATTTATGTCGATTACGAGAAAAATATTGAACTGCACACGCTGGCGGAATGCCTGGTGGACTACGATGACCTGTTCCATAAATGGCGCGCCCACCACATGGCTCTGGTTGCCCGGACCATCGGCACCGAGGCCAATTCATTGAAGGGCCTTTCCACCCAGGTGTTGCAGAAAGGCATTAAAACCCGCTTTTTCCCTGAGTTGTTGGAATTGCGCAGCACACTGACCAACGAGAGTTCGGTGGCCTACGGCGGACAGCCGCTGTCCTGAAACGGCGGGATGTCCCGGAAATCCGGGTATAAGCGGATTAAAAAACATCCAAATGGATGAGGGCAGCCTTGATGCCGCTCGCTACAATCATGAAATGTTCGGGGAAACTCCTGAATATTGTAGCGGAGTGGATTTATGGCGATAAGCATTAATCAAAACTTCCTGAGCGGTTCATTCGGGGGGCCTGAGGCGGAAGACGAGCCGGTGGGTTCCACGGGTTCCTATGGCTTAAAGCCCACGGAGCGCCTGTTCATCGAAAAAACCCTGATTCAGATGTATCCTCGTCTGCAACGCCACGACCTGATTCCCTGGAAGTGGTTCCAGGGGCCGCTTATTCCTGATTTCATCGTGCGCAATACCGATCCTTACCTGCGGCGGATTGTGGAAATCGGCTGCGGGGATGGGGTTTTCAGTAATATTCTGTCGTTGCTGTTCCCGGATATTGAGATTATCGGCATCGATACCGACCGGGATAAAATTGCTTATGCCCGCTCGACGATTGGGTATCGTCAGAACGTCAAGTTTATTTGCGCCAATGCTACAGTGCTGGCGGATATTCCCTGTGATCGGATTATCTATAACCATTGCCTCAGTCGCCTGAGGAGCAGTTACGCGTTCAAGAAGCTGCTGGTCAAAACGTCCCAGTGGATTGTGGATGAGGGCGACTTTATCGTGAAGGAATCGCCGTTTTCCATTTTGAATAGCATTGCCCTGTTGAAGGAATTTTTTCCCAAGCTGCGGGACACCAACGACTGGGCGGTTATGGTGCGCAGCCTGCTTGCGGAAATCGGCTACCCGAACCCCTTGATTTACCAAAGCCAGGGGCTGCCGGGCATGCCGCCGTCCGAAATTTTTTATAGGGCTTCCAAGGCGTTGATTTTAACCGCCATGCTGGCCGCTCCGGGGGCGGAGAATCCTGATTTAGTGACTCCAGGCTTAATCGCTCAGGAGGCCACTGTGCAACGGCCTCGTCAGGCTGTGGCCGAATGGCAGGATTGGGGCGATCAGTCCAACGATTCCCTGGTGGGTTTCCTGTTCTCCAACGCCCAGGCCGATTTCAGCCGGGAGCTGGTGTAACTGCCCGCGGGTTGGTTCAGCAAAGCGTATTCGCGCATTCCGCCATTTTTGTATTTAAATGGGACGAGGCCATAGGTATAAGTTTTGTAACCCCGCATGCCGGGACTTGTCCCGATTGGCCTGACTTAAGCTATACTTATGTTTCGTAGAGAGACCTTGTCTGCGCCCTAGAGAGGGAGTTTGGATGCAGCTTTGCGGCAAGTGCGGCAATTACAACTCCGATGAGAGCATTTTCTGTGGCCATTGCGCCAACAGGTTAAATAACAACTGCCCGGCCTGCGGGTATAAAAACCTGTGGGAACAGAAGTTTTGCGGCAATTGCGGAAAACAACTGCAGGCCACTGCGGAACTGACCGCCGGTCCGTCCATTCAGGAGCCTCGTCCTGCTTCCGTCCCGGTGGGTGAGACGAGGACAGAAACGGCAAAGGAGCCAGCCATGACGGTGCAGGATATCACCATGACTTCACAGGCCCGGCTTGAGCCGCCTTCTGTAGGCCCAGCGCCGGAATTGACGGCGTATGCGCTGGCTTCCGTCGAGTTTGCCAATTGGGATCAGGTATTGGCGGCCAGTCCCGAGCCGCAGCGTATGGAACAGTTCCGGCAGCGCTGCCAGATGTTTGTGGAAGAGCGGATGCAGGCGGCCGGTGGGTATATTAACGCCAGTAAAAAGAACATCCTGTTTGTGGCGTTCAAGCGGGAAGAAAGCCTGGAAACCTCGTTGTGGCGGGCGATTGAAACCGCCTTGTCTCTGTTGGGGGAAGATTTTCGATACCCGCAAGGCTCGTTAAAGCTCAGAATCGGCCTGGATATTGAGCACGCCCAGGCCCGGAATCCGCTGACCTCTACCCTGGAACGTAGCGTGGGCCTGCCCGGTACCCTGACCATCAGTGAAGCGGCCCGAGAGTACGTGCAAGGCCGTTACGCCTTGGAAACCGTTGGCCCGGTTCCGATGGGCAACCGCAGCATGACGTTCTACCGGGTTGTCCAACCGGGGGAAGCGCTGTCGCCTTCTGCGGGCGCTGTCATTCCGTCCGCCGCCTCCGTTCAGGAGCAGGTCAAGACCAATGGCGCCTTATCAACGCCATTGGCGCCGGCGCCCATCCCTTCCGCAGAACCCTCTTCAGCGGCTATAGAAACGCCTGCGGAGATTACGCCACAGGTGACGATAGAAGCGGAAACGCCAATGATGGCGCCGCCGCCGGAACGACCAACTGAAGCGTATCCGGCACCTGCGCCAGCCGCTGCCGAAATGCCGGAGGCTGAGCAGGCCGATCGCTCGCCGGCTTTGGAATTGCCCCGGTATGAGCAGCCGATTTGGGCGGAATTCAATGCCCCGCGCCGGGCGAACGTGAATTATGAAAGCGCCATTGAAGCGTTGAGTGCGGAACTGGACGCCTTTTTGTCCCAGGCGGGCAGCGGCAAGGGACGCCTGATGAGCGTATGCGCTGCGGACGGCCTGGGAAAGTCCAGCATCGTGCATATGGTCCGATCCAAAGTGGATCCGGACAACCAGCGGGCCATCTGGATGGGGGGGCACAATTACCGGTGCTTCCACCACCGGCAATTGCCGCTGTATTACTGGATTGAGCTGGTGCAAAACCTGCTGAGCCTGGTGTTTGAGGGCCAGCCCTCGCGGGATGTCCGCGAGCAGCTTGGCAAGTTCCTGGGCTTTATCTACGACGGCGAGGTGCCGGTGGATGAGATGGAATTCCTGAGCGATCTGCTGTCCGTAAACCCGCCATTGCCCTTATCGGTGGAGTCCCGTGCCAACCTGGGCCGTATGCAGGCGTTTTTCCTGCACTTCTTCCAGACGTTGGCTTCCAAGCGCCCGTTGATTGTGGTGTTGGAAGATCTGGTGTTCGCCGATCCCGCCACGTTGGATTTGCTGGTGGGCCTGCTGGAAAACGGCCTGCTGGAAGCGCCGGTCTATTTCGTGATGACTCAGGGTCGGGACTATTATGCGACCGGGCGGTTTGCCGAACTGCTGCAAAAGGTTCCCTACAAGGAGTTGGTCATCTCCGAACTGACCGATCCCGAAGCCGAGCGGTTTTTGGATGAAGGGCCGCTGGGAGGCCAGCTTCATACCTACCCGACGCAATTGATCGATCTGATTGTGCGTTCCTCCAAGGGACTGCCCATGTACCTGGAAGAGATTATGCGGCTGTTGCACCTCCAAGAGGCGGTGACGGTACACCCGGAAACCTACAAATTCGTGATCAACCGGGAATTTGACTTCTCTAACCTGGCCATGGCCGATAATTTGCCGGATTTGCTGCGCCTGCGCATGGGCTACCTGAATGAACAGACCCAATATGTGCTGTTTTTGGCCAGCATTCTGGGTGAAAAATTTGCCGTAAACCTGTTAATGGCCTTGGCGCAAATGGAAGAGGACGAATTCAACGAAGCGCTGACTACGCTGTTCAATCACGGCTTTTTGCTGCCGGATGCGGTGAATACCGGGCGTTTCCGGCATGGCTTAATCTGGGAAACGGTGTATGCGGATATTGATCCGTCCCTGCGGCTGCAAATGCACCAATTGGTTAGTGAAACACTGGAAAACGACTTTAACCGGGGCGTCACCGTTAATCCGCTGCTGGTTGCCTATCATTCCGAGTGTGGCGCTTTGCCGAACCGGGCCTTGAATTTCTGGAATCTGGCCGGAATTTACGCCGGGCAGGTGGGCTCCCTGGTGGGCATGAACATGGCCATGTTCCGGGCGTTGGATCTGTTGCGGGAAACCGCCCAGCAGCCGTTGCATACGCAGGAACTGGTTTTGCGAATCGTGGAAAGCCTTGGTATATTCAATCTGGAGGAAGATCCCGATCTGGCCTCTGCGCTGTTGGAGTGGGTATTCCACTACCGCAAGCCGGAAGGCGATGTTGCCAAGCTGATTGAGCCGCTCGGTTATCTGGCCTCCGCTTATGAGAACCAGGGTGATTTTTCCAAGGCGCTGCTGTCCCTGGAAAAAACGCTGGAATTCATCGATCCCAAAGCTTATCCGCTGGAAGCCGCCTCGCTGCAAATGAACCGCATGGAGTATCTGTATACCCTGGGCCGGTTGCAGCAAGCCCGCGAGTTGATGGAGGCCGTCATCGAGCCGGTGGCCCAAAGCCGGGGAATGGCGCAGGGTGGGGCGAACTTTCTGGACTCCTTGTTGCAGGCCCGCCTGCTGAAGGGCCAAATTATGCTGGCCCAGTGTGATAACGCGGCCATGCCGTTGCTGGAGGAAACCTTCCAGCAAGCGAAAGAGCGGCAATTGGAGGGTTTGGGCATTGCCCTGCAATTAACCAAGAGCCAGCTTCTGCTGCGGAACGGCCAGTATGAGGCCGTTAACCGGGAAGCGGACAGCTTGTTGAGCGCCATTGAATCGATGGAGGATTCCGACTGGTTCCTGGCGCAATGGGGGCTGTTGGCCATTATGTACCATTGCGAGCTGGAAGACTGGAATAGCGCTTCGCAGTTGGTGCTGACGGTGATTTCCAAATCCGAGGGCGTTCGGGATTACCTGACCTGGGTGATTGCCCAGGCGTATGCGGGTTATATCTCCGGCAAGCTGGGCAAAATCAAGGAGGCCCGGCAGTTAATCGAGCAGGCCATCGGGCTGAGCTCACAATATCGCTTTGCTTCAGCCGCGTTGTTGGGCTGGCGCTTCCTGGCGGATTTCGAGTTATCCTGCGGCAACCACGAGGTCGCTTACGAAATTGCCACCAAAGCCCTGGATATTGCGAACAAACCCGATATCCGAAATGGCTATGAGGCGCTCATGCTGACGCTGGTGAGTGCACGAGCGTTGATGGCCCAGGGTAAGGCCAAGGAAGCGGGTAAATTGCTGGAGCCTGCCTGGCCGATGGCCGCCAAGGCCAAGTGGCAGCCCTTGGTTGCCGCCTGCGCGTTTGAGATTGGCCAACTGTATAAGCTGCTGGCCCAGAACGTCCCATCGGACCTCAGCCGCAAGCATTTGACCCGCAGCGTGGAATTTTTCCTGAAAGCCAAGGGCATCTGGCTGGAGCTGCGCCATATGGGGAATGTCAAAAAAGTGGACGCCGCCATTCCCAAGTTGTAGGTGTTGTGTCTTTCTGTGCCGTATAGTACATTCCTGCTTGAGACGGTTTTATTGGCATGAGGCAAGCAGGGCATGGCACATACGGACCCACATACGGCGCACCCGGAGGGTATCCCGGAAATTATCCCGGAGATTAAAATGGTCAACCGGGACGAGGAGCATTTAAAGCTCCTGGGCCTTTATCACTTTGTGGTGGCCGGGTTTAACCTGTTGGCCCTGATCTTGTTTGTGATTGTTCCCTTGCTGATGGGCCCGGCGTATATGCAAAGCTTGACCGGCTCGTTGCCGCCGGGCGGCGCGGCGGCTGTTCAGCAGCAATTAATTGGCGGTCTGATAGTTGGCGGGCTGCTGACCTTTATACTGGCGATGAACGGCTGGTCTTTAAGGCGTCATGAAAACTGGATGAGCTGCATCATCATGAGCTGCATTCAGTGCCTGTCCATCCCGTTGGGGATGATACTGGGCATTTCCGCCATTCTGGTGCTGCGGCGTCCTTCGGTAAAAGAACTGTTCCGCCAGACCAAACTTCAGCGGACGCAGGCTAAATAGGCAGAATCCGTCAAATTGGCCGTAGGCTGGTTTTGTGGTTAGGGAAGCCCGGAGTGGTCTTCTAGCTATCGGCCTTCATGCCGATTTCCACGGTGACCGGCAGGTGATCCGAGCCGACAAACGGGCCGGTTTTGCGGGAGAACACCAGAATTCGCTCGCTGACCAGCACATGATCGATGGGAATGGCCAGCAGGTTTGTCATTAGCGTGGGCGTTGAGCGGATGCCCAGAATCGGCAGCAGCATGGGCCAACTGGGCTGAATTCCGTAACCAAGCTGGCTGTCCCGCAGACCGGTGTTGCGGGTCATGCTCTCAAATTCCTTGGACCACGGGGAGGTGTTCAAATCGCCGACCACCAGTAAGTTTTGTCCCAGACGGCTGCGCTCCTGCTGCCAGGTCTGGAAGCTCTGCTTCAGCCAGGTTAGGTGGGAGGGCAGAATCGGCGAAGCCGGGTGCGCGACCAGAATGGTCACCGGCTGACGATTAATGCTGACCTGGGCAATAATGTTGGCTTGGTTGGCTACCTGTTTGCCGGGCGCGGCGTAGGTCAGCCGAGCGTTTTGCAGGGGGAGTTTGCTGTACAGCGCAATATGGCCTTTACCGGCCACGCGGTACGGGTAACGCCGCCACACGCCGGTTTGTTCCAGGGCATGCTGCCAGGCGGGCGTATATTCCACCAGATCCACGATGTCCGGGTCAGCTGCGGTAATGGCCTGGGCCACGCTGGCCGTGTCCCGGTTGATTTGGCCGAACAGGTTGAAGTGCATCAGCTTGACCGGGTGGCTGAATTTCAGCTCCGCTACGCTGGGCCGGGAGGACGGCAGGTAATACGGCAGGATGGGCGTCAGGTTCAGCATGATGAAAAAGCACAAAAAGCCAATGGACAGGCGGCTTTCCGTCCATGCGGACGCCGTTTGGTTATCCTTGCGGCTCAGGCTACAGGCCAGCACTACCAGCAGTAGCGCCAACGCTTGAATGCCCAGGTATTGCATACGAAAATGCGTGGTCAGGCTCCACAGCCAGCCCTTATCGCCCATCATGGCGGCGATGGTCAGCGCGCAGGTGGCCAATACCACCAAATTCAGCAGGAATTTGAACACACCGAACGCCAGCTTCACCGGCCAGAAAATGGAAAACATGAATGCTTCAGCCCTGCCTTGTCACTCGATCGTCTGATTAAGAAATGAAGATGAATGCCCTGATTCGTCGAACCGATTCCCATGGTGTCACGCGATGGGTTCCACTCCACACTTTTTTACGATTCGGGACGACTCACTCTATTGTAAAACAATTTCGCCAGGGCCGGGCTTGTCGTTGCTATGAGTTGTTGTAGCATGCAATACTGCCATGTTTTCCGGTTTTATACAGGCATTATAAATTGCGAACATAATGATTGGCCCGCTCCCTCCCTTATCTGTTCCCTCGATAGTTCAACCGAGCTTTCAGCCCGCCCCGGCGCGTTTTGCGGTCAGCACCCTGCTGTCTCCTGCGTTGCCGTCGGTGAATGCTCAACCAGTCCGGCAGGCTCCCCCGCTTTTGAAGCGGCAACTCATTTCGCCCGCCGGGTATCCGTTGACCATTTACACCTTGCCCAACGGGCACCGCATTATGGTGGAGCAGCGTCCCTCGGATGTGATTGGCCTGCGGACCTTTGTGAACGGCGGCTCCGTGATTGAAAACGGCATATTGCCCAGCCCGCTATACCGGAACATCGGGCTGCCCTCCGGCATTGCCCACCTGGATGAACATTGCCATTTTCTGGCCAGTCAAAATTTTCCGCAAAAAAACAGTTGGCATGCCACGGTGGATGCGCTTGCCGCGCAAGTGAACGCCTCCACCGATGCGGAGATGATTCAGCACCAGATGTTTTTCAACCGGGAGGATACGGACGCCATGCTGCGCCTGCATGCGGAATCCGTATTGCGTCCGCTGTATAACCCGCAGCATATCGGACAGGAAAAAACCAACGTGCTGAATGAAACGGCTATGTATGAGCGGAATTCCAATCGCTTGCTCAGGTCTAAAGTGATGGAACTGCTCTACGACCGGCCGGGCAACCAGACCAGCGGCAAGCCGGAAGACGTGATGGCCACCACGCCACAGGACCTGGCCCGGTTGAACCACATGCTTTACGCACCCACCAATATGGTGACCCTGATATCCGGTAATGTAAATCCTGAAATGGTTTTGGGGGTACTGGGGCCTGAATTCGGCAATAACCCAACCCGCATGCCGCATTCGGGTAATCAGGCCCTTCGCATTGCCTTACGGCCCAGTGAGGTCCGCTCTGCCCGAATTACGGATTCTCAAATTTCCAATAGCGCAGTCGGCATTGCGTTTCCCGCCCCCTCCAAAAGCAGCTACGTGGATCGGATGGCGATGGAGTTTCTACAGGAGATTCTGGACGGGGATGACACGTCTGTTCTACAGAGCCGGGTGGTCAACGATCAGCGCCTGGCCGGTAGGCTGGATTCCGAGTATGTTGCGCAGAAACAGAGCGGCATATATTTCCTGCGGTTAGAGGTAACACCCGGCCAGGAGCAGCGCGCATTGCAAGGCACCATGAACACGCTGGGCACGATCTCGCAGGGGCTGATTCCCGATGAACGGGTGGCCGGTGTGCGGGAGCGTTTGATACGCCGCTTCCAGAAGATGCATGAGAATATTTTCGGCATGACTCTGGAAATGGGTAGCGAGGCCGTGCATAACACCCTGCCGTATTTCCTGAATTACGAGCAGATCGCCAATCTGATCACGGCGGAGGATTTGCAACGGGTTGCCCGGCAGTATTTGCGGCCCGATACCTATGCGGTAGTATTCTCGACACCGGCTAAGCCACAACCCTCCCCGCAGCCATTCCCGCAACCATTCCCGCAACCATTCCAACGAGGTGGTCAGGCATGATGTTATATCAGCGGCCCATAACGCTGCCACCCATGGTTACGCCATTGCCTGCCGTACCACCGCCATCAACCCTCGCTTCACCGGCGATGAACCTGAATGCATCGGCGGCCACTTCGTATTTAACGGTTCCGCTGATGAACGGCGCGACCGGGCACTTCTTGCAGGCGCCCGATTTGCGGACGTGCGCCTTGCGTGTTCAGATTCCCATGGAGGGTGTAACGCCCGGTTCGGAGCAATTGCTGGTGCAAATGCTGAGTGAAGGCTCCGAATCCACTAAACACATCCTGGCCCAGTTAGAGAACCGTGGCATTCAGATCCTGTTGGGCAATGTGGATAACCGGTTGACGGTTTTTGCCTCGGCACCGTCGGCTCAGGCGGGAGCGATGGTTCAGGCGGTTTTAAACCTGCTGAGGAACCCCATTGTGGATCCGGCCGCTTTCAACACGGTGCAGGGTAAATTGCTCCATCAGGTTCAAGGCCTGTTTTCGGACCCGGATATCCGGTTGAGCACCGCGATGAGCAAACAGATTTACGGACCCCGGCACACATTCAGCCGGACTCCCCAGGAAACGTTTAACAGTGTTGCCGGGCAGACCTTGGCGGGCATGATGGCCCAATACGGCCAAATGTTGCAGCGACCGGACGCCGTTCAGATGTTGCTGGTTTCACCCCAGCCGGTTTCCCTCCAGCAGCAATGGGTGAATGACGCGATACCGCGGGCCGGTTGGTTCCGGGATCCATACAGAGCGATAGGGGCGGGCCGGGAATTGCCGTTGCCCAATCCGCAAGGGGATCGACGTCCGGTGCTGGTGCCGAACGATTCCTTACAGCGAGCCCTGGTGCAAGTGACCTGGAAAACGCCGGATGTCCGGGATCCCGACTATCCCGCCTACCTGCTGTTGCGGGAGATTTTACGAGGTTATTCCAAAGGTTCTTTTTTCCAGACCCTGCGTACGGATCACGGGCTGGTGTACCGGATTGTACAATCCTCAAGTAGCCGGTTGGCACAGGGGCAATGCTATGACGTGTCGATGGAACTGGATTTCAACCGCATTCAGCAGGCGTTGGCCGATGTCGACGCCGTTACCCAAGAACTTTGCCGGAATCCGGTTACCCCCGCCCAAATGGAAACCATGAAGCGCAAGCTCCTGCTGGAGAACCGGGAGATGCGGCAAAGTGCCGATGGCGTGGCAAATCAGGCTATGCCCTGGTTCAATTTAGGCTTGCCGCCTATTGATTCGAAGCAACTGGAGGCCGCGCTGGCCCAGGTGGATGCCCCCGGCCTGCAACGGGCGGCCAACCGTATTTTCAACCCGGCGTACGGATTTCGCCTGGTGGGTGTATCCGCGCCCCGCGCCATTTTGCAACAAACCTTTCCAACAGAGTCCGTTTAACGTCCAGCGATAATGGCCGGGTTGATTTAACCGCCGTTGGCCTGCTCCCATTCCCATTGCTCGTCGTCCGTATCCCAGTGGCTGTCTTCTTCCAAATCTTCGTTGAGCCATTGCGTGGGGGTGAAGGTCAGGCGCAGTTCGTTTAAAAGCTGCTCCGGCGGTTTATGTTTCAGGTAAATCACAAACCCGTCGTCATCGGTCCGGTGATCCAGCCAGTGAGAAATTAAGCGGGCTTCTTCAAACATGGCTTTGGGCACACTGGCCCGTTTCTTCGCGTTAATTTCCAGCGTGTTTACATGGGACTGTACCTGAGACAACCATGCCAGCAGCGCCTGCTCATCACCGGCGTGGGGATGATAGCTCAGCCACTCGAAGGGTTGACCCTGCACCACGGCCAGCAGGCGATACGTGTCGGGCTCGGCGGCGGGTAGAATCAATAGGCAATGGTGTTCCTCAATGGCTTTGGTCAGCCCGTAGCTGCGCAGTTGCAACCGTTCCAACAGATCCAGTTGCTCTTGAATCAAGGCGGCTTTTTCGAATTGCAGCGCCTCTCCATAAGCGTCCCGTTTGGCAATCAGGCCGTCAATGGTATTGGATGGCTGCTGAGCCAGATAGCGCATAAAATCGACGACGCTTTCCTGGTAGTCCGCTTCCGAAATGAGCCCCGCGCAGGGGCCGCTGCACAACCCTAGCTGGTATTGCATGCAAGGGGCGTTCCGGTGTTCGGCGAATTTGCGATCGGTGCAATCACGTAATTTAAATACGCGATTTAAAATTTCCAGTTTATACAACAGCGACGATTTGCCGTTGAACGGGCCGAAGTAGGCCGCATTCGGATCATCCGTCTCGTGGGACACGCTGATTTTAGGAAATGGATCCGGGGTGGATACTTTCATAAACATCATGCGCTGGTAATCCTTGATTTTTTTGTTGAAAAACGGCTGATGCTGCTTAATCAGCCGGGATTCCAGCAGCAGCGCCTCCAACTCGGAGCCGACCACCAGGGTGTCGATCATGGCTACCTGTTTCATCATGGCGGCAATTTTCTCAGGCAGGCGGGACTGCTTTTGAAAATAACTCCGCAGGCGGTTCCGCAGGTTTTTAGCCTTGCCGATGTATAAAATTTCACCCAGGCGATTCTTCATAAAATACACGCCGGGCTGGGTGGGATACTGTTTCAGCCGATCGCGATCAAAGGCCAAATCGTTGCGGGTACGCCGCTGAAAGGGTTTGACCGTTGGGCATACGTTCAGCAGATCAATCAATGAGGACACTGCATGCCGTTGTTGCAGGGTTTCCAGTACCCGCAGCAGAATTTGGGCGGCCGCTCGGGCGGCTGCCTCCGGTTGCTGGATTTCTGCCGATGGAATCGCATAATGCTCAGTGAGATTGTTAAGATGGTGCCTGGGTAAGTCCGGTAGGGCTTTTTCCGCCAGCGTTTGCAGAAAAAACTGCCGTTCCCGTGGCTGGGTTAACCGAAAATGCCGATGGACGGCGTTGGTTTTTCGGGGGGAGCCGGTCCAGAAAATAATATCCCGCCCAATGAACGCGGCGATGTCGGGCAGTGCGTCTTGCAAGGCCGGTTGATTCAGCAGGGCGGAATTATACAGGCCGGTGCGCCGGGTAAATTCCTCGGGCAGCGTAAGGCCGGGATTGATGAGCAATTGCAACTCATCGGCAATCCGGTTATCCCGAATGCGCAGGCAGGACACCGCGACCACTTCCGCGTTGGATTGCGCGTCATTCAGCGTTTTGACGCTAACCACCGTAAACGGCAGCTTATACAGTTGAACTGTCTCGCTCATAAACTCTCATGGACTGGAACGCCCGCTGATACTCAGCATAAACGGGGGAACTGCTTAGGCGGACGACACTGGACCCTTAAAGTTCAAATATATAGAAGCTCGTCAGGTTTTGCAACAGTCTTTCCTGAAATGTAGAATAGGCAAGGGTTTTCGGCTTCGGGTGGCGCTGAATGCCTTCGGGTCGATCGGATGGCGTGACATTGGTGCATGGATGACAGGGGCAGCCAATCGGGTGTAGGATAAAAGGATGGGCATAGGCTGGGCCCTAATCCGGCGCAGACAGAGTAGAAAGAGAGGGCGGTATGACCGAGAAAGCCACATTTGCGGCGGGATGCTTCTGGGGCATTGAGGATGCCTTTATGCAACTGGAGGGTGTCGTGTCCACTCGGGTTGGCTACACCGGCGGGCATACCGAGAACCCGACTTACCGAGAGGTTTGCGGCGATACAACCGGCCATGCCGAGGCGGTGCTGGTGGAGTACGACCCGCAGAAAATTTCCTACGACGCGTTGCTGAAGTTATTCTGGCAAATTCACAACCCTACCACGCTGAACTGTCAGGGGCCGGATATCGGCTCCCAATACCGTTCCGCCATCTTCTACCACACGCCGGAGCAGGAGGAACAGGCCAAACGCTCAAAAGCGGAGATGGATGAAGCCGGGCGCTTCAAAGATCCGATTGTGACGGAAATTATTCCGGCGACCCCGTTTTACGAGGCCGAGGAATACCACCAGAAATACAACCAGAAGCACGGACGCCACTGTAGTATTTAAGCGGGTTTCAATGCTTGCAGGAATTGGCTGACGGTTTCCGGTTTCAGGCCGGTGATTTTGGCGATATTGTCACCGATGCGGCTGGCGTTCCGGCTCAGGTAATTTTCGAACGCGTCCGGGCCTTTGCTGCCCGCAGCCTGATACAGCCGCTCCATGTAGCCGAACAGGTTGCTTAAAATTTCCGGCTCCAGCAATTGTTTTACGTTATCGTGCGTAATGTGCTGTTTGAGCAGTTGAAATGCGCCATCCGGCAACACATGGGAGCCGATTCCCAACGTGCCGGTTGCAATGGCCTTGCATGCAATTTCGGATTTGGCGAATGTTAATAATGTTCGTCCGCTGGCGGACGTTAGAAATTCCTGCACTTTTGGGACGGATTCGCTGATTTTGGAAAGAATGCCGAAAAGCGGCTTTGGGCCTATGGACTGCAACAGTTTGCTCCCGGCAGCGATTAGCGCGGTCAAATTAATCGCCGCAAGGCCCTTGCCGCCAATTTTTTTCAGGATGGTTTTTCCGAACACCACGGCTGCGGTAATCAGTCCCAAGCCCAGTATCAAGCGTTTCAACAGGTTGGTTTTGGGAGCGGGTTTTACGGTTTCCGGTTCAGCCGCTTCGTTGTGTTTGTCATCGCTACCGAAGGTCGGGCTGGAAATCACTTTTGCAGCCGGACGACTGGCGCCGGTTGAATAGGCGTTGCCGGTTTTAAGAAAGGGACTGGTTTTATAAATAGAAACCATAGTGTGACGCTTTAAATTGCAGTATTACTTGAATTAAATCCAAATATAAAAATTGTTGATAGGTGAAATCTCTCAACCTGATTTCAGGTGAAGGGCCGCCGTTGGTATTGCAAAAGAAAAGGCCCTGGAGAAGGGCCTATCTTTCGCTCCGGGGCTTGAATCCAAAGCGAAAGGTTTGGAAGTTGACATCGAGCCAAGGGGGAGCCCTATGCCAACTGGTTAAATTTCTTTCCGACACCGGCCGGTTGGCTGGCTGCGCCGAACTCGACGCTGCCGATTTTTTTCAGGGCCGACTGCGCTATGTAGCTGGCATTTTCCGCCGAGGTCAGGGCATCGGTTCCACCGGCGGGCGTTACCTCGCCGGCTTGGGCCAATGCTTGCGTTGCCAGACTTTGGATTGTTTTGAGGGCGAATGTGTCGCCGTTTTGGGCGGCGGATTGCAACTGGCTGATTTGCTTCAGCGCGTCTTCGGCCAGGGTGTTGGCATTGGCCGCCGATTGCAGCGCCTTGGCCTTTACGGCTTCCTGGTCGGCTTTGGGTTGGGGTTTAGCAGGGGTGGAAAGAGCGGGAGTCAACAATACGGTAGTCATAATCAATAGCCTTCTGAGGGTTGCTTTTCGCTGGGTTCATTCGCTGAACTTGCTTGTATGAAAGCGATTATGACCCCTTTGTTTCTATGTGAAATCACCCAAACCCATAGGTGAATATGCCTAAGTTCATGAGCGTACCCCTGCATTCGTTTATTCCATTGACAATGAATGCCATCAACCCATCCAAAAAAAGAAGGCCCAGCGTGTTGGGCCTTCTATCGGATTTATGTGCTTTAAATGGGTTTAAGCGGGTTTGGCGCTGGAAAACAGATTCTTCACGAATTTGAAGGGTGCGGTCACGATGGTGGAAAGCGCACTCTTTATTTTACCGCCGATGCCGGTTGCGGCCTCTTCTGCGGTTTTAATGCCCAGCACGTTCTTGGCTTTGGCTCCAATTGTGGAAATACCGTTTTTCACAAAGTCCGGTGTCACGGTCACAAGGGTGGAGGCAATTTTTTCGTAATATTCCGGGCTGAATTTTTTCAGCGCGAACCCGCCACCGGCAATGCCGCCAATCACAATGCCACCAACCAGCAGCTTGTGCAGAAAGCTGCTTTTATTCTGCTGCTCCAAGCCGGGATTACCCAAACCGGGATTGCCAATGATGAAAGGCTGTTGAAGGCCGTACAAACCGGGGTAGGGGGACTCTCCCTGATAGGCTGAGGGCATGTAGTATCCTGGCCCGCTAAACTTGGTTTTGGAGCCGGAAAAATTAGGCTGGATTGGAGAGATGCTCATGGTCAGTTACCTTCTGTTTCGGGTCGCTGAGGGGCTGTGTGTTCGTATTAAAGCGGGTACTGCGTTTTTTGTGCTACCGGTTTCGTGGGTATTTTTTCCTATTTTGAAAGTGTGCTGATTTCTGCGTTAAGGTTTGGGTTTTGCCGGGATAACCAACTTGGCAGGCCAGCCACAGTTTTCGCGTATGGATTCCAGGAGCGTGGCTGTCAATTCTTTTGTACTAGGGGTTGCAAAATTATCAAGCACATTTTTCTTCACTTGTTCCATAAATTTCTCGTCGCTGGTTATGTTGGAAAGACGCGCTTTAAGCTGCTCTTCGGCCTGTGTCTTGTCTAACAGTTGTTCGAAGAAGTCTTTGGTCCAAGTCCGCTCAAGGCAATCCTGCAGGAACTTTGCGCCGACTTCGGACGATTCGCAACTTTCCAGCAATAGCTTGTCCCGTTTGGCAAGTTGCCATCTGTTGAGGGTTGCTGGATCTTTGCTTAATAACTCTTTTACGGATTTTGGCGTATCAGGCGACTTAAGCAACTCTTTCAGTTTTGCCTCCAATAAATCTTTTCTGCTTTTGGAGGGAAGCAAATTGTGCTTCACTTGAGTGCCCATCTCGCCCACAATGGCTTTGGGTAGAATCTTCATACCGAAATACGCGGCAAGGCCCAAACCGGCCAGAGTGGAACCGGTGTTCAGCGCGAACTTGGACCAGTATTTTTTGCGTTGTTGCTCCGGGGTTATTTCCGGCGGCATGGCATAAATAATGGTGGGCGGCGCTGCATAGTAGGGGGCCGGGTTATACGCGGGCCGCGCATACGGACTGGCGGGAGTGGCGTAGGGGGGGCGATACCCCCCGATGCCGGTGTTCAGGGATGGGGCTGGGTATGAAATAGGCGGCTGGGTGTAAGCTTGGGGAAAGAGGGATGTTTTTGGGATAGTGGAATAAATGCTGGAATAATTGGGCGTGGCTGTCTGATATGGGGACGGCGGATACGGTGCCGTGTTGAAATTGGAGGCCGGGAATGTCGGGTTCGGGGCAGGCGCGGAAGGGACCATATGGCCAAACGGAACGGCGTTGGTCGCTGGACGGCGGGGTGTGCCGTAAGTGGGCGGATATGGAGTGGTTGCGTTATAGCCGGTGACATTAAACGCCATGGCCGATTCCCCTGAGTTAGCGGTACACTTAAGATACGATCGGGTGAGTGAACTGTCTGTATAAAGTGGAAACAATATTTTTTGTGCTAGTGGAAATTTCCTGATGAAGTAGGAAGTTTTTCCTATCTACAAACCGATCGGTTTGGGTTTTGATCAATTAAATCCGAAGGCTTGGTTTTTTCCATAGGCAAGGGGTTGCCTGCAAACCGGACTCTGTCGGATTATATCGGGCGGCCCCTAAAATGTCGGCCCGAAAAAAGTAAAATCAGGAAACTCGGATGAAACGGCCCAAAGTCCATACGGATTGATACCGTAGCGTCCCGCGCCCGGTTCCCAGCCATGCAACCCATATCGGAACATTGAACTATGCCCCACCCCATAACGCCAGTCGTCATTCCGGAAAAGCACGTGCTTTGGACGGTCGTGCTGTTTCTGCTGGTGGGCTGCCTGCTGGCGTATGTGGATGACCAGTTCCGGCTGAACACCTTGCTGCTGGAAAGCGTCCACGCCTTTGTGGTGACGGCCATTTTTGTGGCTTGCCTGATTTTTGAGCGTATCTATCCTCATATCCGCCAATTCGGCTGGAGCAGCATTGTGTGGGGTCTGGCGTTCCTGATGATCGGCACCTGGACCGACCTGCTGGACGATCCGCCCTTTTACGTCAGCGCGGACGGATTTTTGTTTCCCTTTGGCCCTAGTTGGGAGCGCGCTTTCCTGAAAAAGACCCTGGGTTATACTACGGGCATCGGGCTGTTTGCGTTTGGCTTTTTCAACTGGATTCCGTGGATGATGAACACCCGGCTGGACATCCACAAGCTGAACATTCGGTTGAGCAACACCAATCGCAACTTGAACCGCGCGCTGATGAGCCTGGATGAACACGTGGAGTCCGAACGGGTGAATATTTCCCGTGAGCTGCACGATGACGTGGCCCAGCAGCTTACCTTCATCAACATTCAGCTTCAGCTTTGCCGCAAGGAGATGGAATCCGGCGACGCGGAGCGCATGGAAAACGCCCGACGAAAACTGAGCGAAATCAGCGCCAACGTTTCCGATGCGTTGAAGAGCGTGCGGCAAATCAGTGGGGATTTGCGGCCGCAATCGCTGTTTTCGCTGGGGTTAATCCCGGCCCTGGAGCAATTCATCGAGAAACTGCACCATCAGGCGCCGGAGGTGGAAATCCATCTGCGGTTTGAGCCGCTTGAGCCTTCGGCCACGCATACCCGCATTGAGAAACTCGCCAACGATCAGCAGTTGTTGCACCTGTTCCGGGTGATTCAGGAGGGCGTTCGTAATGCGCTGAAACATGGCGCGCCCAGTGCGATTTGGATTACCCTTCAGGAAAGCCCCGCCCCGGATGCCGGGTTGCGCGGGGACGCCACGTGCCTGCTGATTCAGATTGAGGACAACGGCGTGGGTCTTCCGTGGAAGGAAATCCCGTCGGATGAAACGTTAATTTCCCAGGGACATTTGGGAATTGTCGGTTTAAAGGAAAGAGTCAAGGCGCTTTCCGGGGCGTTCGCGTTGTTTAATCGTGCGAATGTGCCGGGAACCTGCCTGGAGATTAGGATCACGTCATGATGCAAACCTGTAGCGTAAAGACCATTCGAATTCTGCTGGTGGATGATCATCCCATTCTGCGGCAAGGCATGCGGCAGTTGCTGGAAATGTTCGGCGGCATTGAAGTCTGCGGTGAGGCCGGCAACGGGGAAGAGGCCATTATGCAGGCCCTGGCCCAAAAGCCGGATATTATTTTAATGGATATCAACCTGCCCAAATTGAGCGGGTATGAATCCAGCCGGGCCATTTTAACCGCCTGGCCGGAGGCGCAGATTCTGATTCTGAGCAATCAGGACGATCCGCATGTGATGAAAAAATGCCTGGACTTGCCGGTGAAAGGCTTTTTGCTGAAGGATATCCAGATTGATGACCTGGTGGATGCCATCCGCCGGGTGCAAATGGGGCAACCCGTTGCCCTGGCCGAGGAATTGGCCGCCCGGCTGAACAAGGCGGATAAAAACCAGGCGGATCACGACGCCAACATCCTGACGGAGCGGGAGCGGGAGGTGTTATCGGCGCTCAGCAAGGGTTACTCCAATCAAAAACTGGCCGACCTGCTGGTAGTCAGCCCAAAAACCGTGCAAAATCACTTATACAGCATTTATCACAAAATTGGGGTTAGCAGCCGCTCCGAAGCGATTTTGTGGGCCATCGAGGCCAATCTTTAACAGCCTCCAATGCCAATCCGAGAAATGAGGTTGACAGCCCGTTGGCTTTGACTCATGATTTCCACCTGAAAACACGATTGACCTCACTTAAGTTAGAAATACATTGATAATGACGTTGTCCGCACGAATTAGCTGCCAAATGATGATTTGTTCTCCGCTGGAGGGCGTTGTCGTTCGGTAGTCGGATTCAAGCCGGAAATCGCAGCAGCCGCCCTCCCCGCCGAGAGCGGTTTTTTTGTTTGTTACCCGACTTGTTAATCAAAAGGAGAAAAAACGTGTCCGTTACCGGTTTCTACCCCAACGCCCGGGTTAATCTGGCGTTTTCGGGCAAGCGCGATGTAATGCCACATCGTCCGGCCTCTTCCGTTTCCGTCAAGTTCGGCCGGGAGCAACGCCCGACTAACAACATCTGGACCCTGACCGATTTTAACGATCAAACCTCCAACGCCAGGGCCTATCAACGGTTTCAGGAGGTGAGGGAATTTGTATCCGCCAATGCGCCGGCACTCACTCAGTTGAAAAAAGGCGGTATCCCGCTCAGCGCCCAAAGTCGGCAACTCACGAAAGCATTCAGCTTCAACCCGGATAAAACCCCGGCCACCGGAGCGGTGGGCCAGCCGGAGCATATTGATATCGCCGACATCCCTGCCCGGAACATCGATTACGCTTCCCAGGCGCTGTTTGAGCTGGCGCAGGATCACAATAAAGACGTATTTATCCACGTGACCGACCCCGGTGTAGGATCCGGGAAGAAAGCGCATGAGCGCAGCATTCTGGTCACCCGGAATCATGGGGTGCATGTTGGCCCCAATAACGGCACCTTGGGCCTGTTAACCCAGTTTTTAAAGCGGAATAACGAACCCTATAAATTGCTGGAAATTGATTTGAACAAAACCAACAAGCTGGAAGCCATTCGACATGGCAAGGCGGATAAAGTGGATACCGGTTCCACCTTCCACGGGCGGGACGTATTCGCGGTGGCGGCAGGCGCCATTGCAGGCGGGCTGACGCCGGAATCGCTGGCTACGGATGAATCGAACTTAAACCCCATTGAGCCGGTTGTCTCCGACTATGGTCATCTGGCTGAATTGCCCACCCAACCCGGACAGGACGTGGATGTTCGGGCCAACCGGGATAACACCGCCGGTAACTTGGTGCTGAACGCCGCCCTCTCTCAAGGGGAATTTGATGCGCTGCTGGCTAAAAACCCGGTGTTTACCTTAACCACGGATCAGGGTAAATCGCTAAAATTACCGTTAAAGCGCACCTTTGGGCAGGTAAATCAAGGTGAACCGTTAATTTACCTGGGCAGCAAGCGTTCCCCTGATTTGAGCAAGCGCTTCCTGGAAGTGGCCCTGAATTGCGGCGATGTGGCCCAGTCACTGGGCTTGGATAAACAGGAAAAGCCTGCCCGCATAAAGCTGGCGCTCACGCAACAGGATGAGCCCCGGAAATCGCTGAACCTGGACGCTTAAGCAACATACCATTTATTTAAATTCATTCAAAACCGGCTGCCGGAATAGCATCGGCAGCCGGTATTTTTAGTGGCGGCATCGATACATTGGCCTGCCATTGGCGCTTTATAATCAGTCCCTGCCGTCATGCGGACGGAGGGGGCTCCCAGGTCACACCGGTTAATCGATAAAATTCAATATTGGGGCGATTGTTATACTCATACTTCGTTAAGGTAAGATTCGGTTTTGCCTGATCCTTGGAAAAATGAGATGGTAAAAGCCTGTTTTCAGCCAGAAAATCCCAGTTTGCGGCTTTATTATGAATTGTCCTGACGCCCATATCCGACGCGTCCGCTTGAATTAGAGGATGGTCGGAATCAAACATATAGGTCGTTTCATCCCGAGGGTGTACAACGTTTGGATCATAAGTAATCCGTCGATGGTCCGGGGATTTAAGTTTGCCTTTTCGTACTAATTGCTTTAGTTCCTGTTCGACAACCGGCGTATTAATGGAAATTCCTTCAATATTGACTTTATGTTGGCTTAAAAAGCGAATCTGTTCTTCAGGTGTTTTTAATTGATCCAGCTTTTCCCGCAAAGCCTTCCAGTCCGGCTTGTTACGGGCAATGATTTTCAATTGGAGCATGCCGTATTTGGCTGAAAGCGGGTTTTCAGCCAATTCGTAATCATTCGTGATGTCCAAAAGAATCTCATGCTTGCTGTGATGGTAATTGTTTTCCAACACGAAGCCCTTTGCTGGATTTTCAGCATCATTCACAATCGTGACGACAACCGGCGTGAATTTTCTTGGTTTTAAAAGATCCCGCAGGCCCATATTCCGGGACCATTTCCAATCCTGCTTCGAACCATGAGCGTCTATATACGCTTTCTCCGCATACCTGCCCGCATTGCCCGGAATAGTGGTCGTGCTGGGTACACCGTGATGAGCATAGCTTCCATTTTTTTTAGGATGCCCATGCAAGATATGTTTTGCACATCGCCCATCATCCGGCCTGGGTTTAATTTTGAGGTGCTTGCGAAGCCCCTCTGCCTGGGAGCCTTTGGCGCCGGCAATAATGGCTCGGATTTGGGCTTGGGTTAAAAGCATGCCTCTGTATGTTTCCGTCCCCGGCGCCAAAGGGACTGAATAGTCCGAAATAATGGCTCTAAGGGATTGAGTTTGACGATATGAGAGTTGGCGGGTGACCAGCAAATGAATGTTATTTAAAAAATGCTGTAGCTTTTCTTGATCCGCGTAATGAAGAAATTCTTTTTCGTCCGCTAGCATAGCCTGTTCATGGGGAGTGCCGGGGCGTCCAATGGCTAGGCCTTGTGCTGTTCTGCCGAGATTTAACGCAAAGTTCGCTCGTAGGGCATCGGAAGGCGGATACACGGCATCGTCAGCAGCGCCGAATCGAGGCATTTGTTGGGGGCAAGCCGGCTCATGTCTCTTAGGTCCTGCAGGCTGTTGGAGCGGTCGAGCATAAGATTTTAATAGAATATTACTTTGAAAAATCATAATGAATTGATAACGAACAGCTACAGTGAATTTAGCAAGGCTGATGAGGTTTGATGCGTAGGTTTTTCCTGAAAGGTGAATTCCGTTCAGCATTGAGTGGCCCAATTTTAGCAAAAATAAAATTCTTCCGTTTGTACGATCGCCCGCAAAAATAAAGCGCTTACCGGGAGAGCAGTAAGCGCTTTATGAGAGCGAATGACTCAGACAGGTGTTAAATGGCTTTCACCAGCAAATCGGTCATCAGTTTGCTGAACTTGGCCGGATCGGGCAGCGGGCTGCCTTCCGCCAGCAGGGCTTGCCCGTAAAGCATATAGGCGTAATCATTCAGGGTCGGGTCGTTCTGATTGGCCGAGAACACGCCTTGCAGCTTCTGCGTCAGCGGATGATTGGGGTTCAGTTCCAGAATGCGTTTGCTTTGGGGCACCGGCTGGTTCATGGCCCGCAGCATCTGCTCCATTTGCGGAGACAGGTCGCTGGGGTTGCCCACCAGGCAGGACGGCGAAGATGTGAGCCGGTTGGACAGTCGCACTTCCTTCACGAAGTCGCCCAGGCGGGCCTGCATGGTTTCCAGCAGGGTGTGGTATTCCTGTTCTTTTTGCTCCAGTTCTTTTTCGGCCTGCTGTTTTTCTTCCTCGGTGCCCAGTTCCACGGTGCCTTTGCCGACGGACTGGAATTCGAACTCGCCGTATTTATAGGCGGATTGCGTCCAGACTTCATCCACGGCGTCGGTAAACAGCAGAACTTCATAGCCCTTCTCCCGGAAGGCTTCCAGGTGCGGGGAATTCTCGATGGTTTTCCGGTCTTCGCCGGTCATAAAGTAAATTTTGTCCTGTCCCGACTTCATGCGGGAGACGTAATCCTTCAGCGTGGTCAGCTCGCTTTCGTATTCGGTGGTGGCAAACAGAGCCAGATCCAGCAGGCTTTCCCGGTTTTCCTGATCTTCGTAAATACCTTCCTTCAACGCACGGCCAAATTCTCCCCAGAAGGTCAGGTATTTTTCCCGGTCATTCGTTGCCATGTCTTCCAGGGTACTCAGCACCTTTTTGACCAGACGTTTGCGGATGGCCCGAATCTGGCGGTTTTGCTGCAAAATCTCGCGGGAAATGTTCAGGCTCAAATCCTCGGAATCCACCACGCCCTTGATGAAGCGCAGGTAATCCGGCATCAGTTCCTTGCAGTCGTCCATGATGAACACCCGCTTCACATACAGCTGAATGCCCCGGCGGCCTTCCCGGTAGAAAAGATCCTGCGGCGCTTTTTCCGGAATGAACAGGAGGGATTGCGCCTCGAAGGTGCCTTCCATTTTCATGCGGAACCAGGCCATCGGATCATGCCAGTCATGGGAAATGTGGCGGTAGAATTCCTTGTACTCTTCTTCAGTCACTTCACTTTCCGGGCGGGCCCAGATGGCCTTCATGGAGTTCAGAGTTTCCCGTTTGATGCTGGTTTTGGCGCTGCCTTCAACCATTTTGCCGTTCTCGTCCCGGTCATACTCGGTGTGCTCCACGTCCATCTGGATGGGGTAGCTCACAAAATCCGAGTATTTTTTGACGATGCCCTTGATGGTCCATTCGGCGGTATAGTCGTGCAGGCCGTCTTCGCTGTCCTCTTTTTTCAGGTGCAGCGTAATCGTGGTACCGTGGGTGGGACGATCCACCGCCTCGATGGTGTAGGTGCCGTCCCCGCTGGATTCCCAACGGGTGCCGTGTTCCTCTCCCGCTTTGCGGGTTTCCAGGGTGACTTTGTCCGCCACCATAAAGGTGGAATAGAAACCGACCCCGAATTGCCCGATGAGTTCCGGCGGCACGATGCCTTCCTGGTTCTTGCTGTCCTTCAGGGCCGTCATAAATTCACGGGTGCCGGACTTGGCAATGGTGCCAATCAGCTTTACCACATCTTCGCGAGACATGCCGATGCCGTTGTCCTCAATGGTCAGAGAGTGGGCCGCTTTATTGGGAATCAGCAGAATGTGCGGGTTTTCTACCTTGGGCAAGTCCGGGTTGGTGAGCGATTCGAACTGTAGCTTGTCTATGGCGTCGGAGGCGTTGGAAATCAGCTCCCGTAGAAAAATATCCTTGTTGGAGTAGATGGCGTGGATCATCAAATCCAGCAGTTCACGGGTTTCGGCCTGAAATGAATGGCGTTCAACGGTAGTGGTCATCGGGTTCAATACGCTCCTTCGCTGGGGGATACAGATTTCTTTATTATAGGCAGCGAATGCCGCGTATCGATGAGGCTTAAGCCTTTTTTAATGATTGGGGAAATATTCCCTTAAATCGAGGCAATAAAAAACCCGCCTGGGGCGGGTAAACTTGTCTGAGTAGATTGGTAGTTAGTAGGTAGAAGTTGTAGAAGTAGTGAATCTCTAAATAATCCTTAGAAAACATTCGCTCTCACTTGCATAAAAACAACTGTGGCAATTTCGATGTTAGAAAATGAAGAAATGTTAAGCTGGGTTTTTCGGGATTTAGGAAAATACGTCCTTAAAAAGGTTCAACCCCCTGTGCCGGTAAGGGCGCAAGGGGTTGAGTTGTTTGGAGCAACAGTCTGTTACCAGTAACCGCGTACTGGAACCTTTTTCTGCGGCGGTTTCGGCTTCGGTTTGGGTACCACCGGGGGCTTCACCGGAGCCGGCGGTGGTGGTGGAGGGGTTTTCTTCTGGATAATCGGCAGAGGCGCCCGCGCCAGGAAGATGGAACGGTTGTAGTTCAGCACCTGTGGCGTATTGTTGGGCAGCGTATCGCCTAAACGGGGATATTCTTTGGGATAAAGCGGGTACAGCGGATTGTTCGGGGTGTCGGGAGGCGTCTTCGGTTTGTGGGGAGTCATGGTGATTTCCCCCGGAGCGCCGCAAGCACCCTTGGCGCCGGGTGTCGCGCAACCGCAATCGCTTTGGGTGGCTGCCGCACCGCCTTGTCCGCCGCTACCACCGCTGACGTTTACGTTATTCAGCACGTCCTGGCTGGGAATGCCATTAAAGTGGACTTTGCCACCCGTGCCGCCATTGCCCCCTGTACCACCGCTCGCAATCTGGTGCACGCCGGGCTCATCGGCGAAGGCTTCCTGGCCGTTGCCCCCGTTGCCGCCCTTGACTTCGATCATGCCATTGTTGGTCATGGAGCCCTTGAAGGACACTTTAATCGTGCCGCCATTACCGCCATGGCCGCCGTCCTGGCCCAGGGAAACCTGTTGCGGGTTTCCGGCTTCATCATTGGATACCGGTCCGCGCTCGACAGCTGGGTTGGTGCCGCCATTGCCGCCATTGGCAGCAATCAGGCCGTCATTATCCAGGTTTTTTTCGGTAGAAACGCTAATTTCGCCGCCATTGCCGCCGCTGGTCGGGTTGTAGCCGTTGATGCCATCCGCGCCGTTGGCCAGCAACTGACCATTCGGGCCGATTTTAATGCTGTCCGTTGCGGAAATGTCGATTTTACCGCCTTGCTGGCCCGGCATTAAACCGTTGGCCATCAAAACGCCATCCAGATTGACGATGCTGCCGTTCATCTGGATCAGGTTGGTGTTATATGTGCCGATGACCGCGCCGGAGGTATCAACCACCGCGCCTTTGTGGATCACGATAGCGCCGGGGTTGGCCATGTCCGGGTTAATCTTGACGACGCCGCCGGTTCCCGTGAAACCTTTGGCTTCAATACTAGCGTTAGAGCCCATTTCGGTCATGTTGGTCACGTTGAATTGGACCATGCCGCCATTGATGCCGTTGGCGTAAATCTGGCCGTTCTGGTACAGGAAAGCCGAATCGATAGTGACTTTACCGCCGTTGCCCAGATAGGCACCATCCTTCAGGATGCCGCTGACGTTAATATTGCCGTCCAGGCGTACTACTTGTCCGGGTACGTCAAAATGGATATGCCCGCCGTTGTTGGTCAACGCGCCGTTGCTGCCAACTTCAAGACCCGTAACGGTATCGCCGGCCTTTACATATAGACCTGAACCGCCGGAGTTGGTAAAGGTGGTTTTTCCGTCGACGGTATTGTAATAAGTGCCGCCGGCCACATTCGGGCCGTCGTTTACGCTGTTGACATCGCCAACACCGGCCAGTGCGGCGGGAAGCCCGGAGAGAATCAGGCTTGCGGCCAGAGCGAGGGATGCTATCCTTCGGCCAGCATTGCGTCCATACTCAGGCATGTAACTGTATACTCCTCAAAAGTTTCAGGGATCGGGTGAGTGGGCTGAACAAGTTCGAATCGTGCTTTAGAAAAATCTTCAAGTGTGAATCATACATTAAAAAACTTTGATGGCAAGATCGGGTCGTTTTGTGCTTACTGCTCAGCTTATGAGCGGGTTTTGGCCGCTCAGGTCATGCCTTTTCATCTCTTTGTTAATCTAAAACGATTTTTTAATTTACTTTTAGTTTTGATTTCCTATAATACGAGCAAATCTAAGGGTATACGCCCGGACGTGTGTCTATATCAATTCCTTATATACCAGCTTGGCAATCTTAATAAGGAATCTGCGCCACCGGGCTTCTCTCACTCACCATGTCAGCTCTTGCCGATCCCCTGAAGGAACCTATCTCGATGCGAACAGATTTTAACCGAATTATTGCGATTATGGCCGGTATTATAGCAGTTGCGCCTGTTTCCGCTTTCAGCCCGGCCATGGCCCAATGGAATCCGGGGACTCTGGTTCCCTCTTCCAGAGATTCCTTGTCCCAGCCCGCTCCAACTTTGGATGACGATACCCCGGCCATTCGCCAGGGAAGTCCGTCCGGTATTCGAGTGGAGCAACAACTGCCCGTGGTGCATGTGGATCGGGATGTATTCCAGGTCAATCGCATCGATGTGGAAGGTAATTCCCTGATCAGCGACGATGAAATGCGCCGCATGGTGGCCCCATACGAGGGACGTGAGCTCACTCCCGAGGATTTGACCGTGCTAGTCGGCAAAATTAACGAAGTATACCGGGTTCGGGGTTACTTAACCTCCCTGGCCTTCATTCCTCCGCAGGATCTGGAGCGCGGCGCCATTACCGTGAAGGTATTGGAAGGCATGATTGGCGATATGGAAGTGACCGGCAACAAGTATTTCAAGGCCAAGGTCATTGCCAACCGCATTGCTGAAAAACCCGGCGACCCGCTAAACATTCCCAAACTGGAACGGGAATTGCTTCGGATTAACCGCACCGAGCCTTACAAGCTGAAAGCCACCCTGGAACCGGGTGAGCGCACCGGCGAAACCAGAATCCGCCTGGATGTGAAGGAACAGCAACCGTTTCAGGTGGCGTTGACCTTTGATAACGCGGGCCGTCCCGGTATCGGTACCTACCGTAGCGGTATCGAACTGCTGGATCGCAATGTGACCGGCCATGGCGACCGGTTTAACGCCCGTTACATGGTGGGCGCCGGTCAGCACATTGCATCCGCCTCTTATACCCTGCCGGTCGGCAAGTACGGCACCGAAGTGAGCGGCCTGTTCGGATTCAGCCACGTGAATGTGGACCTGGAGAGTCTGGGTATTCGCAACCAGCCGGAACTGATTGGTAACACCTACAGCTACGGCCTGCTGGTGTCTCAACCGCTTAACCGGGAACGCTCCCTGGTAGCCGATTTGGGGCTGAATGCCCGTCGGGCTAGCGGCTTTTTTGATGGTGACAAGGTCATTACCGACGATATACGCTCTCTGTCGCTGGGCCTGAACTTTGATAAGTACGACCGTTACGGCCGTACCTTTGCCCGTGTGCAAACCACCTTTGCCCCGGAATGGCTGGGAGCAAACACCTCCTTCTTTAAGCTGGACAACTTCTTTACGCGGGTGACCCGTCTGCCCAAGAACAATTTGCTGATTCTGCGCGGATATTCCCAATGGTCCCCCGATCCGCTGCCGCCTATTGAGCAATTCCAGTTAGGCGGCATCAACAGCGTTCGTGGTTATACCCAGGGCTTGTTGCTGGGCGATCGCGGATACAGCCTGGGCGCGGAATGGCGCTGGCCCATCCCCATGCTCTCGCATGTCAGCCCCTGGATGGGCGAGCGTGTGCAGGGCGCCTTGTTCTTTGATTATGGTCAGGCCTGGCTAGATAAGAGCAACCGCTTCTTCATCGCCGGGGTGTCCAATTCCAGAAACCGTACGTCGCTGATGAGCGCCGGTGTGGGTCTGCGGGCGCACCTGACCGATTACATGCAGGGCTACGCGGATTTCGCGTTCGGTCTGCTGGATCGCAAAGATGTGGAACCGAATGCCCAACCGACCGTTCGGGTGCATTTCGGCTTGCGGAGCGAACTGCTGCCGAATGATTACAAGAGCCGCACCAACGTGGTGACGCCTATTAAAACCGATGTGCCCCGTCCCAGAAGCATCGGCACCTTACACGAGGCCGATCTGGATGCTCAGGTGTCCGATCCAACGCTGGAGCCTATGGACATGATGAGAACCCGCGTTCGCTAGGCGATTCGAATACTTTCAACGCAGTCAAGCCCGCTTCAAAACGAAGCGGGCTTGACTGCGTTGATAACTGAATCTCTCGTTGGTTATCAAGTCAGTTCTGTTGTTCTTTTTGGGGGAATATGGCTTGATTACCAGGAAGCTTTAGTGTCGGTATCGATAGCGCTGCGTAAAACTGAGGATAGTTAAATCAGGAAGCTTTTGGAAGCAAAATGCTCGTTTTGCAAGGTCAGGTAGGGGCGAAGCATCTCGTAACTGCTGGCAAGCCCTTTGACCGTGGACGTTTCAATTGCCAGGTGAATCTTTTGGGGCAGCAGCGCCAGGTGATTCAGGAAGCCTTCCATGTCCAGCAGCCCTTTTTCGAAGGAGTCGTGGGAATCCAGTTCCCCGCCGTTATTGTGGGCGTGGATATAGGCCACGTGGTTGCCCATTTCGCCAATCCAGTCAATGGGGGACATGTCCGAGAAAATATTGATGTGCCCGGTATCCAGGCAGGCTTTTAAATGCGGGGAGTTGATGCGGGACAGTAGGGTCAGCATGCTATCGGGACTGGGATCCAGAAAGTTCTCAATCAGGATGGTCAGGTTGCTGTCTTCCAAATGCTCGGCGATGATTTTTTCCCAGAAGTCGGTGACTTTGGCCAGCCACAGCTTGGTGGCGTTGGCCGCCGGGTAAATGGGCGTCCATTGGGAATGGAACACCAGGTAGCGCACGTCCATTTCCTTGGCGATGTTGATGGCCTGAATGTAGCGATGGCGAGAAATCTTTAGAATTTCCGGGTCCAGGCTGACCACGTTGGTGTCGAAAATCGGCCCGTGCATGGACAACATGCCCTGAAACCCATCTAAGAACTGCCGATACCGGGCGATTTCCTCTTCCTTGTTGTCCAGATTTTCCACGTAATAGAACGTGGGCAGCTCGTAGTCCAGCCGGTGGGCAATGGCGAAATCAATGCCCTGTTCCAGTTCGGGGCCTTTAGGGGCGGCAAAAATACGATCAATCATCTGGGATTCAATCCGGATCCTTACAAACTACCAGCCGATGAACACGGAAATGTGTCGGGGTGGCCGGGACGCCAAGCGCCTGTATATATACATTGTGCCCATTTTTGGCGTAACCGTATCCTCTTTTTTGTGGAGCCGGATAGATGCCATGACGCGAACCGCGGAATTTGAACGTTTTAAGCCTCTTGTTTCAAGGGGACTCCGATTAAGCCTCTTGTTTCAAGGGGACTCCGAATGGGCAAATATATAAAAAAGATCACCCGATATGGTGAGACCGCCGACGCGGATGAAGTCGGAAAATATGCTACGATCATTTTGGAAGTGCTTTGACGGTGGAATGTGAGGATGGAACTCGAGAATCGGTTTTTACCGGATTGCGTGGTAGTCGATATTTCGGACGATAAATTCGGCTACCCCAAAACCCTGGTGTTGAAAAGTCACGTGACCCGTCTGCTGGCGGAAGGGCACCGGCATGTGGTGCTTAACCTGGGTCAAGTGGAAATGCTGGACAGCTTTGGATTGGCGGTGTTGATTTCCCTACTCAAGCTCTGCAAGGAGCATCGCGGGAATCTGACCCTATACGGGCTGAATCAGCAAGTGACCCGCCTGATTGAACTGACTCACATGGACCGGGTGCTGGATATTTGGGAAACCGAAGGCCAAGCCGTCAGCCAAGTGAAAGCTGTTTAGGCGTCTGGCGTCCTTAAAAACTCTCTGTAATAGAGAGTATTAAGGTTTAGGTCAGGCGGGCGTTCGGCAATAAGGCTTAATTATCGGATTCAATCCACGGCTTGCCACTGAATAACGGAAACGCGGGACTGTGGGGCTGTCCAAAACCGGCATTGCTGAATGTGGACGGCAGACCCTGGAACGGGCTGGGACGATTTGTGCTCATGGCAGCAGATGCTGCTGGAGCAAATGCAGGGGGCTGGCCAGCTGGGGCGTTGCCGCTCAGTGTCATACCGGGGCGGTATAGGGGAGTACTGGGTGCCGGTGGGGTTTGTGGCGCTTGTGGTGCCTTGGTGGGTGGCCGTTTAACTAGTTGCTGTAAAATCAGATAGCTGAACCCGGCGAAGGTGGCCAACGCCGTACCGCCGACTAGCGCGAACCGGTTGAAGTGGCTCATCCGGCGAATCATCGGCAGCGATGTCTTGTCGATAAGCTGGCTGAGGACGGCAAAGCCCGGAATCAGGCCCAGGTAGCCGGCGGTTACAATCTCCTGCGAGGTGCCGCGCTCGGCTACCAGCTTTTGCTGGTAGGGTTGCAAGATTTTGTTGTCGAAGTTGCTGGCTGCCCAGCCGTAGAAAATCAGGTTCAGGATGACGGTGGCCGCCATTTTGGGCCAGGTTCCGTTTTTCTGGGTTTTGGAAATCAGCTCCAGCGCAGCCTTGCTCTTCATTCCGTCCACAATCATCCGCTTGAACTCATCTGCGGAAGCATGCTGAACCAGCGGCTTCAGCAGTTTCACGGCATCGTCCGGCAGCTTGGCGGTAAATTCCTGCATGGCCGCCTTAATGCCTGCCCGATTCGGGGCCAGGGTGGCATCGTTGGGCAGGGCTGCCTTGAGTTTATCCCGCAACGCATCCAGGCTTTGCTGGAATTCCGGATGCTTGCCGTCAAATGCCAGATCCTTGAATTTATTATCCAGGGCCTCGTGGCGCGCCTTTTCCGGCGCCAGTTTGCGAACGTCATCCACCAGGGCTTCAATTTTGTTGGACATGTTCTTTTTCAGCTCCGAGGCGGAATGGTTCCAGAACTGGTTCAGGCTATGCTTTTGGGTTTCCGGGGATGCCAGATCCTGATAGAACGTTTCCAGCTCCGCAAGCGGCTGTTTCAGGCTGTCTTTGCTGTCAAGCTTCAGGGAAGCCCGCATCTGGTCGATGAGCTGCTCGAACTTCAGGATTTTTTCCGGCTGAACCAGTTGGACGCCGTCCTTGTAATACAACAGGTTCCGGTACGGATCGATCTTCTTATTGAAAGTCTCAATCCGTTTGGATGGAGGCAAGGCTTTCAGTTCTTTCAGCAAATTGGGCAGTTCGCGCTTGCCTTTTTGCTGCACATCGGTCAACCGCTGCGAGAACGAGCCCAGCACATCCGACACGGCACCGGACAGCTTGCTGTTCTGGTTCAGGTAGGTGTCCCGCATGTACTCCCCGAAGTTGAGGTTGCGGTGCAGGTGATCCATCAGAATGCCCATTTGGCGGGCATCTTCCAATTTTACGGCATTGTGGATGGCTTTTTGGGTAGCGTCAGTATTCAGGTGGGGATGCTCGGCCAGGAGTTTTTTAATGGCATCCGTCCGTTTCGTCGGGTTTTCCAGGGTGGAAATCGCCCGGATGGTTTTGGCGTGGTCGGCCAGGCCGCTATCGGCCAGGTGCTGCTGAATAATGCTGTCCGCATCTTTGGCGGGGCTGGAGAGCAAGGTTTTCACATGACCAGCGGTGGTTTCGTCCAGTTTGGCTCCCTGTTGGAGTTCCAGTTCTTTCATCAGCCTGGGCACCAGATTGGAGGAGCTTTTGCCGATTAAGCTGCCCATCAGGCGTTCCCGTACCACATTGGGCAGCTCCGAATAATTGCGCGGATTGCTGTAAAGCGCTTCGCCGGTAATGGGGTGCTTTTGCTCGGAGAGCGCATGCAAGCCGAAGGCTTCGGTGATTTTGGGAATCGTGTACCACTTTTCCACGGCGCGGAAGCCCAGCTCGGTCATGTACGAGCAGGCCATCACCATGCCGAAATCCCGGAACCAGTAATCGCCCTTGCGGCTGTCCTGGGTGTCATAAACCCGGTAAACCCCGCGGGTGGCATAGCTGACGTTGTTGGACTGGGACAGAATCCGTTGAGTCGTGTTATTCCAGAAAAATTGAGGAAGAGAGCTGACCATTAGTTCAATCCTCCTTGCCTGTAAGTCAGACCGTAGCGGAAGGCTTGGGGCTGATTCAGCAGACTGCCCGGCTGAAGCGGCAGTATCATGCTGGACGGCGGGAAACCTGGTTGGAAAGTAGGTCTGTAGGGCCTTTCAATAATA
>JAJQJM010000142.1 GCA_021323475.1 Vampirovibrio sp.
GATGCTGGTCATGATCGGCGCGGCCTTGGCGAAGCATCAGGTGCTGCTCTGGTCTGTGATGGTGGGCTTTATGATCGTTCCCCTGTTGGTCAGCCGCCTGCTGCCGTCTTTACAGAAAGCCGCCCCGGAATTCAAGCTGACAGAAACATCTTAAGCGAGCGTTTTTTAAAGTCGCAAACAAAAATGCAGCGATGCCCGGAGCGAGTCATCACTGCATTTTCAGTTGAGAGATAAATGTTTAAGGGTTAATCACCCAGCGAAATGCCGACGCCGCGAGCGGTATGCACCAACGCGCTGTCCAGCTTCACGTAGTTGTACTCTTCAATGGCAGAAGCAATGGGCACCGAGATGATTTCCGGGTGGCGGTACGCGACCATGTGGCCGAATTTCCCTTGCAGCACCAATTCCACGGATTTTACACCGAACTGGGTGGCCAGGATGCGGTCGTAGGCAATGGGCGATCCGCCCCGCTGCAAGTGGCCTAGAATCATAACGCGTGCTTCCACGTCCACTTTGTCCTTGATTTCTTCCAGCAAGCGGTGACCAACGCCGCCCAGAATCTTGTTCTGGTAGCCGGGCTGATCGCTGTCGCGGGCGGTAATGCCGCCGCCCAAGGGCTTGGCGCCTTCGGAAATAACCACAATGGCGAAACCACGACCGTTTTCAACGCGGTCGTTGATTTCAGCGGCCACTTTGTCAATGTCATAAGAAATTTCGGGAATCAGGGCCACGTGCGCCCCACCGGCGATAGCGGCGCTCAGGCCGATCCAGCCTGCATCCCGGCCCATGACTTCCAGAATCATTAGGCGATTATGGCTGGCGGCGGTGGTAATCAGTCGATCCACGGCCTCAGTGGCAATTTGGACGGCGGTTTGGTATCCAAACGTCAGGTCGGTGGAGGACAGGTCGTTATCAATGGTTTTGGGAACCCCGATAATGGGCACCCCTTTTTCGTAAAGCTTCTGGGCAATCCCCATGGAGCCTTCCCCACCAATGCTGATGACGGCGTTAATGCCCAGCTTATCCAGTCGGTCAATCAAGTCATCGCAGCGATCCACGTAAGCCCAGCTTCCGTCCGGGTTTTTAACCGGCCAATGGAAAGGGCCGCCTTTGTTGGTGGTTTTCAGGATGGTGCCGCCCCGGATATGAATGCCGGATACGGTTTTGCTGTCCAGCAGGACCACTTCCATCGGGTCGCGCAAAAGTCCGTTGAATGCTTCGATGCTGCCAATGACTTCCCAGTCATCCTCATGTTCGGTTCGCCTGACGATTGCCCTGATTACCGCGTTTAACCCAGGGCAATCACCGCCGCCGGTCATTACAAGGATTCTCTTTTTAGCCATTGTTCAGTACTTCTCCTGCCTTTTCATGGGCAGCCGCGGTTCAAGTAAGGGGGAATGCGGACTGCGGAAACGATGACGGCCGATTGTGGGAAACTCACATTTTCGACCGAAGCTATCAATCCATAGAATGTATGGCAAACGTCTATTTGTCAAACGGATTTCATGGCCGGACCCGTTACCTGTCGGTCAGCCTGGAGCCATATTGATGGTTGGGGCTGGCAGAGCGGCTGTCTGCCACGGGCAGGGCAAGGTTTGAAATATAAAATTCTGGGGAATTGATCCGGTTCAATCTTCTTAATTTTCAATCTCTCGTTCAATTTCAGTCGCCGGACGTGGCGCGTAAATCAAGTTCGTATGTCGGAAGGAGTCTATCTTTCGGGCGAACTGTTAAGATCAGTCAGTTGTTTGTTTTATAAAGGGAAATAACGATGCCGCCGGATATTACCGGATGTGTTTTTAAATTTGTACCAAATAACGCTGCGATTTCCTCGGTGGTTATTCGGGTGCTGAAAAGCGTATTTCAATCCCACACCCTGCCGCTGCCGCTGGTAAAACAAGTGGTGGAGCGGGCGTTGGAGCAAAGCCGCACCATGGATATGAAAGTGGAAAGCGCCATGTTTGAGGATAAGTTGACCAGCTACGCCAGCCAGCTTCGTCCCCGATACGTGGCCCAGTTGAACGAACTGCGCAAACGCGGCAAGAAATGGTAAATTGATTCCAGTGACATGAACATGGGCGGGGCCGCTTTCCGCAGGAAACGCTCTGATTGAGGATGGGTTATTGGATAAAATCGTGATTCTGGTCCTGGGCGGTAGTATCGGTACCCTGGCCCGGTATTTTCTGTCGGAATGGGGGCAGGCCCGCTGGGGAATTGCATTTCCCTACGGAACCTTGACCGTTAACCTGCTGGGGTGTTTGATGATGGGTTGCCTGCTGGGCTGGATGGAGTTTCGTTACGGGGCGTTGGTGGAAGCGCCTTACCAACTGCGCCTGTTATTGATGACCGGCTTTTTGGGCGCTTTAACCACGTTTTCCAGTTATGAGCTGGAGGCATTGCTGTTTCTGCGGGAGGGTGCGTGGGAAAAAGCATTGTTGTACCTGGGAATCAGCATTATAGCCGGGCTGTTATTAATAGTGATTGGCTTAAAAGCCGTTCGTGTTCTGGCAAATTTTCTGTAACTTGGCATTGGCTGAAGGTTGAAGAACCGGGTGAGCGCAAATTTCAATCCGGTTTCACGTTTATTGAATGGCTTCCCTTCGGGTAAAATATCCTCAGTTCCATAAAACTCAGGCGATTTTCACCTCACCCACAATAAATTAAAGGACAACCGTTCATGTTGCGTAACCTGTTTGCCCTGCTTTTGATCGGCCTCATGGCTGCCGGAGGCTACGTGTTTGCCGTTACCCGCGATTTGCCGTCCGTGGAGAAAGTCCTGCGGGATGGTATTAACCCCACTCAGTGGACGCAGGTGCTGGCTTCCGACGGAACGCCGATTATGTCCTTCGGGAAGTTTCACCACGAAAATGTCCGCCTGAACGATGTGTCCCCCTACTTTGTGGATGCGCTGATTGCCACGGAGGACCGGCGTTTCTATCAGCATCGCGGAGTGGATCCGGTGGCGGTTATGCGAGCTATCGTCAGCGATTTGACCCATAAGAAACTGCGGGAAGGCGGCAGCACCATTACCCAGCAGTTGGCGCGCAACGTATTTTTAAGCAGTGAGCGTTCCATGTCCCGTAAAATTCGGGAAGCGGCCCTGGCCATGCAACTGGAAGACAAGCTGACCAAGCAGCAGATTCTGGAATTGTATGTAAACAATACCTATTTTGGGGAAGGCGCATACGGGATTAAAGCGGCCAGTCAGGTGTATTTCGGTAAAATTCCGGCCCGGCTGACCATTCCGGAAGCGGCGATGTTGGCGGGCATGCCCCAAGCGCCGAGCGGCTACAGTCCGTTTCATAACATGAAAGGCGCCCTGGACCGGCGGAATGAAGTATTGCAGAACCTGGTGGAAGTGGGTTGCCTTACGCCGCAGCAGTTTGAACGCTTTAAAAGCCAACCCATTCGCCTCAGCCAGTCCGGCCGTAATCTGGCGTCCGCCGATAAGGCCCCTTTTTTTAACCGCTACGTCATCGAGCAGGTCATGCATTACTTCAACCTGGATGAGCAGTCTTTCTGGCAAAGCGGGTTGAAAATATACACAACGCTGGATATTCACGGGCAAACGCTGGCGGAAAACGCCGTGGCCCGTCAATCTGCCGCTTACGGCAGAACGTCCGCCAAGCAGCAGGCCGCGCTGATTTCCATTAATCCCCAAACCGGGGCCATTCTGGCGTATGTGGGCGGAAAAAGCTACCAGCAAAGCCAGTTCGACCGGGTACGGCAGGCGGTGCGTTCCCCCGGCTCGCTGTTCAAAATCTTTACCTACACCACGGCGATTGATCGCGGCTATGAACCGACCCGCGTTTATCAGGACGAGCCGGTCAGTATTGCCGGTTGGCGACCGCAGAATTACGACAAGTCGCATCATGGCTACATGACCATTGCCCACGCCCTGATCAGTTCCAACAATATTGTGGCGGTTAAGGTGATTAACGAGCTGGGTGCCGATGCGGTTGTGCAAATGGCCCGGCAAATGGGCATCCATACTTCAATGGAACCATACCTGGGGCTAACACTGGGTGGTTCCGGCGTGAAGCTGATGGAAATTACCTCCGCCTTTGGGGTGCTGGCCAATCAGGGTGTCCGGGTGGAGCCTTACGCCATCGATAAAATTGTGGATGATGCCGGTCGCGAGATTTACCGGGAGCATCCGGTAAAGACCAACGTGCTGAACCGTACCACGGTGGACACGATGGTCAAGATGATGGTTGGGGTTATTGAGCGCGGCACGGGCCGGGCCGCCAACATTGGACGGCCGGTTGCGGGAAAGACCGGCACCAGCGATGATTACCACGATGCCTGGCTGGTGGCCTTTACACCGGATGTGGTGACCGGCGTTTGGGTGGGTAACGACAATAACACCCCCATGCCCAACATGACCGGAGGCTCCTTGCCTGCATCCATCTGGCGGGCGTTTATGCAACCTTACATGGCGAGTCGTCCGGTGCAAAACTTTGATCTGGCATATAGTAAACCGCTCAGTCAGTCCGATTTCATTACCTACAACATTAAAAACCTGAGCGATAGGGAATCCGGCAACAGGGAATCTCCCTACCAGGATGCGCCTTCCGATAACAGTATCCCGGAAGAGGTCGTGGATCCGTTGACGGCGCCCGCCGCACCGGATGCGCCTGTTGCTCCATCTGCGGATACGGGGAATTACGCGCCGATGGTTGATAATGAGCATCGTCGCACCCCTGCCTATGAGCCGGTGGGGCCGCAAGATATGCCAGCTCGTCAGCCTGCGCCTGATTACTCAGCGCCACCGACTGGCGGGCCGCAGCCGATGCCGGGCTATGGTGGACCTGCGCCAACACCGGGGCAACCTTCACGTTATGCGGCTCCTGTAGCGCCTATAGAACGTGGGCGTCGTGGGGCGGCGATTCCCGTAGACCCTCAGGCTGGAGCGCCTTTGGTGCCGCCGGGCCGGGCCGCCGGTATGTAGAGCCGAGCTTTAGGCTTGATTGAATTAGATGCTAATTAAATAAGGTAGGGTTGCTCCCTGCCTTATTACTGAAAGGCTCGTATACCAAGCTGTGCTAATGTCTCGATAATACCGTTCCGGGCTTGGCCTCCTGCCGTGGCAACCGTGTAACTGGCTTCTTTCTGTTTGGCAATTTCGGCCTCGGACAGCGGGTTTACGTTACCGGTCAGTCGTCCGGCAATCCGGAAGCCCACCACATCGGCGACGCCTTCTTCCTGAACGGAGTTGCCGTCGCCCTCGCTGGCGGCATGAACCAGTTCATGCGCGAGGGTTTTTTCAAAGTCAGGGGCGTTCGGGTTAATCACAATTTTCTTTTGGCCCGGCAACGTCACGCCGTTCACCTGTTGTCCGCCATCCAGCGCCGCTTGGCACTCAGGGCATGCTGCTACGTCATGGGCGCCGCCTGCATCCCGAGATCCGGTGGCAGCTGAAGGGTCGCCAACTTCAATGGTGTAACCCTTGGCAATGGCGGCCTGCAGTAATTTGGAACCTTCAGGATCGTTTGCCATGCCGCTCAGGGCGTTATCCAGTCGTGCCCGCTGAGTGGGATCCGTCGTTGTATTGATTGCTCCATTGCCGGCGCCTTTACCTCCTGCTCCATTGACACCAAGGCCTGCACCATTGCCGTTAATGAGCGGGGTCGGCGTTGCGGCGGTGACAGCCAGCAAGCTAATGACCTGGCCGATGGAGGCAATCGTATTCAGTACCGAACTGCTGGGACTCGTCGAATTACTCAGCACGCTGGATGCGCCTAAGGGGGAGCTGACATCCAGTTGGAAAGGGTTTGCGGTAACGGAAGGAGCTGGGGTAATGGGTTTTGTTGTTGCATTTAGCAGAGACGGCAGACCTGCCGATAAAGCATTGGGTGATATCATGCTCTCTCCTGGTACTCTCGTAAGGATCAATTGCGACAGTTGGAATGGAAATAATTGCTATTTAAGGTGAGGTGGAATTTTTCAGTTGCGCTCAATGACAGCATTACTTAATGCTCTTTTGAAATAAAAACAATTTATTGGGTTGAATTGCGTTTTTGTGATGTTTTGTTAGAACTACCTGTTGAAAACGATATGAGGCAGATTTGCATTCATGTCGAGACATTCGGCCAGCCTTACAAAATGGTGGTATGTCTTGAAACATCCATCCCAACGCCTCAAACTCCGATGGCAGTTTTTGGCGTACGGGCCACTCAAAGACGTTGCATTAATTGTTTATCGGTAAGTCCGGGTAAAGCGGGAAGGTTTCATTAATAATCTCTTGGGGATCTCTGGCCGCTCGTCCGTTGATCCGGGCGGAAACCCGATCGCCGATAATATTGGCTGTGGCCTCTTCGGTTTTGGAAGTCCCGTTGTCATCGGTTGCGGCGTGGTACAGCTCATGCACCAGCGTTTTGTCAAAGTCACGCGCGTTCGGGCTGACGATGATATCACGCCGACCCCCGCCCGTCAGCGTGACGCCTTCTACGGTAGTGCCGTTCGCTGCGGCAGCGGCCTGACAGACCGGGCAACTATCCCCGCCGGCACGGGATGCTTGTCCGGCTACAGACGGATCACCGATCTGAATGGTATACCCTTTGGCCAAGGCGGCCTGAAGGAGTTGCGCCCCTTCTGGATCCTGCTGAATTCTGGCGAGGGAGGCCTGAAGATCTGGATTCCCGCCCACTTGTCCGCCCTGGGCGCCGGGTATAATGGTTGTTGCCGGGTTCTGCAAAGCGCCGCCAAATGGGTTCAACCCGTCCCCAAAGCCCGTTCCGGCCAGGGTGTTCAATAAACCCGCAGGATTCATTCCGGCCAATGGGCTGGGCATGGAAAATGGCAGCGAGGCTAACAAATTATTGAGGGCCCCCGAAACATTACTGCCTGCCAGTAAACTGTTGGAGCTGAACGGCAGGCTGCTGACCTGGGTATTTAATGCGCCCGCCGGGTTGGTGCCTGCCAACGGGCTGGCGGCTGTGGTAGAAAGCCCTCCGAGTAGGCCATTAAGCTGCGAGGCGGCATCTCCCCCCAACACATTGCCGGGAGCTGTGGTTGGTGGAAATGTTGGCTGAAACGGAACAAAGGGGGAAACCATTCAAGTTTTCCTCAATCAAGGGCTGCTCTGTGTTTCAGGGATGGCAAAATCTCCAGCAGGCTATGCAGCTGCTGATATTGCACTCACTCTCTTAATTGCGCTACTACTGTTGAATAAATCTATATAAAATAAAAACAATTTATAAGATTGAATTGCTTAATAGACTAAATTGCTTCCATTAGCGGTCACTACCCCTTGATAACCCGTTGGCCTAACAAGTTTTAATTTTTGTCAGACCATGCCCTGTCTTTACGAGACGTGAAACGACGAAGCAATCCGCCAGGTTGGGTGCCGCGCTCCCGTGGGTCGCTCGCAATGACAGGGGCTTATGTCATGAAGGGATATTTACCAAATTTAAAGAGTATCCGTTCATGATGGATTCCCGCCGGTGTGGGAATGAGGGTTGCTGTCACAAAATGGATGCTGTCGTAATAGGAAGGGGAGGATTCCGAAATTTTATGTCGATTCGGTGAGCGGTAATTTTAGCTGTTCATGTACTTTCTTAAAATTCTTGCGGTGCAGCGGCGTAATGCCGAATTCCCGAATGCCGCGTAAATGAGCAGGGGTTGGGTATCCCATGTTCACGTCCCACTGATAGGCCGGATAGTCCACGGCCAGCTGTTTTACCATGGTATCCCGGTGATGTTTGGCAATGACCGATGCGGCGGCAATGGCGGCGGAACAACCATCCCCTTTAATCACGGCCCGCTGAATGTCCGGCGAGAAATCCGGAATAATCGCCTTGCCGTCCATCATCAAAAACAGCTCCGATGTCGTCAGGCACAGACCGACTTTGCTGCAAAGCTGACTTAAGGCCCGGTACAATGCTAACAGCGAGGCATAATGCACGTTAATTTCATCGACTTCGTGTTTTTCCGCCTCCCCAATGCCGGTCCAGCAAAAGGATTGTATGGCCTCAGACAGCTCGGCCCGTATATTGGGCGTCAGTTTCTTGGAATCATCCAGCCACGTCAGCAACCGCTTTTGTTCGCGGGTCAAACTGCGGGGAATGCAAACGGCACCGCCTACCACGCTGCTGATCAGGCTGCCCCGGCCCACTTCATCCAGCCCAATCAGGTGGCAACATTCAGACAGCTCTTTAAGCACCTGACTATCGAACTTCAGCAGGGCGGTCAGCTTGCTGCGTTTTTTATTCTTCGTCTGGCTCTCGGGTTTGGTTGTCTTCTTCGCCTGAGGCGGTGGATCGAGGGTTTGGGGCATGTTCGAGCGTAATCCTTCCGATACGGGCATGGCGGAATTCGGTTAATACGGCTTGGGCGGTCCGCAGAACATCGGGATGATCGCCACCTAGTTTATAATGGCGGGCTTCGGCAATGGTTTCAAGCGTGACCGGCTGTTC
>JAJQJM010000143.1 GCA_021323475.1 Vampirovibrio sp.
GGTGTAAATATCGTCCCAAATCGGCACCTCTTCTTTCAGAATAGTGGGCCGTTGCTTGGCGAAGGGCCGAATCATGGGATTTACCTGAATCAGGCCGGGGGTGAATTCAGCGCTGATTTTATCCAGGATGGGCTCCGGTTCGTGAATGCCGGTTTTAGCGGCCAGCAGGGTCATCAGGCCCCACTTGTTGCAGTTCAGGCTGCGCATGGTGTCCGGCGCGGTAATCAGGTTGTAATCCTGGGTAAAGTACATTTTTTTGTAATCGCCGTTTTTAAAGCTTTCCTTCAGTTTTTCCTGATCTTCTTTTTCCGGAATCAGCAGCAGGGCGTCTTTTTTCATGGACGATTGCCCGTAGAAAAAATCTTCCGGTGTGCTGCGGAACAGATGCGCCACGGGTTCCTCGTCCCTGACATCATTAATCAGGTTGTAAATCTGCCATTGCTTATCCTGCTCGTTGAACACCACGATGCCGGAATGGGCCATGCCGGTTTTATCGTGGCGATGTACTTCCTGGTTTCCCAGCCGGGCGATCAGGGCCACTTTCACGTTTTTGGCTTCCAGCGTTTGGGTCAGCCAATGGCTTAACTCTTTGGCGACGGCGGCTTTTTCCGGGTTGGTTTTTTGGATCACTTCCATCGGAGGCTCCCCTTTAATGGGCCTTGGGGGGGCGCCGATAATATCCGCCGGATCGTCTACTAAATCCAGCATGGTAAGCAGACCTGAAAATTTAGGCGGATGCTTTGCCGCAGGTACAGCGGGTTTGATAACAGATGACAAACCAAAGGCAGGCGATGACTTTGAAAACTGATCCGGCTGGTTCAGCCGGGTTACATTGTGTTGAATTGCTCGGGCCGGCGTTTTTGCCTTTTTGAATTCCGGCGTTTTGTTACCAAAGGTGGTTAAACCCGCAGAAATGCCAGTCATCATCATGTAAAAAACCTCTTTCACTCACATGGAATGCCGTAGCAGTAACGCATCGCATCAGCTCACTCTGACGCAAGTAAGACCCCAATATCGAAATGGACTTTTTATAAACCCCTTGAATGGAAAAATTCCTATCTACGGACAATACTCAAGAAATATCAATTTGTAAAGTCATTTTTTAAAAGTTGTGAATGATTACCGGCGGCTTATGGCTGTTTATCTGTTGGTAAACCGAACCGGAAAGGACGAGCGCTTATTTAAAGAAAAACATTGGCACTTCAATACAAAAGGCTTCAAGTATCGCTATTAGGTTTATTGATAATGCCGCTGCCCCAAGTTGAGTCAATCATTCTCAGGCGCTCCGAATCCCATCAGACATTTTTAACACTTTAAAGATTTCCGGAAAGTGATTAGGCTGTTCTGCCTGGACTCTGTCTAAAACAGCTCTGGCGTCACCGTCGGCAATCCAAATGTTGTTTGGCTTTTCCGGATCTCTGAAGTAACCTATCCAATAGTCAGAGGGGTGGCTACGATATTCATCCGCCATTGCTTTCGGATTTTCCAGCTTGAAACCTTTTCCGTGGGGTGTTTTGCGGGTTTTTACGAAAACAGAGCGGTTGCCTCTAAGATCCAAACGACTATTGGTAATGCCTTTCTTGGCGATTAACGTTTGTAAGGTTTTGGCAAACACGTCTGGCGATTTGGCTTTGGCGGCATCCAGAGTGGATTTATCGTATTGATTGGCGTCATTAGAAGCCATCCAAATATCGTAGGGTTTTCCAGGCTCACGGTAATAGCCGAGTTCAAACTCCTCCGGATTTTTTTCATAATGATCCGCATTCTCGATGGCGGTTGCTAGCGTATACGTATGCCGCCCATGCTTTTTAAAAACCGCATTATCCCCGCTGATCTTGATCAGCATACCGAACCGGGGTTGCTGTTTTACGGATGACGGGGTTGATGGAAAGGGCGTTCTCGCTCTGACTGGTTGGGGTGCACGCAGGGAAACAGCGCTAAACATCGACGGAATAGCCTTTACGGTTATAAATGGTGATAAACAGGCTGGCTGATCAACATTTTTCATGAAGACGAATGAGCCAAGCGCAATGAACAACATGGTTTTTAACACAAAAAGCTGGCAGATTGTGCATGTTGCCTTGAACAGTCTCAGGGCTAGCCTCACGGGCAATTACCGGCAATTCGAGTAATCCTTTGATTGGAACGGGGCTGGCTTGGATTGTTGTGACGGGGATTTCGGAAATGTCGAATCTGCCTGCCGGGCTGGTCTGCTTTTTTCGGATTATCCGAAAAATTGCGATGGCGGGGCTTACCGGGACCTTATGCCGGATTTCGGCTGGCCGGGGGAGATTCGCCGGAGGTGGATAAACCGGAATCCACCATGAGGTGGAGCATTGCTTTAACAAGTTCAATCCCATGGATGAGGAAATGCACCGCGCGCTCTTCTAAATTGAAAGGAGGAATTTAGGGAACGGTGTGGAACTATGGATCTGATTACATCGCTGACCTCTCAGGTGATGAGCAAGGCCCTGGATGGTTTATCCAAACGGCATAAGGCCATTGCCAGCAATCTGGCCAATGTGGATACGCCTAATTACCGGCGTCGTGATGTTTCCTTTGAAAGCGCCCTGCAAAACGCCATTTCCGAAACGAAAAGCGCTTCGTCCGGTTGGCGGCAGGCATCGAATGATCAGGCATTATCCCTGCGCACCACGCGACCCGATCATATTCAGTTCGGTCAGGGCAATGCCACCGTGGACGGCATTCAGCCGGAAGTGATCGAGTCCGAGGATTTTGAATATCGCAACGATGGGAACTCGGTGGACGTGGAAACCGAGATGGCCCAATTGGCTAAAAATACCCAGCGTTACACGGCGCTTGCCACCATGCAAGGCCGATCGCTCAAGGGGCTTCGTTCCATCATCACCGGTGGAGGCGGCTAATTATGGACGCATTTGATATCACGGCATCAGCCCTCACCGCGCAGCGTTTGCGCATGGATACCATTTCCAGCAACCTGGCGAACGTCAACACCACCCGTCGCGCGGATGGCACCATTGGGGCCTACCGTCGCAAAAACGTGGTATTTGCGCCCATTCTGGAAAACGCAGGCAATCAGTTCGGCCCGGTGGGCGGCAGTAGCATGGCTGGCAGCATTCCGTTGAAGCCTGCCAAAAACGGGTTCAGCATCGGTACGGATGGCCGCCCGTTGTTGACCGTTGGCATTAACCATACCGAATTTGGCGGTGCTGGCGTAGAAGTGGTCAAAATCAGCGACGACGAGAAAACCCCCATGCGGCTGGTCTATGACCCCTCGCACCCGGATGCGAACAAAGATGGTTATGTGGAAATGCCCAACGTGAACGTCGTCACCGAGATGGTGGATATGATCTCTGCCTCGCGGGCTTATGAAGCGAACGTAACCGCGATGCAGTCCGTCAAGGGCATGGCGCAGGCGGCGCTGGAAATTTAAGTGTCTTCATCACCTTTGAGAGTGGAGTTTAGGAGCTAAAGCGTGGAAAGTATCAGTAACAATCTGGGCGGCAACGACATCCTGCTGAACAAGCTGCAGTCCGATTCCGCCGTGAAAAAAGCTGGCAGGGGCGCGGACCCGTCGGAATCCGAAGGGTTGGGCAATATTCTGCACAGCTTCGGCGGCATTCTGAAAGACCAGATGTCCAATATCAACAACCTGCAACAAGAGGCCGATCAGGCCAAGCAAACCTACGCGGTGGGTGGCGATATTGAGCTGCACAACGTGATGCTGGCCGCCGAAAAAGCGGATTTGTCCCTGCAATTGGCCATGCAGGTGCGCAATAAACTGGTGGCCGCGTATCAGGAAATTTCCCACATGACCGTCTAATAATGGGCAGATCGAAGGTCAGTGACGGTTCAACTATTCAGAGTGTGGTGAGCAACGTGTGGACAGGAATACATGAATAAGACGTTAGCCTCTTTATTCGCAAGTTTTTCGGAACGGTGGGACTTGCTCAGCTTCAACCAGAAAGTGGTGCTGGGCACCTTGCTGATAGGCCTGATTTTTTCCACGTTCTTTCTGGTCCAGCGCACCAACGATGATTACGACATTCTGTACGATAACCTGAGCCTGCCGGACGCCGCCGCCGCCGTGGAAAAGCTGAAGGGCATGCATGAGCCTTACCGGCTGGCCAATGAAGGCCACACCATTCTGGTGCCGCGCGCCAAAAAGAATGAGTTGGTTTTGGCCACCGCCAATGAATTAACCGGCGAAAACACCATTAACCTGGCGAAGATTCCACCGGTGCTGCAAGGCGATATCCAGAAAGAGTGGATTAAAAAGCTGAACACCCAGGAAATCGCCAGTATTTTAAGTTCCATTCAAGGCATTAAAAACGCGCAGGTGATTGTGACCCAGCCGGAAGACAGCGTGTTTTCCGATGAGGATGTGCCGGTGACCGCGTCCGTGATGCTGATGGTGAGCCCCGGATTCCGCCTGCGGGATGAGCAGGTGAAGGTGATTCGCAACCTGGTGGCCCATGCCGTTCCCGGCCTGAAGCCCGAGAACGTGGCCATTGCCGATAATTCCGGCAATCCGCTGGTGGGTGCGTCGGCCATGTCCGGCAACGGCCAAAGCGAAGCGGATCAACGCCAGAAGCAGTTTGAAGACAAAGTCACCAAAAAAGTATTAGCCATTTTGACCCCTGTGGTGGGCAAAGAGAACGCCGTGGTGTCCGTCAGCGCCGTATTGAACTTCGATCAGGCGGAAGCGGAAATCAACCGGGTCATTCCTTCCGGTGGTTCTTCAGATAGCCCGACCGGTCTGGCGGTCAGTCAGCAGACCGATACCGAGGAATACGCAGGGGGCGCCAAGCCTCCGGCGGAAGGCGGCGCTCCCGGTGTGGAGAGCAATGCGGTTCCGCAATATCAGGGTCAAACGGACAAGAACAAAAACAGCAGCTACAAGCACAGCAAAACCACCACCAATTACACCAATTCCGAAGAGCGGAAAAAGGTGATTTACGCGGCCGGTACCGTGGAGCGCCTGACCGTGGCGGTGGTGTTAAACAAGGTACTGACGGCCAAGGAAACCGAGGAAATCTCTCAACTGGTGGAAAACGCGGCCGGGGTTGACCGTTCCCGTGGGGATTCCGTGGATATCAAGGGCTTCCAGTTCTCCTCGCCACCGAAAGATATGGAGAAAGAACTGGCCAAATCCGCCGAGGCCACCCAACAGCAGAACTTCTACCTGCAACTGGCATCGCTGGCGGCTATGCTCATCCTGGGTGCCGCCGCCCTGTTCATCTTCTACAGCCTGTTCAAGAAGCCCGCCGAGGGCCACATTGTGGAAGAGGTAGAGGAATACGACTACATGCCTGAGTCTGCCCCTCAATTGCTGGAAAACGCGGATGTGCCCATGATTGAAACCAGGCTGGATCCGGAGATCGAGCATATGAAGACCTCCATCAACAATCTGGTTTCCGAGGACCCTGTGGAAGCGGCCCGTGTGTTGATGACCTATATGAAAGAACTGTAAAACGCGGTATAATATATAAAAAGTATATTTAAAGCGGATTTGAAAATCGATTTTACTGGTGTGGTGAGTGAAAGAGTAATAGCGGTTCCAAGATGACGAACGAAGCCTTGTCGATTCGGTACATGACCAATTCCCAAAAGGTGGCGGCCTTGCTGATTGCCCTGGGGCCTAAAACGGCTTCGGAAATCATGAAAAACATTCAGGATGAGATGGAAGTGGAGCACATCGCTCTGGAAATCGCCTCCTTGCAACGCATTAACCCGGAAACACTGAACGCGATTCTGGCGGAATTTTATTCCATCTTTCAGGCCAGCGGTTATTTGGCTAGCGGTGGTGTATCTTATGCCCGCCAATTGCTGAATGAAGCCTACGGCGAGAACCAGGCCGATAAAATTCTGGAGCGCTTGGTTGCCACCCTGCAAACCAACCCGTTCGACTTTTTCAACAACGCCGATCCGGCCCAGTTGGCGACCTCCTTCCAAAACGAGAACCCGCAGTTGGTGGCGCTGGTATTGGCGTACTTAAAGCCGGAGCGCTCCGCTGCCGTATTGGGCGCCCTGTCCCCCGAAATGCAGGCGGATGTGGCGATTCGGATTGCCGATATGGACCGCACCAACCCGGAAGTGCTTCGGGAAGTGGAACGGATTATGGAAAACAAGTTCTCCTCCGTCGTTACGGCGGACTTCAGCATGGCGGGCGGTGTGGAATCCCTGGCGGAAATCATCAACCGCAGCGATCGGACCACGGAAAAAGCCATTCTGGACAGCCTGGAGATGAAAGATCCGGAAATCGCCGAGCAAGTGCGCGAGCTGATGTTCGTGTTCGAGGATATCATTCACCTGGACGATCGTTCCATTCAGCGTGTGCTGCGGGAAGTAGACACCAAGGATCTGGCTCTGTCCCTCAAGGGCTCCAACAATGATGTTCAGGAAAAGATTTTCAAGAACATGTCCGAACGGGCCTGCACCATCCTCAAGGACGACATGGAATACATGGGCGCCGTGCGGGCGAAAGACGTTCAAGAGAAGCAGACCTACATCGTCAGCATTATTCGTGCGCTTGAAAGTGCGGGTGAGATCGTAGTGTCCAGAGGCACCGAAGAGGACGACTTCATTGAATAAGTTCACCCGCACCAACAACTCGTTCCGGGATGATCCGGCGGCTCGGCCCACGTTGGCCAAGCACCGGTTGTTCGGGGATGCGGTATCGGTGGGTGAACCCGTGCAGATTCAGGGCGATGCGGAACTGCGGCAGGAAATTCATACGTCCCTGGAAATGCTGGCCAAGCAACGCTTGCTGGAAGCCGAGGATGAAGCCAACGTCCTGCTGAGCAAAGCCAAGAAAGAAGCGGCCGCTTTGCTGGAAAAAGCCAACGCCCAGGTCAAGGAAATGCTGGCCCAGGCCCAGTCGCAAGTGGACCAGATTCGGGACAATGCGCATGAAGAAGGCTTCAAGGCGGGTTTTCAGGAAGGGTATGCCGATGCCACCGAGCAGGTGAGCCAGGAAACCGTGGAATTGCTGCGAGGCGCAAATACGCTGGTGGACGGCGCCTATCAGGCGGAAAAATTGGTGTTGAAGCAGTTTGAACAGCAGGCGCTGGCTATTATCAGCCATGTGGTGCGGAAAATTTTGCGACGTGAATTGGCTGATTCCCCGGAAACGCTGATGGGAATGATTCAACAGGCCATTGATAGCTTGTACATCAGTGGCAAGGTGCAGGTGGTGGTGAACCCCACCATTCTTCAGGATTTACGGGAGTTTGCCAATGCCACGCAACAGGCCGTGGATGGGATGAACCGCTTTGAATTTATCGCCGATGCCGGTCTGGACCCGTTCCAGATTTTTATCATTGGACAGGACGGCTGCTTCGATCTCAGCCCGTTGGCCCAGCTTGAGCAGTTAACAAGCGCCCTGGAGCCGCAGCTTCAACTGCCGCGACCGGATTTAATCAATGAGGCCATTGAAGCCGCGCAAGTCGAATTAACAACGGATGGGCCGCCCAGCGTGGAAACCGCTTCCGCTCCATCGGATGAAGCCTTGTCCGCTGAATCGGAAGCCACCCTGCAAGCCCTGGCGGAGGGGCTTTCCCCAACGACCAATACTCAATTTGAGACTTTGCTTGAAGAAACCCTGAATGAAGAAGCGCTGACGATAGAACCGGATTCATCCGTATTGGAAGCATCGACTGAGGCAGAAACCATCATTCAGGCGGCGCCGTATGAATTCCCCAATCTGGATGATTTGGCTGATGAGGACCGGGACGCATGATTTCGGTGCCAGGCAACATGGACTGGTCACGGCTGATTGAGAAGGCCGACCCCTATCAGCCCGTGGGGCTGGTGGATCAGGTGATTGGGCTAGTGATTGAATCCCGCGGTCCCAAGGCCAAAATTGCGGACGTGTGCCTGATTGAAACCGGTGATCCGTATACGCCGACGATTCCGGCGGAAGTGGTGGGGTTTAAAGAGGGTAAATTGCTGCTGATGCCGCTGGGCGAAATGGGCAACCTGTCTCCCGGCGCTCGGGTGTTTAACACCGGCCATTCGTTCCAGGTGAATGTGGGGCCGGAACTGCTGGGCCGGGTGCTGGACGGGCTGGGCAATCCCATTGACGATCGCTTTCCCATTTCCAAGGATCTGCCGTTCCATGTGCATGCCCATGCGCCGCACCCGCTGAAACGACGCGAAATTACCGAAACCCTCTCGTTGGGCATCAAATCCATTGACGGCTTTATGACGCTGGGCAAGGGGCAGCGGGTGGGCATCTTCGCCGGTTCCGGTATCGGTAAAAGTACCACGCTGGGTATGATTGCCCGCAACACGGAAGCAGACCTCAGCGTAATTGCGCTGATTGGG
>JAJQJM010000016.1 GCA_021323475.1 Vampirovibrio sp.
GGCGTGGATGCACCGGCGGCGGGTTGATGAGATAGGCCAAGGCCCCGTTGCCTAACACGGAAACCGGCTTTTTGGACTCCAAATGGCGAATGGAAATTTCATCGCCTTCCACCCGGAAGCTTTTGGCGTTAGGCACCAGGCGCCGGCTCATGGTTGAAGGCAGCACGTCCTCAATCAGGTAGTCCGTCAGTAACACTTCGGCGTCATGCAGTTCGGCGGGCTTCAGGAAACCCGTGCGCTTGGGCTTGACTAGCTTAAGCTTGATTTCCTTGAAAAAATTGTACTTGCCGACCGGGATGCGCACGTGGTTCAGGTGAATTTTGGCGATTTCCGGCAGTTGCTCGGTCAGCAGCGGCAGGTAGCGAATCTGGACGGTAATGTTTTCAATGCTGCCCAGCGGATTTTTGCGCATATCCGTAATGGTGCTGGTGTTTAAATGCACCTGTATGCCGTGAAACAGGGTAGGTTCCAGCGTTAAATCCTTGATGGTGAAATTCACCCCCGTGGATTTATGCAGACCGTCCTGTATGGCCAGCTTAATGGCGTTCTTATCGATGAGCCTGGGGACGCCTTCGTGGATGGCGATGCCCAGAACGCCCAGCGATACCAATAAAACGGCTATTCGAGTCGTCGTTTTGCGTTTCAATTGACGATCGTCCCCATCTGTCAGTGTAGGCCTCAGCCTTGCCCGCTACCGGGCATTGGTACCGAACGTCGGTCCGGCACCAACCCTTCAAGAACTACTCAGGTTTCTGCTCGGAAGTTGCCTGGACCTTCGGGTTGTCCGAGGGATTGCCGCTGGCCGCTTCCTTGAACTGCTTCACTCCGTCGCCCAGGGATTTCATCACGCCGGGCAGTTTGCCGGGCCCGAACAGAATCAGGACCAACAGGATGATCGCTGAAAGTTCTGCAATTCCCAGGTTGGGTATAAATAACAAGTCGGTTTGAAAGAGCATGGATTGTGCCTTTAAGCTTGGTTCGTATTTATATTAACGATTTATTATATATACGATACATGCGGTGTTGGCGCGCCTGGGTGATGTAAATGGGTTTTCCACCGGCAGTCTCTGAGCCCAGGTGAGCCATCGGAGTGCATGCTCTGTCTGTCTTTGGCTTTCTGCTACGCTCATGACATAGTTGTCGGTTCCTTGCGTAGCATTTGCCTGTTTAAGAGCATTGCGTGTATGCTATATTCTACAAAAAAATCGGTGAAAAAAGAAATGCCGCCTGAAAAACTACATGCTGAAAACCCCTCGGAAGAACCCCTGCAAACCCGCGCCGAGCTGTCCGATATCCTGAGGAAGAAGGGCTTCCGGTTGACTCCGCAACGGGAGAAGATTCTGGACATCTTTTTTGATTTGCCCAGTGGCGAGCATTTAAGCGCCGAGGAATTGCAAAAGGCGCTCCGCATGGAGAATTCCGATATCAGCCTGGCGACCTCTTATCGTACGCTTAAGCTGTTGGCTTCGCTGGGCGTATTGAGGGAACTGGATTTTGCGGAAGACCACAAGCATTACGAGCTGGCCCGTAACCCCAAATCGCCGCACCACCACATTATTTGCCTAGATTGCGGCAAAACGGAAGAATTCGAGAGCGAGGAGATCATCCGTCTTTCTGAAGAGCTGGCGAAAGAGCGGGGATTCCAGATTGTGGACGTGCAGCTAAAGCTGTTTGCCCTGTGCGAGCAACACTCCACCGAGGCGAAGGCATGTCCGGCCCCGGCGGTTGGGCGTCAGTAAACTGCCACGTCCGTAATGGACTGGTAACTAATGTCGAACTGGGCCGGAAGTATTGAAATGGGGCCGGATAAGGTCGGGATGGTCACGCTGCCGAAAAACGGCGAGAACGTGACGGTGACATCCGCCTGATAGGCATGTTGATTGGGTACCTGGCTGACTTTGGCTGTTTTAACGGTTAACCCGGCTGCGGCCAGCTTGTTATCCAGTTGGGTTTGGCCGGTGCTGGCGTTATGATAGATAGAGGCCGTATAAGCGCCGTCTCTGGCGGCCATTTTTGCCCCTTCATACGCCATCCATGCCCTGCCCAGCTCAATAATAAAGAACAGCATGATCACCACGAAGGGCAGGGTTAAAACCAGCTCAACCAAGTTCTGTCCCCGGTGACAGGCTCGTTTACGGGGGCGGCTTACTGCTTGCCCAACGCTGTTTTGTGCAGATGCCCTGAATGCAATGCGGTTTCCAATCATTGCGATTTCATGCTCCGATATACTTTGCTTAAAGGTTTTATCGGCAGTTGGGCTAAAAAGTTTAAACTCGACCGGCATCCCTGCAACATAAATTTACAGCAGGTTTAAAAGAGCCGGCTTGGTGGCTCTGTGTAACATCGGCTGTGTGACGTCAAAATTCAGAATCGGAGTGAAGGTACAGTCGATTGTCCTGAATGTACCGACGCACCGGCTCCGCCAGAAAATAACGGAGCCCTGCAATGGCGTCAGGCGTAGTGCGGAGATTTTCCCGAATCCAGCTTGAGGAAAGCGCCAGTTCGGGCATTTCAATGCGGCGGGTGTTTAACGGAACCGTTCGGCCGTTCAACTCGATGGATTCCACCCAGTCAATGCCGGGGCGCGGGGCTTGAAAGAAGCAAGCCAGCTCTATCAGCGCTTCCGGTTCGCGCCAGCTTGCCAGCCCCGCCAACGCATCAGAACCGATAATCATGGGCACCGGTGCCTGAATTTGACCCTGCTCAATCAGGCGTCTCAGGGTTTCCACGGTGTAACTGCGTTCATTTCGCTCAATTTCCACTTCCGAAACCTGAAAAGCCGGGTTGGCAGCCGTGGCGAGCTGAACCATCCGAAATCGGTGATCGGCGCTCAGCAAATCGTTCTCATGATGCCGATGCGGTGGATTTCCGGCTGGAATAAAGGTAACGGAGGTAATAGGCGTTTGAGAGCCCGCAAATTGCCGTAAAACAGCCTGGGCAATCATCAGGTGCCCGGTATGGATAGGGTTAAACGTCCCGAAATACAGGCAAGTGTTGGCCGGTAAATCAGGCATCGCCCTGGTTAGTCCTGGTAGCTTTTATGATACTCGGCCAGTTCGTCATGCAGGTCTGCCAGACGACGGGCTTCGGCCTCGCGAATGGCGCGCAGGTGGTCATCGTACTGCTTCAGGGTCACAAAGTCTTCAATCTGAAGGATGTAAGTGCGATGCGACTGGCTGAAAACGGTGCGGGCGCCCAGCAGGTGAATAATGGTGCCGACTTCCGTCGATGCAATCCGATCGTACAAATCCGGCACATCGGACATGCACAGAACCGATGTCTTACCGTCGGTTATGGTAAAGGACAGCACCTTTTTCCGGTAGCTCTGGATTTTATCCAGCACCACGGGCCATTCTTCAGGCAGTAACTGGCCTTGTTTTACCAGTGATAAGTCCGGAGCAGGTGATAATTGTTGGGTGAGTATGCGATATAGGGAAAGATCCATGGGAGGAGAATCAGTCTTATTCAATTAGTAATTAAAGAATTTAGCCCATCCGACGATATCTTACAAGTGGAAACCTAAGCTGAACGACAGGAATTCTGGCAATGGGTTTTGAAGGCATCCCCCGACCCGCTCAGGTTAACCCCTATACGGATCCGTTGAATCCGTATGCCGCCGCCAATGCCGCGCGATCCGAGCAGGCGGGCAAGCCGTTGATCAAAAGCCTGACCAAGGAAGAACAGGTTAAAGCCTTGCAGCGGGATAACCGGGAGCAACCCCAGTCCGATGACGACGAGGAAGGCGAAGCCTTTACCGAGGAAGAGGCGGAGCAAATCCGGCTGTTTGCCAAAATGCGGGGGCTGATCAATATCTCCTTGCAAAGCGGGGTGCGGTACGAGTTTCATGTGAATCCGGAAACAGGCTTGGTGGACCTGATAGACATGGAAAGCGGCCAGGTGGTGCTGCAATTGCAGCCAGAAGAGTTGATGCAGCTATCCCAAAAAATTCAACGATATGCCGGTATGTTGACCGATCGCAGCGGTTAAAACCGGATAATGACAGGGTTGGTCAAAAAAGTGACCGCTTTTTTGAACCTGAACTTAAAAACACTTTATAATGAATGAACTTATGACTGCCATTTTTGTTTTAACGGATGGATTGGCCATAGCCCCCGATGTGCTGGAGAGTCACCTGGAGGCCGTGGTCGGTTCGCGTTCTCCGATTCGGCGGGTGGCACAGGTTGCGGATTTGCAGGAACAATTGCCGCCGGATAAGAAAGCGGTAGTGTTTTTCTCCGCGCCGGCGGAAACGGCACTGGAACTGATTGAAAGCTGCCGGAGCATGAAGCCCGGTACGGCATTTGTGCTGATTACGGAGCCGGAACAGCTGGTTGATAAGGCAGAAGCCGCGTTGGATTGCCATTTGTTGCGCCAGCCGTTTGATTCTGTTGAACTGTTAAGTCGTTTTAATGCGGCTAACCGGCAAAGTGAGCTGTTGTACACACTGGCTGACTGTTCCCAGACGGATGAGGTCACCAATCTTCACAACCGGCGCTATTATATTCAGCGGCTCAGCAAGGAAATTTCGTTGTCCCGGCGACATTTATCCCCGTTATGCTGCGTGGTAATCGGGGTTAATCTCTACCAGATGTACCTGGACAGTTATGGCTATGGCTTTATTAACGCATTGCTGCGGTTCCTGGCGGATAAAATTTCCGGCATCGTCCGGCATGAAGATATTGTCGCCAGAATCGGCGACGATGAAATCGCGGTATTGCTGTCCCGCAGTACCGAGAAAGGCGCCAAAATCTTTACCACCCGGTTGGTGCATGATTTAAACGCCGCCATATTCAAATATGGCACTTACGAGGAAGAGGTTTCCGTCTGTGCCGGGGTGGCAGGGTATCCGCTGCCGGATTTTCCGGGGGCCGATGCCGATACGGTCATTCGTTACGCGCGTCATGCCTTGCATCAGGCTAAGACCTCGGCGGATGAAACCAAGAAGGTCCAGTTGTTCAGCGAAATTCGGCCCGCTTTGTAAATTCGCGTGGCAATCGCTTCTGAAAGAGGGAACCCGAAAGGTCCAGCTTGCGTCTGAGGCCTTGAGGCATTGTTTTCCATGCCGGCATTGCCGGTTAAGGAACTTTACCTACGGTGGTAGCGTTTTTGACATGCTTGCTTGTCTCATCCTAAGATCACTCTTGCGGTGAAAGACGAGAGACAATCCCCGCCCCGCGCGTGAGCCGATCGGCGTTGCGCCTGCTGATTTTACTGTCCGAAGGACTGAAACGTGGATTCCCTGATGATAAAACACTCAATCTTGAAGCCCTCCAAATGGAGCCGTATGCCTGTTTCCATAGCGTTTTGCGGATTGGCGATGCTGGCCCTGCAGGCGCAAGCGATGACGTTTAATTTCTCCTCAATCGGGTATCATTCCCAGGGCGCCAAGACGGCGGTGCTGAAGGACATTCCCGAAGGGCGGGAAGTCGAGGTGGTGCTCTATGATCCGGCCAAGCGGAACCCCAAATTGCCCGTTTTAATGGGCGCGGCGGTTTACAAGATTGAAAGCATCAAGGTGTTTCAAGATAAGAACACACAAGGTCCGGCCACCAAGAACCTGTTGCTGGATTTCTCTAATTTCAAAACGCCAGGCACCTATGAGCTGCGGGTGGAGGGTACCGAAATCAAATCCGGGCCTTTGAAAGTTAGTGATTTCCTGTTTTGGGACACGTTAAAGCCCGTGGTTAAAAGTTTTTATTACCAACGTTGCGGCCAGGAAGTGGGTGAGCGGGTGGTTAAGCTCTCTCATACCGCCTGCCACCTGAAGGACGCCAACTTTTTGACGCCTACGCATCGGGTGATGGACGTAGATGATGACGGCGGGTTGGATGTTCTGGGCGGTTGGCACAATGGCGGGGATTATGCCAAGTATGTGACCTCCACCGCTTTATCGGCCTCCAGATTGATGGCCATGCATGAGTGGAATCCGAAGCCTTTCAAGTATTTCCGGCTAGAATACCCCCTATTTGAACCTGGCTATGGCGGTATGGACGATTTACACCATGAAATCAAAGCCGGTCTGGATTGGATGATGTCTATGCAGCGCAATGACGGCGCCTTGTACCGTAAAGTGGCGGGCAAGCAATGGCCCGGCAAGGTGAAGCCGGAAGATGACGATCAGCCCCGCTATATTTACGGCGTCTCCACGCAGGATACCGCCAACGCGGCGGCAGCGTGGGCCATGGCGGCAAGAGACTTTAAAAAGGCGGACCTGGGCTACAGCGTAAAAAGTCTGCTAGCCGCCGAGAAGGCGTGGGGCTTTTTGGAGAGCCGCCCGGAGTTCATGGTGCAGCGTTCGGATAGCGACTTCAGCGGTTCCGGTGAATTTCTTAACCCCGGCAGCCGCACGGATACCCCCTACCGCTTGTGGGCCGCAGCGGAGCTGTATATTGCCACCGGCAAGCTCAAGTATCATCAGTATTTTCTGCAGCATTTGAATGAAATTTCGCTGGAGCCTTTCTCTTGGGCTAACCCGTCCATTCAGGGCATTACCGATTACCTGCTGTACGCCAAGATTCAGGATGCCGGTACGGCAGAAACCCTGAAGCGGTCGGTGTTGCGGCTGGCGGATACCATTGCCGACAGCATGGAAGACGATATGTATGCCACCGGCCTGCAAAAATTCGGGGCGTCCTCCAATCAGGAAGTGGCCGAGCGCGGTGCGGTGCTGATGGTTGCTTATCGGCTGAGCGGAAAGGAACGTTACCGGAATGCGGCCAGCCGATCCCTGAGCTACTTTTTTGGGATGAATCCGCTGGGTATGACCTATGTAACCGGTTTTCCCGGCAAGTCCACTGCTCATCCGTCTCATCGGTGGATGGAAGCCTCCGGTAAGCTGTTGCTGGGTTATCTGGTGGACGGCCCCAACCAGTTTGCCACGGACGGCAAGACCCCCAAGGACCGAGGCGCGGCCAGTTACATCGACGATGCCGCCGCCAAGTCCGGCAATGAGCCGAAAATTCTGAATAATGCCAGTCTGGCTTACTTGTTGGCGCTGCTGAACGATAGTTATAACGCGGCTCCCAAGGAAGAAACGTCAGCGCCCAAGAGTCTGTTGGATTACCAGTTGGCACCGGAGCGTCCGAAGCGCAAGTAAGGCTGGTTTGGGGCGCTGCAAACTCCATACATCAATGGAGACGCTGCATTTACACTGCCTTTAACATTCAGAGTTTTTCCTTTACGGCATGGCAATGCCAATGGCACAATAGTGTCAGGACATTCCGGTAGAGAGTTGCCGTCCCCGCTGGCCCCATCAATCGCTTTACAATAGCTTACAGAATAGGTCGCAGAGCCCGAATTCATGAGTACCATTCGTCCATTTGTTCCGCTTCACGTGCATACGCACTATAGTATGCTGGATGCAGCCACGCGGGTGCCGGATCTGGTCAAAATCGCTTCGGAAAACAATATGCCCGCCGTGGCGATTACCGATCACGGGGTGATGTATGGGGCGGTGGAACTGTATAATACCTGCAAGGGCACCAATGTAAAGCCCATTATTGGGGCGGATTTATACGTGGTGGACGGCGATATTACCGACCGTAGCAGTCGTCAGCCCATGCACCAGTTGGTGTTGCTCTGCAAGAACGAGATTGGCTATAAAAACCTGGTCAAAATCGTGTCCCGCTCTCATTTGGAAGGGTTTTACTACAAGCCTAGAATTAACTGGGACATCATCAAAAAACACAGTGAAGGCTTAATTGCGCTGACTGGCGACTTATCCGGTCCGGTGGCCCGTCCGGTACTGCGTGGCAACCTGGAGGAGGCGCGGGATAGGGCCAAGTTCCTGAAAGAGGTGTTTGGGGACGATCTGTATATTGAAATTGTGGATCACGGCAAGGAACCGGAATACCGGTTTAGTGTGGAAGCGGTCAAAATCGCTCAGGAGCTGGACATTGAGCTGGTAATCACCAACGATAGCCATTTCTCCCGCCCCGGTGATGAGACCATGCATAACATCCTGCTGTGCATGCAGCAGGGTAAAACGCTGGCGGAAAGTGCCGGGCGCGATATTTACGGGCCGCAATACTACATCAAGAATGGCGATGAAATGGTCCGCCTCTTCCAGCATCTGGATCGGGCCGTGGTGGAGCGCGCACTGGATAACACGCTGGTCATTGCCGACAAAATTGATTTTAAAATGGCCCAAGGGCAGTCCATTTTGCCGGATTATCCGATTCCGGAAGGTACGACGCTGGAAAGCGAGCTGCGCCGTGAAGTTGAGGAGTGCGCCCGAGAGCGGTTTAACAACAATATTACGCCGGTGATTCAGGAGCGACTGGATTTTGAGCTGGGCATCATCAACCAGATGGGCTTTCCGGCTTACTTCTTGATCACGGCGGATTTTATTCGCTACGCGCGGGAAAACGATATTCCCGTGGGGCCTGGCCGGGGTTCCGCTGCGGGCAGCCTGGTGGCGTTTGTGCTGGGGATTACGGATATCGACCCTATTGAGCACAATTTGCTGTTTGAGCGATTCCTGAATCCGGAACGGGTATCGATGCCTGATATCGATATTGACTTCTGCATCGACCGCCGGGAGAAGGTGATTGAATATGTGCGCCAGAAATACGGCGCGGACAAGGTCTGCCAGATTATCACCTACGGTACGTTGGCCGCGCGGGCCTCGCTGAAAGCCGTTGCGCGGGTGATGGAAATTCCTTTTGCGGAAAGCGACAAGCTGGCCAAGATGATTCCTTTTGGGCCTTCCATCAAACTGAAAGACGCGCTGGAAGACGGCATGGAGCTGAAAAAGCTCTATGATACCGATCCGAACGTGAAGCAACTGGTGGATTTGGCGCTCTCCATTGAGGGTACGGCAGTAAGCGTGGGCATGCACGCTGCCGGTGTGGTGATTTCCAAAGACCCGCTGGACACCATTGTGCCGGTGCAGTACACCAAGGACGGCCAGGAAAGCGGCATGATCGTCTCCCAGTACCCGATGGGCGACCTGGAAAAGCTGGGCCTGCTGAAGATGGACTTCCTGGGCCTGCGAAACTTGACCATTATTGATAACACCGTGCAGGTGGTGAAGCAGACCCGTGGTGAAACCGTGGATATGCGCCACCTGCCGCTGGATGACCAGGATGTGTATTCCATTCTGACCTCCGGGGAAACGGACGGCATCTTCCAGTTGGAATCCGGCGGGATGAAGGCATTGGTGAAGGACTTAAAGCCTTCCGTGTTTGAGGATATCGGCGCGCTGGTGGCTCTGTATCGCCCCGGTCCGCTGAACTCCGGCATGGTGAAGCAGTTTGTGGACCGTAAACACGGCCGCGCCAAGGTGGAATTCAAGCACCCCGCGCTGGAGCCCCTGCTGAAGGACACCTACGGCACCATCGTGTATCAGGAGCAGATCATGCAGATCGCCCAATCCCTGGCGGGCTACTCGCTGGGACAGGCGGATTTGCTGCGTCGCGCCATGGGTAAGAAAAAAGCCGAGATCATGGAAAAGGAACGCGAGGGCTTCCTGGCGGGTTGCGTGAAAAATTCCGTGGATGAGGCGCTGGCGAACGAACTGTTCGACACCATGAGCGAATTTGCGGCGTACTGCTTCAACCGGTCACACTCGGCGGCCTATGCGCTGGTGGCTTATCAAACCGCGTACCTGAAAGCGCATTATCCGGTTGAATATCTCTCCGCGCTGCTTTCCAGTGTGCGGAACGATTTGGAAAAAATTCAATACTACATTTTGACCGCCCGTAAAATGGGCCTGAAAATTCTGCCGCCGGATATTAATAGCTCCGGTCTTGAATTTACCCCGGATGGGGAGAGCGCGATTCGCTTTGGCATGGGATCCATTAAGAACGTGGGCGTGGGCGTGGTGGAAAATATTATCGCCGCCCGTACTGAGAAACCCTTTACCTCCGTGGAGGATTTTTGTGAGCGTGTCGATCCCAAAGTGTTAAACCGTAAGACGCTGGAAAGTTTAATCAACAGCGGCGCGTTCGATAGCCTGGGTGTATCCCGCAAACAGCTATTCAGCAACGTGGAAACGCTGGCGAACTTTGCGGCCAAATGCCAGGAGCGCAAACTGACCGGCCAGGTAAATTTATTTGCCGCGCTGGGCGGAGGTGAAACCACCGGCGGCAGCTTTGGCGGATTGATTTTAACCGGCGATCCGGCCGAGTACACCCCGGAAGAAATCCAGCAACTGGAAAAAGCCTTGCTGGGCTTCTACGTTAGCTCTCACCCGCTGGATAGTTTGCTGGATAAATTGCCCATGATGACCAGCCACGGCATCAGCGAATTAAAAGACATGCCGGATGGCGTGGATGTAGTAGTGGGTGGCCTCATTTCCAGCCTGCAAAAGAAAATCACCAAAACCAACCGCCCCATCTGGATTGGCAAGCTGGAGGACTTTACCGGCGAGACGGAATTTGTCATGTTCAGCGACGCCATTGAGAAGATGGGCGAACAGGTGACAGATGGCGGCAGGGTGCTTATTAATGGCCGTCTGCAATTCCGGGGGGATAACGGGGAAAATTACAGCATCGTGGTGAACGAGGTTCGCCCGGTGGATGATGTGGAGCCGTTCAACATCTTCTTTGAAGCGCCGCCCAAGTGGGAAATTCTGCAAACCATCAGCACCATTCTGGTGAAAAATCGCGGGTTTAACCCGGTGATTCTCAACTTCAAGGATGGCACCCGCATTAAAACCGGCACCAAATTCTGGCTCAACGGCAACCGCGAAATTGTCAAAGAAACCCTAGAAACTCACTTCGGCCAAATCCTAAAGGTTGGGTAAATAATTAAAGCGAGTGAAATATGACAGATATTCAGAAGAAGTGTTTTGTAATTGCACCTATTGGCAGCAAAGGGAGTGAGATTAGAAGGCGCTCTGACAAAATTTTAAAGCATATTATTAATCCTGTAATTGAGGAGTTTGATTATAGTGCTATTCGGGCAGACAGCATGGATGAGCCGGGAGTTATTACATCTCAAATTATTCAGCATATTCTAAATGATGAGTTGGTTATTGCTGATTTAACTGGACATAACCCCAATGTGTTTTATGAATTAGCAATTCGACATTTAGTACGAAAACCTGTTATTCATTTAATACAAGCAGATGAGAAAATACCGTTTGATGTATCGATGAATCGTACCATTTTTCTGGATCACACAGATCTTGATAGTGTTGATGAGTGCAAGTCAGCCATTCGTAATCAGATTCAGGCATTAGAGGATAATTCTTTAAAATTCGATTCTCCTATTTCCCAAGCTATTGATTTGGATAGAATTTGGCAGAAAAGTAATTCAGAAACTGTTAATTTAGATGACCTTTTAGTGCTTTTTAAGGAATTGAAAAGTGATATTGACGAAATTAAACATCAGCAACGCAGAGAGAGTGATTTAAAGAGAAAGCAGAGACATCTTACTGAAAAAAGGTTTCTGGAATTTCTGGCGGATTCAACCGTTCAAAAAAATGAAGATATTCCAAATTTAGGTAAAATTAATAACTCAGCGGTTCTTAATCCTACAATTTATAATGCAATAAGAAATTTGAATGATACTTAAAGTTGTGCAATAAAGTTTAGATTATTAATTTGTTGAAGGTAAGAGTCGTGACTCAAACGTGGAATGCGGCGGAGTATCAGGCGACGGGGAATTTTGTGCCTACGTTGGGGGAGCCGTTGGTGGACTTGCTCAACCCTCAGCCGGGGATGCGGATTTTGTGTGGGCTGCGGCAACGGCACACTCACGTTAAAACTGATGGAGCGGGGCGCAACGGTCGTTGGCATTGATGCCAGCGCGGACATGGTGCAAGCGGCCTGCCGCAAGGGTGTCGATGCTCGGACGATCAGCGCGTATGATTTAACCTTTGAAAACGAGTTTGACGCGGTATTTTCCAACGCGGCGCTGCACTGGATGACGGATCATCCGGCGAAGGTGCTGGAGAACATCGCGAACGCATTAAAGCCCGGTGGCCGGTTTGTGGCGGAAATGGGCGGAGAGGGGAATATCGCTCATATTCGGGAGGCCGAGCGGCAAGCGTTAAATCGGCGTAATCTTGATTTGGAAACGGTGGCACCCTTATTTTTCCCTTCGAAGGCGCAATATCAATCCATGCTGGAGGCCGCTGGCTTTACGATTGAGCAGATTGAATTATTCCCCCGAAAAACCCGCCTGCCGGATGGTTTGGCAAACTGGCTGCGGGTATTTTCCACGGCGGTGCTTTCCAGCTTGCCTGCGGATGACGTGGAGCCTTTCATTCAGGAAGTGGAAACACTGGCCCGGCCGTATTTAACCGATGATGAGGGCTGGTTTGCGGATTATGTACGGCTGCGGTTTAGCGCCCATAAGGCATAGTATGCGGTGGGCTTGCCGAAAATAAAAAGCCTCCTGTGCTTGCAGGAGGCGGGTTGAACTGTTGATTGAGTCGTTGAGGAAGACAGCCTTGTTTATATATTTAATATATCTTTTTGGGGCTGCCATTCCATCCACCCTGCAATCTAAACCCATGTGTTGATTTACCGGGAATGCCCGCATTAACGTGCAAGTACGACAAACAAACCACAGAGCCTCAATGGTTCTGCGGTTTTATGGATTCGTTTCAAGTCTCTGCCTGGTTAGCCGAAGGTTTTGAAGGTCATGTCGATGTTCTTGTCGATAACCTTCTGAACGGCATCAATCTCGGTCTGCACGGCCTGTTGCTGGGTATCCACCCGACGAAGCTGAAGTTCCAGGGACTTATCCAGACTCTGCAAGGCGTTAATCCGCAACTGCATCTGCACCGCTTCCGGGGAATCCGGCTCCAGATTGCTGACCACGCTGAACAGCTGATTCGTCACGTTGGCAAGCTGCATACGGGACTGGTTAATTTGCTGGCCGGTTAACTCCAAATCGTTCTTACGGGCGGTAAGCGCTAGAAACCTGGCCTGACTTGCTGCTAAACCCACGTGTCTCGTCCTTTACGGTTATCCTTTGTGTCGGCCTGTGCCGGGCTTAGTCTAGGTATCGGTTTGTGGCGAGCGGAACTTTAACTTTGTAACAATTTCTTAAAATGAAGGGGCTGGTATAGCGGGTGAGCCATTTGCTCCAAGCGTAAATATTTAGTATGATTGGGCCGTTTCCTCCCTCTCCCAACCCCGTTTCGCTTGTAGGATTCCCTCATGAGTTTTGAGACCCAGGTAAAAACCCGTCGCACGTTTGCAATTATTTCCCACCCCGACGCCGGTAAGACCACACTGACTGAAAAGCTTCTGCTGTATGGCGGAGCGGTTAATTTGGCCGGTTCCGTGGCGGCTAAAAAACAGCAGCGCCAAGCCACATCGGACTGGATGGCCCTGGAGCGCCAGCGGGGGATTTCCATTACCTCCACCGTGTTGAACTTTGAGTACAACGGCTTTCATATTAATTTGCTGGATACGCCGGGTCACCAGGACTTCAGCGAGGACACCTACCGCACCTTGATGGCCGCAGACAGTGTCATCATGCTGCTGGACAACGCCAAGGGCGTTGAAACCCAGACCAAGAAGCTGTACCAGGTTTGCAAACGCCGGGGCATCCCGGTGGTTACGTTCATCAACAAGCTGGATCGTCCGGGCCGGGAGCCGCTGGAATTGCTGGATGAAGTGGAGCAACTGTTCGGCATCCGCACCTGCGCCTTTAACTGGCCGGTGGGCATGGGGGATACCTTTAAGGGCGTCTATGATCGCCGGGAGAAAAAGCTGCATACCTTTGAACGGACGGATCATGGTAAGTACAAAGCGCCGGTATCGGTTGCGGATGTGCATGATCCGGCGGTGAAATCCCAAATGCCGGAATATACTTACAATCAGTTGGTGGAAGAAATTGAGATTCTGGATATGGCAGGCGAAGAGTTCTCGCACGAGCTGTACCTCGAAGGCAAAATGACGCCGGTATTCTTCGGCAGCGCGGCCAATAACTTCGGGGTGGAGCTGTTTCTGGCTCAATTCCTGCAGTTGGCGCCGGAGCCCAGTCACCGCAAGGCGAATCATGGGGACGTCGACCCAGCCAGTCCCAATTTTTCCGGTTTTATCTTCAAAATTCAGGCCAACATGGACCCGCAACACCGGGATCGCATCGCGTTCATGCGGGTCTGCTCCGGGCAATTCAGCCGGGATATGCAGGTGAAACACCCTCGCAGCGGCAAGATGATTCGCTTGTCCCACTCCCACCGTCTGTTCGGACAGGACCGGGAAACCGTGAATGAAGCCTATGCCGGGGATATCGTGGGCTTAAGCAGCAACGATCAGTTTGCCATCGGCGATACGCTGTGCAATGGCCCCGCCTTCGAGTTTGAACCGATTCCCAGTTTTGCGCCGGAATGCTTTGCCATGCTGCGCAACCCGAACCCCTCCAAATACAAGCAGTTCCAGAAAGGCATCGACCAGCTTCGCCAAGAAGGCGCCATTCAGGTCATGTACTTTCAGGATTCCGGGCAGCGCAATCCGATATTAGCGGCAGTCGGCCGCCTGCAGTTTGAGGTGGTGCAGTTCCGCCTGTTGAGCGAATACGGCGTGGACACCCAACTGGAAAACCTGGGTGAATACACGCATGCCCGCTGGCTGGTGGGGGATCAGGACGCGCTGGATAAAGTGGAATGGATTGTGAACGCCCGTAAGGCGGAAGATGCGGATGGCCGTATCGTCGCCCTGATTAAAGGGGAGTGGGCCTTGAATTACATGATGGAAAAGAACCCCCATATCCGCTTCCAGGATACGCCCTATTAAGCAAGTCCCAAGCGGGTTTAAGTCAATTTGTTAACAAATTGACACAAACTGTTCCAAGTCTGAAAATGATTGTTTTTATATAGTTGTAAGGACAACGGACAAATGGCTGGGTTAAAAAAACATAGGCTGGGTTAAGAATTCATTAATAGGCTTTAACTTCTTATATTGCGCTTCAACGCCGTCTCTTTGGAGTTACCTCCAATTTCTTCAAGAGACTCGGCGTTTTTTTATTTTGTCACATACTCGTTCAGCGTGGCGTTCCAACGAATGCTTTGAGTGATTGAGGTTTTGCCCCTATTCGTCAAAACCGATAGAATAGAAATATTGTTTTTTAGAGGCTGGGATTGGTATCGATGAATGCAGATGTGAATACTGCCCCCAAACCGGGCATGAGTACCCAAAAAAAGTGGCTGATCGGATGTGGCGGTTGCTTGGGTGTTTTGGTGCTTTTGGCCATTGTGCTGGGCGTTTTGGGCTGGTTCTTCGGGAACTCCCTGAAGGATATGAGCAATAAATCCGTCCAGGACATTTTTGGCCCGAACTACCAGCCGGAAGGGTATATGGCAATTGGAATGCCGGTGGGACAGGCCAATGTTAAAAACATGGTCATGTTGCTGGATACGCAGCAAGGGAAAATGCTGATTGGCTTGGATATGGGCGTTAAACCCGGAGACATGCAGATTATTAAAAGCGGCAACGCTGCACAGATTCAGAAATACCTGGAGCAAACCAGCGCACAGATTAATGAAAGCAGCGCGGCCGGTGGGAACGCCAAGGTGCAGGACATTCGCTTTGATGCCATTGAATCCGTGGCCTTGAAGCCTGGCGGTATCAAATTCCCGGTGGCGAATACTACGGTAAAGGCAGAGCGTAAAGGTCAAATCAGTTACAGTCCTGCCGTGGCCGCGCTGATCCCGGAAGCGGGTAATAAGCTGGTGGTGCTGGTTGCCGCGGATCCTAATAATTCCTCGTCCGATAGCCAGGCGGACTTCAGTGAAGAGCAAAAAACGCTGAGAGCAGAAGTCCTTCAAGTCATTCAAGACAGCGACCTGGACGATCGTTTACAGTAAGACTCAACCTAAAACAATATTAGACAACATCTGAACATAATGTTGTTCTGTTGCAGACTGGGTGTGGAGCTCTGACATGTCCCAGGGTTAAAATTTGCAATAGAGGCATACTCTCATACCTGGAAGATTAAGATTTGTGAACCTTTCCTGAGAGGGGCCGCAAACTCTTCGTATGTTCAGCTTTTAACACTGTGTCTTATATATGAATACAAATGAATTCAAAGAGAGTGTTATGGTTTCGAATGTTCATCATCAATTAATCCGCGCATTTAACCCGTTGAAAAAATCCGTGACTCAACAAGTTGAGCAAGGTATGGCAAAACACAATGAAATTAGACGATTAGAGAAAAGATTAGAAAAAGATCCGAATAATCCTACTCTGCTAAGAGCCATTTATTACCGGAAATATGGTAGAGATTTTAATGAAGTAATGCGTACGGATGTAGGCTCTACTAAAAGTTGGCAGCAGTTACAGCGGATGATCGAGCGTGAGGACCTGCATTACTTAGCTGGTGTTGAACGTGCGGAAACTGAAGCTCGAATCAAAGCGCTTGAGCAAGAACTATCCGAATCAAAAACAGCTTTGCAGGAAGCTTTTCGTGAACCTTCAATGCAAAATAGACAGGCAAAATCGCAAGCTCACCTTCAACTTAAAGAAAAATTAGAAAAAGCTAAAGAAGGAAGAGATGAGCAGGTTAAAAACCTAAGCAAAGAAGCCAAAGATAATTTGATTACACGTGGGCAGAATTCTTACGATACTAGGAGCTATATACAGGAACGACAGGATCACAGAATACCGAAACAGTCCCGCATGATGACCGCCGAGGATTACAGACCCATTATCCTGAAAGCGGATGGTTCTCCCCTGTCGTTGGAAGATGAACTGAACGTATACAAGAGTTTGGCAATCAGAAAAAAATGGTAGCTAGACCTCAAGTGACGTGTAAGTGCTGCCATACACAGCCAGCGGTCAGGCCAAACTTCTGTTACAGGTTGGTATGAAGAATACCAACCGCAGTGCTTACTCGAAATAGCGTTTCAAGAATTGCCCGGTGTAGGATTCCTCACATCGGGCAATTTCATTGGGTGGACCTTCCGCCACCACGTAGCCGCCGCGCTCGCCGCCTTCCGGCCCCATATCAATAATATGATCGGCCACTTTGATAAAGTCCATATTGTGCTCAATCACCACCACGGTGTTGCCTTGGTCTACCAAGCGGTTCAGGATGTGCAGCAGGTTTTCCATATCGGCCCAATGGAGACCGGTGGACGGTTCATCCAGCAAATACAGCGTTCTGCCGGTGCTGCGACGACAGAATTCCGTGGCCAGCTTTACCCGTTGGGCTTCCCCGCCGGATAGTGTCGTGGCGGGCTGACCCAGCTTGATGTAATGCAGCCCCACATCGTTCAGTACGCCCAGCATTTTCTGGATGCGCGGAATGGTGTGGAAAAACTCGTAGGCTTCGGCCACCGTCATATCCAGCACATCGGCAATGTTTTTGCCGTGGTAGGTTACTTCCAGCGTTTCCGGGTTATAGCGCTTGCCGTTGCACACGTCGCAGGTAATATGCACATCCGGCAGGAAGTTCATTTCCTTTACAATCACGCCGTCGCCTTTGCAGGCTTCACAACGCCCACCGGCCACATTAAAGCTGAAGCGTCCCGGCTTGTAGCCGCGCAATTTGGATTCTTCGCTGCTGGTAAACACGTTGCGGATGGGATCGAAAATCCCGGTATAAGTAGCCGGGTTGCTGCGAGACGAGCGGCCAATCGGCGATTGATCGATGTCGATCATCTTGTCGATATGCTCCAGCCCGCTGATTTTTTTGTAGCCTTCCGGCTTTACCAGGTGCGGGTTAAAGTTGTATTCCACCGCCCGGTACAGCAAGTCGAACACCAGCGTGGACTTGCCGGAACCGCTCAGGCCGGTCACGCAAATCAGCTTTTCCAACGGAAAGTGAATCGTAACGTTTTTCAGGTTGTGGTAAGTGGCGTTATGAACGGTCAGCTTATTGCCGTTGCCGTTGCGGATCTGCTCCGGCACCTTGATTTCCCGACGGCCGGAAAGATATTGCCCGGTCAGGGACTGTTCATTGGCCTCAATGATTTTGGGTGCGCCTTGGGCCACGATTCGGCCGCCATGCACACCGGCGTTGGGGCCAATGTCTACCACCCAGTCCGCCGCGCGGATGGTGTCTTCGTCATGCTCCACCACAATCAGGGAATTGCCCTGATCGCGCAGTTTTTGCAGGGTTTGAATCAGTTGATTGTTATTATGCTGGTGCAGACCAATGCTCGGTTCATCCAGAATATACAGAATGCCCGACATGGTGGCCCCCAACTGCGAGGCCAGCCGGATGCGCTGGGCCTCCCCGCCGGAGAGGGTGGCGGACGGGCGGGCCAGGGTTAAGTAATCCAACCCCACTTCCAACAGGAAGCGCAGGCGTTGCTCCACTTCATATAAAGGTTGCCGGGCAATCGTAAGCTGGAACTCGGTCAGCGTTTCCGGCACCTGCTGAACAAAGTGCAACGCATCCCGAATGGCCAACTCGCATAGTTCGTGAATGTTCTTGCCCTGTCCGTCATTGCCCAGCGTTACGGCCAGGCTGAACGGCTTCAACCGGGCGCCGTGGCAGGCTTCGCATTCGCGTTCCCGCATAAAGGTGCGGATGTAATACTTGGTGGTGTCGCTGCCGTGTTGCAGGCGGCGCTTCATGATGTTGATCACCCCATCGAAGCCGCCCACAAAATCAAACCAGTCGGATTCATCCTCCTCGTCCTCACCGTTCAGGCCGTAGCCCTCATGCACAATGGCGTCGGTGGTGTTGATCTTCTTTTTATACTCGCCGTACAGCAGAAAGTTTTTCTCTTCCGGGCGCAAGTCCTCAAATGGCTCTTTCAAAGAAAAGCCGTGCTTTTTGGCCAATTTCTGAATGAAGTTGCCGTAATAGCGCCCGGTGAATTTCTCGAAAGGCACAATGGCCCCTTCCGCCAGCGTCTTGCCGGGGTCCGGCACCAGCAGGTCTTCGGCAATCTCGTGCTGAACGCCTAGGCCCTCGCATTGCGGGCAGGCGCCATAGGGCGAGTTAAAGCTGAACAACCGGGGAGACATCTCTTCCACCTGGGCGTCTTCCGTGCCGGAGGATAAATGCTGGGAAAACGCCATCTCCCTGGTTTTGTTGCCATCCCCGTCCATGAGTTGCACAAGGACGTAGCCGTCGGATTTTTTCAGGGCCGCCTGCAACGCTTCCATCACCCGCTGGCTGTGGGTATCATCGTGCTTCAGGATAATCCGGTCGATGATCAGCTCAATATCGTGTCGCTTGTTGCGCTCCAGTCGGTAATCTTCCGGCAGGTCTTCCAGCAGGTGCATGTCGCCATCTATGCGGACCCGCACGTAGCCCTCTTTGCGCCACTGGCGGAACTGGGCGTTGTATTCGCCCTTGCGGCCCCGCACTACCGGAGACAGAATCTGCAATTTGCTGCCTTCCACCAAATGCCACACCTGATTAAAAATGCTTTGCAAACTGTGGGTGGTCAGCGCCTCGCCGGTATCCGGGTTGTGGGGCACCCCGACTTTGGCGTAAATCAACCGCAGGTAGTCGTAAATTTCCGTTACGGTGCCTACGGTGGAACGCGGGCTTTTGGAGGTGGACTTCTGGTCGATGGCGATGGCGGGTGACAGGCCGTCGATGCTTTCCACGTCCGGCTTTTCAAACTGGCCGATAAATTGCCGCGCATACGAACTCAGGCTTTCCACATAGCGGCGCTGGCCTTCGGAAAAAATGGTATCGAACGCCAACGAGGACTTGCCGGAGCCGGAAACGCCGGTAAACACCACCAGCTTGTTGCGCGGAATGGTCAGGCTGACCTCCGACAGGGTGTGTTCGTTGGCTCGGTGAATGCGGATTTCTTTCATCGGTTGATTATCCTGATCAATACCCCTGGATGCAAGGGACGCTGAATGGTCTGGTTTTGTTCACGTCGGGCTGGCGTAACGAAATACGAAGGTGGCGTTTGCTTAGGTGGGCAAGGACTTTGGCAAATCAGTCTCAAGTTTTCGCCAAAGCCTCCGATAGTGAAACGGGTGAGCATTTGTTGTGTACGGCCTTGAAAGCCAATTGCCGGAAGAAGTAACAGACGGAGACAGGGATGACGTTTTTTCTGAACAATCCGCCATCACAGCCGGAGGCCGCCGAACCGGGCGAGGCTCAATCCCATTCTCCCAAATCCAGCCCTCTTTTCAAACAGGATACCACGTTGCCGGACTCCCTGCCGGGACAGCATATTTCCTTAAGCGCCTATATTTCCAAGCATTTGCAAGCCAACGAGGCGGATGCGCCTGCATTGGAAGCCGCCCCGGCCCAGCCTGCCAAGCTCGGCTTCGGTGCGCCGGAGGTTAAAACGCCTTCGGCCAACGCGCTGGACGGGCAATACTTGAATAATCTGGATGTGGAATTGGCCGCCGGGCTGGAGCAATATCTTCCGTCTCCCCTGTTCCGCATGCGGGTCATGAAAAAGCGCCTGGATGGGGAAATTGCAGAGTTACGTTTACGGCTGAACAAGTATGAGCGCCTACCCAATCCCTCGCCGGATATGAAGGAACGGATGGATGCGGTGCGCTCGCGCCTGAAAACCTTGCTGGCCCATGAGCGGGAGGTCAGCCAACAACTGGCGTCGGCCATGGCGTTAGGGCCCTTGGTATACGGTTTGTCCCGTCGGACTCAGGGTATGGGCGGTTTTTGGCAGACGGGTTTGCAATGGTGGAAGTCGCTGCTCATGCGTTTGGTGTATGGCAATGCGTACTTTGAAATTGAAGCCGCCGGAGACAATCTGCGTAATTTACAAGAACTGTTTGCGGAGCGGTTGGGGGATAAAACGGTGTCTCCTGCTGAAATTAGCCAGATTTTGAATCGATACGAACAAACCGTTCGGCAAATGGAAACGAAAATGCAGCGGTTGAATACGCGTTCTTTCCCGTGGTCTTTGTGGCAAGAGGCTCGACGTCTGGTAAAATAAAGTTACATTTAGCAATTCTCTTGTTTGATAGAGAGCGGGAAGTTCTTCTGAGGCTATGAGCAGATATAGTCGTCGACGTCGGCAACGCCAGATTTTTCTGGGAAATTTTTACCTGAACCCTAGTGTTCAATACCTGACCACGATTATCAGCGCCATTGCCTTGGCGGGCTTTGTGTTTTCCGGCTTCCTGCTATTCCGGTTCACGGATGAAGAGGATTTGATCAACCGGGGCAAAATGCAGCTCATGGAAGGCAAGGTGGCTTGGGCGGCTAAAACCTTCCAAACGCTGGTGACCCACCATCGGGACAGCTATGAAGGCCACTTGCTGCTGGGTCAGGCGTATCTGCAACTGGATGAGCGCCGCAAGGCCGAGCAGGAATTTGAAATCGCCGCCTCCTTAAAGAGCAAGCGGGGCGATAACGCGCCGGAAATTGCCATGAGCAAGGTGGCCATGGCGCAACAGGACTTTTCCCGTGCGGAAAAAACGTTGTACACTGCCTGGCGCCGTAACCGGCAGGATGAAAACGTGAAACAGGCTCTGTTTGAGCTGTATGACCATTGGGGTAACGTGCTGGCAGAAGCCGACCAGAAAGACTACGGCGCCATTGTACAGAAATATCGTACCGCTTTGCAGTATGCCAGCGATTATCAGGCTCAGCAAAGCGTTGAGGAAAAGCTGATTGACGCGATTCGGGCGTATACCGATAAGCTGATCGTGATGAAAGACTATGAGAACGCCATCCATCAGTTGAAAACCTCGCTGCGCTTTAAATATCTGCCGGAAACACTGGTGCAAATCGCGGAAACCTACGGCCGCATGAACAAGCTGGATGAGTCCATTGATTGGTATCGCAAGGCCTTTGAGGTGAATCCCGATGTGGTGGGCCTGCGCCTGACCAACGTGCTGGTGCAGAAAGGTCAGCAATTGGTGGCCGCCAAGAAACCGGACGAGGCCAAGCCTTACTTCGAGGAGGCCGACAAGATTAGCCAGGAAGCCAAAGTGCCCTTGGATAACCTGTACCCGGTCAGCGTGGCCAGCGTGAAGATTAACAACGATATGGATGACGCCACCGGCGAGTTTGAACCCACCGTAGACATCAAGCTTTCCAACGATGCCAGCCGGGATTTGAGCTTCCTGGCGGTGCGGGCGGAATTTTTGTCCGGCAATGAAACCTTGGCCATGACCACGGAGCAGGTGGCGGCCCCGGATAAGCCGTTTCCAATGAAGGATCCTCGGACCTGGCGCTCGAAAAATACCTTGACCGTCAGTTTGAAGCCGGATGCCAAGTTGAACGTGCATGCCCTGCAAGGCGGCAAGATGACCGTTAAAATTTCCATCGCCTACCGTGACGGTAATGACGCCGTGTGGAAGCTGAAATCCATTCAGGAGGCTACCATTCAAGGCGGCGCTTCCCACCCGGTGACTGAGGCGAAGCCGGTATAAATCAAGCTAGTGCGAAGCCGGTATAAATCAAACTATGCGCGAAGCCGGGCTAATCAAACGGATGAAAAGCCGGTTTAACCTGCCGATTTTAGCTGCATCGAGAGTAAAGCGGCTTTGGTTAATGTGAAAGCAGGGGCATTACCGGCTTTCTGTCGTTCTGAACGGAAACTTGTTTCTCAGTGTCAGCCAAATCGGCAGTACGGTTAACGCCAGCGGGCTGATGACGGGCAGGTTTTGAAAGACCGTAAAGCCTGCCAGTTGAAACAGGCTGAAGGTGAGCCCGAATTGCCGCAGCCTGGATGCTTCCGGCAGCAGCAGCAGCAAGGGCAGGAACATAACCGGATACCAGGGATGAAATTTGGCGCTGATGAAAGCGACCATTACGGTCAACACCAAGCCGGTGCGATATATCAATACCTCCGGCGTGAGGGACTGGCGGAGGCTTTGCAGGCATTGCCATCCGTAAAATGTCACGAAGCCCGCCCAGAACAGCGGTTTGATAATGCTCAAGGTGACGTCCGTCCAGGCATCGGCATGGCCGCGAATCCACTTGGTAGGGTAATAAACGGACTGGGCAATCAGATCGATGATGGAATGCTGAGGTTTTCCGGCATTGTCCAGCATGGCACTCAAGGGCCAAGCCCGGTTGGGATCAATATAAGGGGCGGCCAGGGATGCTCCCAGGGCAACCGATAGAACGGTTCCTATCAATAAGGCTTTGTATTCCCGGTTTTTGAGCAGATAAATCATGAAAAAAGGGAGCGCCAGTAGGGAAGCATATTTGGTGAGGATGGATAAGGTCAGCAGGGGCAGGCAGGCCCACCGCCACCGGGATGAAAAGAGTGCCGCCACCGAGGCCAGCAGCAGGAAAACCAGCAAAATATCGTTGTGGCCGTTTCCCATGGTATGCAATAAAACCAACGGGTTTGCCCCAAATAGGTAAGCGGAAAGCCCGGGGCGCCTCAGCCCAAGCTGCCGGGAGATAATATAGATGAGCCACGTGGTGCCTGCCAGTAGCAAGAGGTTCAGCGTTTTAAAAAGCAGAAACGCTGTAAAAAACCGAGGCCCTGCCAGATGGGTCAGCCAATTGGCCAGATGGGCAAAGAAAAACCCATAGGGGCAAGGGTTATACACCCAATGCGGATGCAGCAACGGGTTCTGCTTCCAGCCGGAAATCTCGGCCACCGGCGTGAGGTACGGGTTGGTGTGATATATGCTTTGCTGAAAGCCTCGGTTCAGGTAACCGTACAGGTCGCTGCTATGGAAGGTCACCACCGCCAGCAGCAATCCCCCACAAATCAAGCTGAACACCAACACGGCTTGGAAAATTCGGTGCCCGTTTTGGGGATCTTGCGGCGGCAACGCGCTCAGAGCTTTGAAGCCTTGGTAAAACAACCAGGCCAGGCCCGTGATTGCCAATGCCTGCAAAATATCCAGCAGAACCCGGCTGAAGAGACTTGTGGCTCCTGGGAACTGCCAAAATCCCGCCTGCCAGGTGCCGCTAATCTGTTGAGAAATGGCTGTGTCATTTCCGCCCGAATACAGGAGCAGTAAGCCGGTTGGAATCAGAAAAAAGCCATACAGCAGTGCGCTTTTCCATAAAGTTTTGGTCAACAAGGGACGGTTAATTGGCCGTTCCACTATACCCCGCCTTTCCAGCGCGTTTGCCCGGCAATCATCACCTGTACGGCTTGGGTTGTTTCGTGTAATAGCTGCGCTTCCGGTGATATTCCAATTGCCTCTGCCTGCCACAGCACCAAGTCCGCCTGTTTTCCCGGCTCCAGGGAACCAATCTGGCTATCCATGCCAAGTGTTTTAGCGCCTTCCAATGTCATTGCCTCTACAGCTTGGGCGGCGCTCCAGTGGTGTTGCCGCTTGGCGCAGCGAGCCTCGGCGCGTAAGTCCAGGTCGGGAGTGCTCAGGCGTCCATCCGTACCCAAACCCAGGGTAAGGCCGGATGCTTGGTAATTCGGGGCGGTCAGGGTTTTGCCATGCAAGGCCAAATTACTGCGTGGGCAATGCGCAATCGTCACGCCATGCTGACGCAGGCATTCACGGTCATCCGCAGACGTGTGAATGGCATGGGCCGCAATCAGCCGGTTGTTCAGCAAATTATGTCGGCCCAGGGCTTCAACCGGGGAAGTTGCCGGACTTTGGGGCGTAAATGAGCGCCCCAGAATGGTTTGATGCAAGTGCTGGATGCAAGAGGGCTGCCCTTTCAGGTAAAGCGCTTCGTCCTCAAACTCCGCCAGATGGGTGTGAACGGCGGAGGGCTGACAGGCATCCAGCAACGCTATCCATGCTGCGGGGGATACATTATACGGGGAATGAGGGGATAGCCCTGGCTTCAGCCGAGAATGATCCTCATACCCTTGGCAAAATGCCCGGTAAGCTGCTACCCATCCCGAAATATCCACTGTGGCGGCATCCGGGTGAAACACCTCCAGGGAGACAATACCCCGCAGGCCCATTTGATCGAATACTTGCAGGCTCTCCGGGCCGGATGCGATATCGTTGACACAGGTAGTGCCCGTTCGCAGCAGTTCTTCCGCGCCACTCTTGCAGCGCTGTGTCTTTTCTTCAGAGGAGGACTGCTCCCGAAGCAGGCGTACTACGTTCAGAAGCCAGTCAGTGAAGGGCTGCCCCGGTGCTTTGGCGAGGACTGCCGGAAAAGATTGCTCCAGGTGTAGATGGCAGTTGACCAGCCCCGGCGTTAAAAGAGTGCCGGCCTTGGGTGGTTCTGGACGACTGTATTCGGGTAAGTCCGCCATGCGGCCCACTTCGCAAATTCGGTCCCCCTGAATGCGGATATAGCCATTTTCAATAGGCGGCCGGGCAATGGGCAATACCCACTGGGCGCTGATGATATAGGGACTGTCGGGGGCGGTTTCGATCATCTTGGTTCTTTCCCTGATAGCAGCATAGCTTACCGGCGCACGGCCCGCAAATAATAGAATATCCGGTTGGCCGCAGCCGGCCCTCTTTCCTTTGTCAGCGGTTGATATACAATAAAACTATTACCAAATCCCGTTTCAAGAAAGGCAAGTACCTGTGATGAGCAGCGATAAACCCAAAGGCAGTTTTTTCCAATCGAATCCGGAGCGGGTTATGATCGCCTTGTTTCCGTTAATCACCCTGGGGCTGTTCATTGTGGCGGCTGTGTTGTGGTGGTTGATTCAAAGCCAGTTCGTCCACTAACCGGCTTATCTTGAGAGGGAAGGCGTCCGGGTGATGCCGAATGGGGAACTGAGCCTGGGCAACTAACCCTGGACGCGTAAACAGGATCCGATTTTTTGGCAAGACGAGCTTTTTTACCGCCTATCATCAATCCGTTGGTTGTCGGGTTTATTCGCGTCATTTTTCCCTTTGGAATGCGGACCCTGTTGGGCGGCTTATCCGTATACATTTCCGATGATGATTTGGCTAAATTGCGCGCTTATCAGGGAAAGCGCATGTTGTTGTTGCCCAACCACCCCAACGGGGAAGAGCCTTTTGTGCTGTTTGAGATTTTCAAGCGCATGAATGAAGTCTTTAATGTGGTGGCTGCGAGGGAGGTGTTCGACTGGGAACACGGGTTTCGAGGTTGGCTGTTGCGTCGGGTAGGCGCCTACTCGGTCATTCGTGGCACTGCCGACCGCGAGTCCTTCATGATGTCTAAAAAGATTTTGATGGAAGGGCAAAACCGGTTGGTCATTTTTATTGAGGGCGAAATTTCCCGTGGCAATGAAACCTTGATTCCTTTTGAGCCGGGTGTGCTTCAGTTGGCGTTCTGGGCTCAGGAAGGCTTGGCCAAGGAAGCCGCCAAGGCAGCTCGCCAGCAGGGTGATCAGGATAAACCTGACTATCCGCCTGTGTATGTGGCGCCGTTGGCTATCAAATACTTCTATGCGCCGGGTTCCGAGACTGCGATTGAAACATCCCTGCAGGTTTTGGAGAAAGCGGTGGGCTTGCCTACAGAGCCGGGAGCCAGCCAATATGCGCGGATTCGGGCCATCGGTGAAAAAGTCTTGGCGGTGCAGGAAGCGCTGCATCAACTGGTGGCCCTGCCCGGTGTGTCCCTGACGGAGCGTGTGGAAGCCATTAAAAACCGTATGTTGAAGAAGATGGAACTCTTCCTGGGCCTGAAGCCCGATCCGCAGGCCAGTACCTTGAGCCGTCTGCGCGAAATTCGGAATACCATGGATCACCTGATTCACACCTATGACGATCCGCAGGAGCTGACGGATTATGAAAAGCGGATGGTGGACCATTTCCGTAAGGCGTTAAGCGAGTTCTATCAGGATTTGGACCGGGTTGTTTATTTCCTGACCTATGATGAAGCGTATTTACAGGAAAGCCAGACGCCCGAGCGTTTCATTGACGTGATTCGCCGCCTGGAACGGGAAGTGTTCGGGGATGCCCGCCTGACATATCCGCGTGTTGCCGCGGTGAAGGTCGGCGAGGTCATCAATCTGAAAGAGCAGTTTCCATCATACGAGTCGGATAAAAAAGGCTATGTAAAGCACATGGTTTCCGAACTGGAAGAGAACATGCGATTAATGCTGACGAGAATGCAGCGCCCTTAACGGCTGTATCGGCATCGCCCGTCTGTGCAGAAGAAACAAAAATGCCCCCGGTAATCCGGAAGCATTTTTTGAGTCCTGCAAATCTGTAAATTAACGCTTGGAGAACTGGAACCGTTTACGGGCCTTCTTGCGGCCGTATTTTTTCCGTTCTTTCACGCGGGAATCACGGGTCAGGAAGCCTTCTTTACGCATAGCGGCTTCATAATCGGGATTGATTGCAGACAATGCGCGGGCAACACCCATCCGGATGGCGACGGATTGACCGACAATCCCACCACCGACAGCGTTAACCAGCACGTTGTAGCGATCTTCCACGCCGGCAGCGGTCAAAGGTTGCTTCACCGGAATGTGCAATGCTTTACGGTTGCCCAGGTATTGCTCCATGGACTTGCCGTTGATGATGACTTGACCGTTACCCGGAACCAGGCGGACGCGTACTTTTGCTTCCTTGCGACGGCCGGTGCCGCGGGTGCCTACTTTAGGATATGTGGCGGCCATTATTCAGCGCCCTCCGTTTCTAACACGTATGGTACAGGTTGCTGCGCGGCGTGAGGATGCTGAGCGCCGGCATAGACGTTCAATTTGCTCAGTTGCTGACGACCCAGCGTGTTGTGGGGCAGCATACCTTTAACGGCGATTTCAATAATCTTCTCTGGACGCTTTGCTTGCATATCGCGGAAGGCAACCGTTCTCAATCCACCCGGATAGGAAGTGTGACGGCGGTACAACTTGGCATTGTACTTGTTGCCGCTCACTTTGATTTTCTCGGCATTGATAACGATGATGAAATCGCCGGTATCAATGTTGGGGGTGAATTGCGGTTTGTGTTTGCCACGCAGCAAGTTGGCAATCAGGGTAGCCAGACGACCCAAAGTTTGCCCTTCGGCGTCGATCAGCCACCAAGTGCGCTCAAGCTCAAGAGGCTTTGCGGAATAGGTTTTCATTTTGCAGGGACTCCATTGGTTTAAGGATATTTTTGAATTGTTGGACGTAAACGTCCTTTTCAAAGAAGTTGAACGGGGACTTGTACTGAACCGCCATCAGGGTTAAACCTTCTGGACGGGCTGTTGCGGCGGCTTTACTGCGATTACGCTCCGCCAAAACTTGGAGGATGGTTTCCGGGGGCAAGGGATTATCCACATTGCCGATAGCCATTAACTGGCCAATCAGGTTCCTGACCATTTTATACAGAAAACGGTCGGCAGCAACGTCAAAAATAATGAAATCACCATCTCTGGCTACTTTTGCGTGAAAAATGTTACAAATATCATCAGTAACGTGGGTGTCGGTATCCTTAAAGCTCTTAAAATCGTGCGAGCCTAAAATAAGACGGGCGGCTTCCGCCATCCGTTCTGCACCCAATGCTTTCGGCACATGAATGGATGCACCTCTGTTCGCCCATACGGAGCGCATCGGGGCATTATAAATAACGTATCGATACCATTTGGCTTCGGCCTCACGTCGGCTATTGAACTGTCGCCCGGTATCCAGATGCACTCCGCGAATCGAAACGCTATCCGGCAGAACGGCATTCAATGCCTTGCCAAGGTCGGCAATGTTAGCCAAGGATGTTTGCTCAACGTCAAAATGGGCAACCTGTCCTTGCGCGTTTACACCGGCATCGGTTCGCCCGGCAAAGCTAACCGCCGATGTCTCTAAATTAAGCTGCTTCAAGCCTTCCTGGATGGCACGCTGTACGGTAGCCTTGTCTGGCTGAAACTGGCTTCCATGAAAAAACAGACCACAATACTCAACCAGAAGAGCGACTCGGATGGTTGAATCTTTCTCTTCTGGTTGCAGTGAGCTTTTTAGTACCGTGGTGTCTGTCATTCCTGTTTCTTTTTCAGCTTGGTGAGGTGGCTGTATAGCAGGAGCTACTCAGCCAATTCGTAGGTCAATTGAACCAATGCCATCGGGGCTGCATCGCCACGACGCGGCGGCATTTGGATCACACGGGTGTAACCACCGTTACGGCTGCCAAAGCGGGGGCCAACTTTGCTGAAAATCCGACGCAGAACCGTTTCAGGAATTTCACGGTTTTTCTCATCGGTGATGACTTCACCGGTGCGGCTGTGGAAAATCAGATTGCGAACCTGACGAATCGCATGGACATCGCCGCGCTTGGCCAGGGTTACAATACGGTCCGCTTCTTTTCTCAATGCCTTGGCACGTACCAGTGTGGTAGTAATTTCATCGTGCGTGAACAAGCTGGTAGCCAGGCTACGGATCAATGCTTTACGCTGATCAGCGGGTTTACCCAGATGATCGACTTTACAGCGGTGTCTCATGGTTTATTCCTTTTGGTTGCGATTTTGCTTGATACTTATTCCACATCGACCGGGAGGATGGTGCCTTCCGGATCGGGACGAAGGTTGAGCCCGAAAGCGTGTAGCCGCTCAATCACTTCATCCGAAGACTTTTTGCCGAAGTTTTTAATGTTCAGCAGGTCGTTTTCAGACTTGGTCAGCAATTCGGCAATGCTATTGATATTGGCCCGCTTCAAGCAGTTGAAAGCACGCACCGAAAGCTCCAGATCCTCAATCGTGATATTGGGGGCTTGGATTTCTTCCTTCGGTTCGCTTTCCTGCTGTGTTTGAGTCACCAGCGTAGGAATGCCGCTCAAGGAGGCAATCGGTACCAGGTGCTCAATCAGCATATTGGCGGCTTGACTCAATGCCGTGCTAACGTCCAGGCTGCCATTGGACCAGATTTCGAGGATCAGCTTGTCGTAATCGGTCCGTTGACCTACACGGGTATCTTCTACTGTGTAAGCAACACGGCGGATAGGCATAAACACTGCATCCAACGTTAAGGTGTCCACAGCCTTGTTGCTGGTGTTGTTATCAGCGGGCACATATCCTTTGCCAACTTCTGCAGTCATAACCGCATGGAGACTGGCGCCTTCGCTCAATGTGCAAATGTGCCAATCCGGATTAACGATTTTGACATCGGCCGGTACTTCCAAGTCACCTGCCAATACGGGGCCGGACTTGTCTGCATCTAACCGGATATAAAGTGGCTCGTCGCTGTTACTTTTCAGTACAACGCCCTTGAGGTTCAACATCACATCCAACACATCTTCCACCACACCGGGGATGGTAGTGAACTCGTGTGTTACGCCTTCAATACGGACGGATGTAATGGCGCAGCCTTTCAGGCTGGAAAGCAATACGCGACGCAAAGAGTTACCCAAAGTGGTCCCGTAGCCTCTTTCCAGGGGCTCAATTACAAACTTGCCATAAATAGAACCGTCGGAATCAGTGGTGGTGTTGACGCATTTAATGTTCAGCTGCTGATCCATGAATTCTGTTGCTCCAAAATTAATGCTTTTAAAAAAAGAACAATGCGACTGGTCTTAACGGGAGTAGTATTCAATGATAAGCGCTTCGTTAATGGATTGATCCATATCTTCACGCTCAGGAATACTCTTGAATTTGATGACCATATTGTTCTCATCGACTTCCAACCAGTGCGGAACGGCTGGTGTATGATGCGGGTTGCTTTCTTGCAGTTGCTTCAAGAAAGCTCTGCTTTTTTCACGAACCGTAATAATGTCGCCCGCTTTTACCTGATAGGAGGCAATGTCGACTTTTTGGCCATTCACCTGGACATGGCCATGTGCAATCAACTGACGACCCTGCGGTCTCGTGGTAGCCAAGCCGGAACGGTACACCACATTGTCCAGCCGGGACTCAAGCAGTTGTAGCAAGATTGTGCCGGTAACGCCCTGTTTACGAACAGCACGGTCGTATGTGCGACGAAACTGCTTTTCCAGCAAGCCATAGGTCCGTCTTACTTTCTGCTTTTCAGCCAACTGGAGGGCGTACTCGGAAAGCTTCTTGCGAGCGGCTCCATGTTGACCGGGAGGGTTGGTGTTCTTCATGCGGCCGGCTTTGGGACTGATGTCCAAAATAGTACCGGCTCTGCGGCTTTGCTTGAATGTAGATTCGCGATAACGTGCCAAAGCGACAACTCCTTATGGGTTTTTTCGGTTTAAACTCTACGACGTTTGGGAGGACGGCACCCATTGTGAGGAATTGGGGTTACATCCTTAATCATGCTGATTTCCAGCCCGGCTACCTGAAGCGCACGAATGGCGGTTTCCCGGCCAGCGCCTGGGCCGCTTACAAATACTTCAGCGGAGCGCATACCGTGATCCATGGCCTTCTTTGCAACAGATTCTGCTGCGGATTGAGCAGCAAACGGAGTGCCTTTACGGGCTCCTTTGAAGCCTTCGGAGCCTGCACTACCCCAGGCGATTACGTTTCCTTGAGGATCGGTGCAAGACACGATGGTGTTGTTAAATGTGGATTGAATATGAACAACACCCTGAAGAATATTTTTCTTCTCTTTGCGTTTTGTTTTGCCAGGTTTTTCAGCCATTTTGATTCTTTTATCTCCATTAAAGCTTGTGAAATGGTAATTCGGGCCTTTGCGATAAAGACGGGTTAAACAGAAGCCGGACCATATTTACAGAGGAGGCCTAGGTATGGTGCAACGGATTAAGCCTTTTTCTTCATCGGTGCCGAACGTTTGCCGCGACGGGTGCGTGCATTGGTTTTTGTACGCTGACCACGAACCGGCAGGCCGCGTTTGTGGCGCTGACCACGGTAGCAGTTGATTTCAATGAGGCGTTTAATGTTCAGGCTCTCGGAGCGACGCAGATCGCCCTCCACCTGGTAATTTTTCTCGATCTCATCACGGAGTGCGTTGATTTCCGATTCGCTCAGATCATCTGTACGCTTATCAGGATCGATTTTCGTCACCTCTAGAATTTTGCGGGCGGCGGAAAGACCGATACCGTAGATATACGGAAGGGCGAATAACAGCTTTTTGTTTCTGGGGAGGTCGACTCCAACGATTCTAGCCATTTGGACTCCTGTTTAACTGGTTTAACTCGCTTAAATAGGGGAATTTATTGAAAACTGGTAACTTGAAGTGAGTGCATACCTAGGAATGATAAAACTAATGTAAAAACAGACGAGGATCAAGAGGGCACACAAATTTTAGACTGATGCATAAACTTTTGTAATGCGAAATCTGGCCTCCTGCCTGATTTTTAATCATACCAAAGCAAAACAGGCCACCTTTTCGGGCAGCCGGTTCGACCCAGCCTAAAGAAACGGTCAAGAATTACCCTTGACGTTGTTTATGCTTAGGGTTAATGCAAATGATCGCAACACGCTTTTTACGGCGGATGACTTTGCAATGCTCACACATTTTTTTTACGGATGTACGGACTTTCATAGATGCCTAACCTTCGAATTGTTGAAAATTGACTACTTTAGCCGGTAGGTAATCCGACCACGGGTCAAGTCATAGGGGGAAAGCTCGATCTTGACCTTATCACCCGGAAGAATCCGGATAAAGTTTTTTCGAATCTTACCAGAAATATGTGCAAGGATCACCAAACCGTTTTCCAACTCTACCCGAAACATAGCATTTGGGAGAGATTCGTGGACAGTGCCTTCCATTTCAATGACGTCTTTGGCCATAAATTTTATTGCTGATTCCTACACAATGCGACTGGTGCTGAATTTCTACGGGAGCAGGGTGAGGATTTCAGGCTCCCCTTTGGTAACCACTACTGTATGCTCAAAATGCGCTGAGGGCAAGTGATCTTTTGTAATGACCGTCCATTCGTCTTCCGCCGTATAGACGTCATCGCCCCCCAGATTAAACATGGGCTCAATTGCCAGCACGTTGCCTTCCTCTAAGCGGGGGCCCCGCTCTCCTGTGCGGAAGTTATGAATGAAGGGCGCTTCATGAGGCTTGCGGCCAACACCGTGCCCGCCGTAATTGCGCACCATCCCATAGCCGTATTTCAGACATACATCTTCAATAGCGCCTGATATATCTTCAAGATAGTTGCCCGGCACCATTTGAGCAATCCCTGCCAAAAGCCCTTCTTCAGTGGCTTTTAACAATTGCTCCAGATCTTTTGAAATTGTACCAACCGCCCATGTGACGGCAGAATCAGACACCATTCCTTTATAGGTCGTGCCACAGTCAATGCTGACTACATCACCGTCCTGAAGAATTTTATTGGGGTTTGGTATGCCATGCACGACTTCATCATTGACGGAAATGCAAAGTGTGGCGGGAAAGCCATAAAGCCCTTTAAAGGTGGGAATTCCACCGGATTTCCGAATATGGGCTTCTGCTATATCATTCAATTCCTGAGTGCTAATGCCGGGGCGAATTGCATCTCGAACCATGACATGCGTTTCAGCGTTAATTTTTGCAGCAGCACGAATCAAGCTGATTTCATGCCGGGATTTTCGATCAATGCGTTCTGATGACATGGATTCTCCTACGAAGTCGGTGAAAGGCCTAATAAAGGCTGGATTTCCGCCTCGATGGCCTGTGTGACCAGGCTGGGGTCCTGCTCCCCATTGATTTCGACCAATTGCTGCGTTCCTTTAAAATACTCAATCAATGGATCGGTTTCTTTTTTGTATTCTTGAAGACGCTTTTCGACAGTTTCTGATTCATCATCAGGCCGAATAATCAATTCAGCTCCGTCGATATCGCAGAACCATATTTCACGGTTTTGCTCAAGTTTCTTCACTTTGGGAGCAAGCTTCGTGTCGTTGACATTATAGACGTGTCTGGCATTTTTAGAGCAAAAACGCCTTCCTGTGGCACGTTGTTTCACAACATCCATCCCGACGTGCAGATATATCACTTTGGCTAGTTTGGCTTGCCACTCAGTACAGAGCTGGCTCAGTGCGTCAGCCTGTTCTTTATTCCGTGGGAATCCATCCAGGATAAACCCTCTTGAGGTTGGATGCTGGGAAGCCAAGTCTTCAAAGTTGGTCTTGAAAACTTTTACGACAGTCTCAATGGGTACCAATTTTCCATTGTTCATGTAAGATTCCAGCTCTGCTTTTAATACCGGATCTTTGCCCTCTTTCATAATGGCCCGGAAGGATGCGCCCATGTCGAACGTTGGCAGATTGTAGCGCTGGGATAGAATTTGGGTTTGGGTTCCTTTTCCGCCGTTGGGTGGGGCAATAAAGGGAAAAAGAAGCTTTCCGGTCAATAAATTAGCAGAGGAACTGGTACTCATAACCGCCTGAACTCTTTCGTTGATGTCTTACTTCAAAAAACCTTGATATTGACGGGCCAGTAGATGGACTCGGATTTGATTCACCGTATCCAGCGCCACACCTACCATAATGATTAGAGATGTTGCCCCAAGGCCGGCCAACGTGGAAATCCCTGTAAGGCTGGTTGCGGAACTGGCGACCAGGGTAATGATAGCCAAACCAAAAGCACCGATGAACGTAGTTCTACTGAGAATTTCTTCCAGTTTCTCTGCTGTGGGACGACCGGGCTTGATGCCAGGAATGGCGCTGCCGTATTTTTTCAGGTTATCGGCAATGTCCTTGGGCTGCATACTCGGCACAATGGAGGTATAGAAGAAGGTGAAGAAGACAATCATCAGGAACTCAACCACAATATAGGCGGGTTTTCCGGCAGAAAAGTAAACCTCGTAATAGCGAACGATATCGCTAATAACGCCCGTGGTGTGCTGTTGCTTCAGAATCGCAAAAATAGTGCTGGGGAAGGCCAGAACTGCGAAGGCGAAAATGATGGGCATTACGCCAGCCGCATTGATTTTGAACGGGATATGGGTATTTTGACCGCCGTAAATGCGATTGCCCACCTGCCGCTTGGCGCTGACAATAAAGATTTTCCGGGTTGCTTCCTGCAGTACAATAATTGCGCCGATGGTAACCAGGTAAATCAATAGCAGCACAACTAACAAGAATGACTTTTGCGGATCTCCGGCGACCAAGGTTTCCGTTTGGCCCCAGTAGAAGGGAATTCTTGATAAAATTCCCGCGAAAATCAACAAAGAGCCACCGTTGCCGACACCGCGCTCTGTAATCATTTCAGCAATCCACAGTGCGAAAACCGCACCGGCTGTTAATGTGAGAACAGCCTGAACATGAAAGACCCAGGGCACAATGTTGGGGTCAATTGCGCCTACGCTGCCAATCAGTCGCATAATTAGACTGGCTTGGAAAATAGCCAGCACAACCGTCAGGTAACGCGTGTATTGAGAGATCTTCCGGCGACCGGCTTCCCCTTCTTCCTTTTGCATCTCCTCCAGCCGTGGGATAACCACAGTGAGTAATTGCATAATGATGGAAGCCGTAATGTAAGGGCCAATCCCAAGTGCGAGAATTGAAACGCTGGTTAAGGCGCCTCCCGAGAACATATCCAGAAAGCCAAGCATTTGATTGCCGAGCAATGCGGTGATTTTTTCAGGATGTACGCCCCAGACCGGGATTTGAGCCCCAAGCCTGAAGACCGCGATCATGACGGCGGTGAAGATTAATTTACCTTTAAGGCCGGAAGCCTCCCACATCGCTTGGATGTCGTCGACTCCCGGAATAACGCCTGCTTTGGGTTTAGCCACCCGAAGAAACCTCTTAGAAAAACTTTGAACTTTCTTATTGTACTCTACGCTTCCGCGCCGACAAGCGTAATGGTGCCGCCTGCCGCTTCGATTTTCTCTCTGGCGGAAGGAGTTACGTAGTGCGCTTCAACGGAGATCTTGCGCTTCAGCTCGCCTTTGCCCAGCAAACGGACGCCGTCGTGCTTGAGTTTCATCAGGCCGCCGGTCAGCAGCAATTCATAAGTCAGTTCATTTTCTTCAGGCAACAGGATTTGCTCCAGATCGCCAATATTCAATTCCAGCCAGTTTCTGCGGTTGATAACCTGGAAACCGTTAATCTTCGGCATACGGCGGTAGCCGGGCATTTGGCCGCCCTCAAATCCGCGCTTGCGGGAACGACCGGAACGCTGACCTTCACCGTTATGACCCCGGTTACTAGTTTTACCGGCGCCGCTGGCGCGACCGCGGCCAACACGTAATTTGGCTTTAACGGAACCTTTGGCAGGGCGCAAATCGGTCAGACTCAATGGTGCTTGAGCTTCGGTTTCGGCAGCTTGTTGAGATTGTTTTGCCATGATTATGCGACCTCCACGGTGAGCAAATGGGAAATTTTGTTGATCATGCCACGAATAATCGGGGTGTCGTAGTGGACAACGCTGCGCTGAGATTTAGTCAGACCCAGAGCTTTAGCGACACGACGATGTTTTTCGGGACGGCCCAGCAGGCTGCGCGTCAGGGTGATTTTAACCTGACGATCGCTTTTCTGTTGTTCGGATTGATTGGGGGACATTGGAATTTCTCCAGACTTTCAAATAGGGTCTACAGCAGGATTTCTTTAACGGATTTGCCGCGGTTGCGCGCAATATGCTCGAAGGTGCGCAATTCGGCCAAGCCCTTCAACGTAGCGCGAGCCACGTTCAAAGGAGAGTTGGAGCCGAGCGACTTGGACAGGATGTTTTCAATGCCTGCCAATTCCAGCAACGCACGAGCAGCGCCACCTGCGATTACGCCAGTACCTTCGGATGCGGGACGCAGAACAACGATGCTGCCGCCTGCTTTACACTGAACCGGGTGAGGAATGGTGGTTTTGTGCAAAGGCACAGTAATCAGACTTTTCTTGGCTGCGGCAACGCCTTTTTGAATAGCGCCGATAACTTCGCTGGATTTGCCGATACCGATGCCAACTTCGCCTTTGCCGTTGCCGACAACCACAACAGCCCGGAAGGAGAGTTTTTTACCGCCCTTTACAACCTTGGTAACACGACGGATTTGAATGACTTTTTCTTTCCATTCGTTGCGCTCAGCATCGTCGGCTTGAGCAGGCTGGTTTCCGCCGCTACGGCCAGGACCGCGATCGGAAGGGCCGCGACCGCCGCCTCTTCTTTGACCTCTGTCACCGGGATTACCACCGCGTGGTTGACGACCTTGGTTACCGGCATCCGACGTCGCTCCAACTTGGTTGCTGGCAGCTGGCGTTTCAGAAATAGGGCTCTCAGCCACTTTTTCTTCGTTCAAGTCCGGGTTGTTGTTTTCGTTGGACATTGCGTTTCGTTTCCTTATTTATCAGGTTTTTTATGTCTTTTGTATGAAACTGGGGAACACAGGCTCTGTCGGGCTGGCTTCTGCGGTCAGACTGGCGTTGAGAGGTGCTTCTGGACACATGCTGACACTTGGGGTGAGGTAGAAGCCGCGCCTACATAGTAAGACTCGGTACTGTAACAAAAGCATAGGGAGATGACAAGTTTTGGCCCAAAATTCAAAACTCTGTTTACAGTCCCCTATTTTTTACCACAAGGGATGAGGATGATCATCAAGAGACTTCAGTTTTTACATTGAGCGAACCGATAGGGTTTTCCTTCCATCTCGGGTAATATAGGCAAATATTCTTACTGCGATGCGGCAGTTGAGGTTGAGTTGCTGAAATCGGCTTCCTGTAAATACGAGTAGTGAAAACGGCTATGTTTGAGAAGAAACGCCCGGAAAACGTAGAAAGAGGACCATCAATGAAGAGTCGGCTTATTATTGCGTTTGTATTTCTGATTTCTTGCTTCCTGCTGGTGTTTGGGCTGATGCGCCGAGAGCATATATCACCGGCCACGGCTGAATCACGAATTGATTCCCCCTTGCAAGCCATCAATAAGCTGAAATTGCCGCTCAAGAAAGATCGGGACTATCGATTTATTGCGTTTGGGGACTGGGGCGCCGGAACGCCTTTTCAGAAGGATATTGCCGCTCAGGTGACCAAGCTTTATGACCGTGACCCGTATGATGCGGTGCTGATGCTGGGGGATAACATTTATCCTACAGGCGATATCAAGAAGTTTGGCAAGGTCTATTTCACGGAAATGTATCCGGTTCTCATCCAAAACGGGGTGAATTTTATTGTGGCCTTGGGTAATCACGACCGACACGATTCCCATGAGTTAGACCAGTTGGCCTTTTTTCGGATGCCGGGCTTTTATTATCAGGTTAGCAAGCCTCATGTAGACTTTTTTGTGCTGGAAACCAATTTATTTGCCAAAGATCAAGTTCAGCAAAAATGGCTGGAGAAGGCGCTGAAAGACTCCAAAGCGGATTGGAAGATTGTAATGGGCCATCACCCCATCTATTCCTCCGGGGAACATGGGATGAATGCCGGCTTGAAAAAGACCTTGGAGCCGATCTTGGTTAAGTATAAGGCGGATATGTATCTGGCTGGCCATGATCACGAGTACGAGCGTTTCAAGCCCATCCAAGGCGTACAGCATATTGTTTCCGGCGGCGGTGGGGCCTATCTGCGGAATTTTAACAAGCCGCTGCCTGCGTCTATGGTTCGTTTGAAGGCACATCATTTCCTGAATTTCAATCTGACCGAAGCGGCCTTGAAAATGCAGGTCATCGATAAGACCGGCAAAACGATTGATCATGCCGTGTGGACCAAGGCCGGGCAGGCCCAAAAACTGGTAAAAGGTTAGCGCAGGCTGATTCCTTGTGTTAGAGTTCCCACAATGGTTTGCTAAGTGGTTCATGGAATGTTAAAGCGCTTTTTTTCTAGCCTGAAAATCAGACTTGCGCTGCTGTTTACGCTGATGGCGGTGGCGGGCTGGTGGGTTTGGGCCTATTTATGGAATGATTTTGATTTTTCGCGCCCGGAAACGCCGATTCCCTGTCAATCGCTAACGCCGGGCAGCAAACCGATGCGCTTTATCGCCTTTGGTGATTATGGCCAGGGAACCCCGTTTCAGAACCAACTCGGGCAGGTGATGGCTTCTGTCTACCGGCAAACGCCTTACGATATCGCCTTGCTGCTGGGTGATAACATATACCCGGACGGTAACATTCAGAAACTGGCAAAAACTCATTTCGAAGATCCCTATAAGCCACTCATCGATAATCAGGTTCGTTTCCTGGCGGCTATCGGCGATCATGATGATCATCGGGGGCATTTGGAAGATGAAATGGCCTACTTTAAAATGCCCGGCAAGTTTTATCAGGTATCGTACGGGCCGGTGGACTTTTTCGTGCTGAACACCACGTTTTTTGTGCGCAGCCCGGAGCAAAGAGCCTGGATTGAGAAAGCGCTGGCTGGCAGCAAGGCGCGCTGGAAAATTGTGATCGGCCATCACCCTTTGTATTCATCGGGCCGTAATGGCAATACGGAAGGGCTGCGGGAAATTCTGGAGCCCATGCTTATTAAGTATCACGCCGACTTGTACCTGGCGGGCCATGACCACGACTATGAGCGATTCAAGCCTGTTTCGGGCGTGAGTTATGTGATTTCCGGCGGCGGCGGCAGTTATTTGTATGATTTTCGCCAAGTGCAGCCGGGCTCGCTGGTGCGGCTTAAAACCCATCATTTCTTGCTGTTCGAAGTGACCGATCAGCAACTTTTAATGAAGGCCATCAACCGTTTCGGCGATGTGATTGACTGTACCCTTTGGGAAAAAACACATAAACGGCTTTAGGATTGCCCGCTGCTTTTTTCCGCGCGTTTTAGTGCTGGGTTTTTCATAAGCCAATGAATGCCAAACAGCAAGCCGGTAATAATGGCTCCAATGCCAGGGCCGGCCAAGGCTTGAGCGTTGCTTGCATCCAAAACCAGTGCGGCCACTAGCTGAAATGCGCTGAAGCCAAATAACAGCACCATTAACAGGCAAACAGCATAGCGGTATACCTCAAATACGACTGCCAAGCGTTCTTCCATGGTTCCTCCTGCCCGATACACGTAATCCGATAACAGCAAGCCGCCAATAAACAGGCTTACCAGTAACATTCCCCCAGAAAAGAATTCCATCTTTAATATCCCGTACTCTTTTCTCCTGAGCCATTATTATAGAGGATTTACCGAAAGCCTGGAGACTCGGAAGCGTTTATGCCACAAATTATTGTGTATAATTTTGTAAAGTAACCTTCTTGTAGAGTAATCGTTTATAGAGTAACCGGCCTGCAGGAAAGCAGGGTTTGTGGTTGATTAGAGGTTTATCTGCCTCTTTTTACCTGGGATTTGGATAAGGGAAGAGTTAAACGGACACACTATGAAAGTTAAAATTAAAGATGTGGCCAAGGATAAGAAAGGGTGGAGCCTGTATAAGCTTGCCAAGGAACTGGGCCTACCCCAGCAAACGGTATACTCCTGGGCCAGCGGGCGAACCCAGCCCAGCTACGACAACATGGATCGCCTGTGCGATATCCTGGATTGCGGAGTCGGTGAGCTGTTTGAAGCCGATCCGGTGCAGCAAAAGCTGTTCTAGCCTGTTTGTTTAAAGCCTAACCTTTTGCAACGACTGGCCTTTTTGCCAGAATTTTACCCAATATCACCTCATCCACCAGCGGTTGTGGAGATACGGGCTCCGGAGAGAAGGAAAACGCCTTGCTGAGCACTTCCACCGCGTCCCGGTGATCGTTATCATCGGCGTACAACTCTACCAAGGTTTCGCCGGGTTTTACCGGGTCGCCTATGTGCTTGTGCAGCAATACGCCAACGCCCAGATTGATAGGGCAGTCTTTGGTAAGTCGGCCTGCGCCGACCATTTTGGCGGCTTTGGCTACTTCCAGGGCGTTAATATCGGCAACGTAAGCCTGTTCTTTGGCGGGAATCATCAAAACCCGGTCCGGCTGGGGCAGCAGGCTGGCATCTTTCAGGAAGTACGGGTCCCCGCCCTGTGCAATGACCAGCTCACGGAATTTTTCCAGCGCGGAGCCATCTTGAAGATGGGCTTTCAAGGCCCCTTCGGCTGTCTCCACGTCCGGTTGCGCACCAGCGCAAACCAAAGCGACAGCGCCCAGTTTCAGGGTCAGCGCTTCCAGGTCGGCAGGGCCTTCGCCTTTCAACAGTTTCACGATTTCCAGCACTTCCAGGCTGTTGCCAACGGCGCAGCCCAACGGCTGGTTCATGGCGGAAATCACCGTGGAAATACTCTTGTTCAGTCGCTTGCCAACTTCTCGGCAGGTGCTGGCGAGTAATTTTGCGTCCTCCAGGGTCGCCATGAAGGCGCCTCGGCCGTATTTGATATCCAGCACAATCACATCCGCGCCCGCCGCCACCTTTTTGGAAATGACGGAGGCCGCAATTAATGGAATACTCTCCACCGTGGCGGTTACGTCCCGCAAGGCGTACATTTTGCCGTCCGCAGGTGCTAAATCCCCGCTTTGGGAAGAGATGGCCATGCCGATCTGCTTGATTTGCTTCACGAAATTCTGGGCAGACAAGGACACATTGAAGCCGGGAATGGATTCCAGCTTGTCGATGGTGCCGCCGGTAATGCCCAACCCCCGCCCAGAGAGCTTGGCCACTTTAACGCCGGATGCAGCCAGCAGCGGAATCAGGGCCAGGGTGGTTTTATCGCCCACGCCACCGGTGCTGTGCTTGTCCACCACGATGCCATCCACATGCGACAGGTCCAACACCTTGCCGGAATTGACAAACGCCTGGGTCAGCCAGGTGGTTTCATCCAAATCCAACCCGCTAATGCAGGATGCCATCAGCCAGGCGGCAATCTGGTAGTCATGGGCCTTTCCGGCTTCCATCATACTGACCAGCGCGTTGATTTCTTTCTCGGTATGGGTCAAACCGCGCCGTTTTTTATCTATAATCTCTATGATATTCATGCATCCGCCCTAGCTTTATCGATGAATATTCCAACTTACTGGAAATTATAGCCAAAAAACAAACAGGATTTTTGCAATGTTTCTTCAAGAACAGCTTTCCGAAGCGTCTGCGTTTATCAAGAACAACACCCGTCATTCGGCCATCCAAGGCGTTGTCGTGTTGGGCTCCGGCTTGGGGGACTTTGCGGATACGCTGTCCAACGCGGATGTTATTGAATATGCCCGTATTCCTCATTTTCCGGTGTCCACTGTGCAAGGGCATGCGGGTTGCCTGGTGATTGGAGAGATTGCGCCTGGCTTTCCGGCGGCCTGCATGAAAGGCCGTTTCCACTACTACGAAGGCTACGGTATAGATAAGGTGGTGTTTCCCCTGCGTGCCTTGCGGCAATTGGGGGCGGAATTTCTACTGGTAACCAATGCCGCCGGTGGTATTCAGCCGGAGTTAACCCCTGGAACGTTAATGCTGATTGATGATCACTTGAACCTGATGGGGGATAATCCTTTAAAAGGAACGAATCCCGATTTTCTGGGGCCTCGCTTCCCGGATATGACGGAAGCGTATAGCAAGCCACTGAAAGCAATTGCGAGTCAGGTGGCGGAGTCTCAGGGCGCTGCTTTGAAGTCCGGCGTGTATGCCGGATTAAGCGGCCCGGTGTATGAGACACCCGCTGAAATCCGTATGCTTAGAACCCTGGGTGCGGATGCGGTTGGCATGTCCACCGTGCCGGAAGTGATTGCCGCCAACCATATGGGCATGAGCGTCCTGGGAATCTCGTGCATTACCAATCAGGCGGCCGGTTTGTCGCCCCACAAGCTGAGCCACCAGGAAGTGATGGAAACCGCTGAACACACCCGCCAGCGATTCGTCAATTTATTAACCGGTATTTTGAATCAAATCGCGGCTCAGCCGGCGTTGAGCGAGCAGGTGCGTTCCTGATGAATCCGTTTACACTTGAAGACTTTCAGTCCCAGCTTTCCTTTACGTTGGATGATTTCCAGCAGGAGGCGATTCGCTCCATTTCCGAAGGGCATAGCGTGGTGGTTTGTGCCCCGACGGGCAGCGGAAAAACCATCATCGCGGAATACGCGGCCATGCGGGCCTTGGCGGAAGGTAAAAAATTGTTCTACACCACGCCGCTCAAGGCGCTGAGCAACCAGAAGTTTTTTGATCTGAAGAACCGCTTCGGTGAAGCCAACGTGGGCTTGCTGACCGGCGACATTTCCGTGAACCGGGATGCCCGCATTATCGTCATGACCACGGAAATTTTCCGCAACATGCTGTACGGCATCCAGGAAGACGTGGGTTTGCTGGGCTATTTGGGCTATGTAGTGCTGGATGAATGCCACTATATGAACGATGCTGAGCGCGGTACCGTGTGGGAAGAAAGCATTATTTATTGCCCGGATAACATTCAACTGGTGGCGCTTTCCGCCACGGTTGCCAATGCGGCGGAGCTGACCGACTGGATTAACGAGATCCACCACGATACCCGCCTGATCTGGAGTGATTTTCGGCCGGTGCCGTTGCGGTTTTCATATTACGACCGCGACAAGCTGATGCCGCTGTTTGAAGCGCCCGGCAAAATGAACCGCAAGCTGAAGACTGATATGAAGGGCCAGCGCTGTGCCAAGAAACAGCGCTTTTTCCGCCCGAACGACCTGATTGCGGTGATGGCGGAAAAAGACATGCTGCCGGCCATCTTCT
>JAJQJM010000017.1 GCA_021323475.1 Vampirovibrio sp.
CTACTTGCGCGGCGGCAAAATTTTAATCACCGATATCGATAAGCTGTCTGAAATCGCCCAAACGGAAGACGCCTGCTTTTACTAACGCTGGCGACTCGGCGGTTTTTCTGTTTCCCTTCAATGGAGGAATTATTCTGCACCGGTTTGAATTCCCCATAACCGGCGGCGGACAGTTTCTCCGGCGAGAAGTGATGGCTGGCGATCAGGTAGCGCACGATATTGGTGGCCCGCGCCGTGGATAATTCCCAGTTGGAAGGGTATTTTGCCGTTGTAATGGGTGTATTGTCGGTATGGCCTTCTACTCTGATCGGACGACTTTTGCCGCCCAGCGCAGTTGCCAGTTGCTTCGCCAAATGGTCCAGCGTTTTGCGGGCAGATGGCGAGAGTTCAGCGCTACCAGGCGCGAATAAAATGCTGTCCTTCAGGGAAATAACCAGGCCGCGTTCCTGCTGACGGATTTCAATCCCCTGTTTCAGCAAGCCGCCACCGAGTTGTTTGTTCAGCCTGGCGGCCAGGGCGGCATCCGGTTTAGCGGCATTTTTTTCAGACTGTTGCTGCTTCACGCCTTCTGTCTGCATGGAAACTTTGGGCGTTGGCTTTACCACTGACGCCGTGTGAAGATCATTTTTAGACGCCGTAAACAACACCAGAAACAACCCCAGCAACAGGGTCAACAAGTCGGCATAGGGCACCATCCATCGGGTATGACCGGTATGGGCGGTGGACTCCAGTTCCCTCTCCAGTGTTTCCAGCTTACGGAACAAGTCCCGAGCCGGGGGCTCGGTTTGAACCGGTGCAGCATCCTGCCGGGCGCGCGTTTTCATCGGCAAGCCCTCTTAACCCAAATCCTGACCGGAGACATAGAGAAAATCATCATCCAGCACCGCGCTGGAAGGCAGCGTCGCTTCCTGCCTGCCGGCGCCCGGACGGGTGGCATGTTGCTTGGCCCTGCCCGAGGATGCCGTATCGTCACTTTCCGGAATATAGATGAAGGCGTTCAAGCGCTCTTCAATCAGCATCGGGTGCTCGCCGGAGCGAATGCTAAGCACCGCTTCCAGCAGCAGGGTGCGCATAAACCATTCATCCCGCGCCCGCTGACGCAATTTGGCCGCAATGGGCAATAAAAACAGGTTGGAAAATGCCACACCATACAAGGTTGCGCTAAAGGCGCTGGCCACGCCTTTACCCAGTTGCGCCGGATCGTTGAAAGATTGCACGATGTAAATCAGCCCAATCACCGCGCCGATAATACCCATGGTAGGCGCATAACCGCCGGCGGTTTCATACACGCGGGCGTAATCCAGCGTTTCCCGGTAAATCACTTCAATTTCGGTGGACAGGCTTTCTTTCACAAATTTTTCGGAGCGGTTGTCCAGCACCAGATTCAGTCCCTTACGGAAAAAAGGAATTTCAATGCTGTCCAGCATGGGTTGCAGGGCCAGAATACCTTCATCCCGCACAAAACCGACCACGTCCATGACGTACTGAATGGCGGAATGGGTATGCAGGCGGCTTTCCGAGGTGCCGCCCCGCAAGGCGCCAATGGCGTTCAGCAAGGTTCTTTGGTTGAAGCTGATGATGGTGGCGGTCAGGGTGCCTCCAAACACAATCAGGAGCGCTTCCGGATTCAACAGGGTTTCCGGGGGCACATGACCCAACAGCAGCGCCAGCACCAGGATAACCAGGCCCAGGGCCAAACCCGCGACGGTTGATAATTCCATGCCTACACACCTTCGTTTGAATGAACCACCTCCAGCGTAGCGGATGTGATATACGCAATTCCTCCTCCAAACTCACGAGAAAAGGCAATTGTATTTTTGAAAATCCAAATTATTTTGACTTTGTAATAACGCGTTTAAATGGGAAATTCGGCAGCCGGAGCCAAGTACAATGGATGAGGTGTGTTATTATAAATTCATATTTTTGAGTTTGCAGTTGTTTGGCGTTTAACCGGTTTTATGGCGTGGAATTTGCTCTCCATAGCGTACAAACCTTTGGTTTTGCGTTGTTTTGTTGAGTCATACTTTGTAATAGGAGATCCGAATGAGTCGTTGGTTTAAAAGCTCTCTTCTGCTTGCAGTGGTTGCGGCAGTCACCATACCCGTATCGTCTTTCGCGGCCGATGAGCCTCCCTATGCCACCTTTGAGATCAAAGTGGAAAACAATCCCACTGTCTCCGAAGTCAGCCCGATGGTGACCGAGCCGATCACCAAGGATATGGTGGCGTTCCACATTACCAACAATACCGGCAAAGCCCTGTATTTCAATAACGGAAACGAAAACGAATTCATTCCGCTGGTTTCCCACGGAACGGTTTACGCGCCTTACTCCCCCGGCATGGAATACAAAGTAATGGACGGGGAAGGCAACACCGTAGCCACCTGGCATCTGGGCGAAGCGAAAATCGCTTCTTCCAGCATGGCTTCCGCCAGCGCCAGTCAGTTCGCGGCCTGGGGCAACACCCTGCAACAGGTGATTGAAAATCAGAAAGTCACCTACCAGGAGCCTCCCGCAAAACCGGAACCCCGCTACTACGAGAGATCCCAAACCCGTGTTTCCGACACGGTGCGTGGTTTCTGGTAAAACCCCAACAGCATATGCGTTTGCAATCATCCCATCCCGCACTGCCGGGGTGGGATGATTCGCTTTGTGCCGGCTCGCTTTTCGACTATGCCGCCCCACTCACCCAGCCTGTCCAATACGACTGAGGCGGTACTACCATCGGTGAAAACTCATAGTCAACCGGCTAATTCCATCTCATACTTTCTTCTTGAGACATAATCCGACTTTTATCGCATTGAAGCCGAGGGATAAACTCTTTACCATAAAGGAGTACCTTGAGATAAAAAACATCTTATGCTCCTTTAATCGTCTTTTCCCTCGGCGGGTTTGGCTGACGGAAACAGACAACCGGAAACCTGGATTCTTCTATTGCCTGTAAAAATTCGGAAAGTGAGTAATGAACAGCACAATTTTTAATCATCAGCCACCAAAGCGTAACGAGGAATTTGACTCGGGAATGCGCAGCTTTGCACACCGTGCCCAGAAACAGTCCTGTGGCTTTTCCAATAAACCGTCCCGTCCCTTAAGGCGAAAAATGTTGACCTTCGGGGCGATCGGCTGGACCGTCGCCGTGCCCACGGTGCTGGGGGCCGCTTTGGGCCTGTGGGTGGATACGCTTTGGCCGAGCTATTATTCCTGGTTCTCCATGCTTCTGCCGATTGGGTTGCTGGTTGGGTGCATGACCGCCGTGCTTTGGAGTTGGCAGGACAACGCCCCGTAAGCGATGAATTGACGCCATCGTTTCTTACATAGTGTTGATTCCATTTTTAAGCCACCTTATCCCATCATTCCCGCGCAGGTAGAAACCCAAAAAGCCCAAATAGACTTAACACCCATAAACACGAGCAGGATAATGCTCGTTATTTTTATGATTCACCACCTGCGCGGGAATGACGGTTGCCTATTTTGGAATTGAGACAGTCGCATAGGGGGCCTTCCGATTTCGTAACTGAATGCCGGAAATACCCGCATTCGACTTTGCCAAGTCAAACTGAACAAGCCCCGGTAGTAATAGTTCATGGAGCCAATTTGCGAAGTCGATTTGCCGCAGGCGGCGGGTGCCTTGTCCAAGTCATCGCAAGGCACCCGCGGTTTGTAGGTTCTCCGGCCCTAGGCGATTCGCGCCGGATACCAGAGTGTAATCGGGCTTTCAAACCCCATGAAGTAGTAATCGTAGCCCTCCTCCCTCAATGATTCCAACGTTTGGTACACATCTACCGCCGGACAATGGAAGCATTCCGACAGGCAGACCAGGGACGGAAGGAACAGCCCTTGCTCTGCGCCCTCCTCGTAAACCAGCATCATGTGCCGCAAGTAGTCCTCAAGACTGCCTCCTGGGGAGGTCTCCTCCGAATTCAGCAGCTCGGCAATGTCCTGGGCATCAAGGGTGATGGATACACTCATGATTGTTATCCTCCCTGCGTTTTATATTCTTGGAATGCACCAGCACTTGCAGCACCATTATTCGCTTCCTCCATGTCGTATCTGAATTCAGCCGCCTGCAAGGCTTCATCTGGGAACTCTGAGCCAAGATCCAAATCAAACAATTCCCGCCGGGGAATGAATCCTCGGTTATGTAGCCCCGATTTCTTTTTCAGGGCATAGTAGCCGATATTGGATATGGCCGCTGCGCTATACATGGCTGATCCCTCCATGTTGAAAGGTCATTGGTGGGCGTATCCCCGTTAAAAATCAGATTGACTGTAGTGAACCGATCCTATTGCACTCTATAACCGTTATGGGATGAGATTCGTTTTTTTAAACCTACCCGATAGTCCAATCCCGCAGCTAGCCGTTTGGGCCAATACCATGCTCCAAGGCTGGTCAGGCATTCACAGCAGTGTTGGAAATAGAATGGCTGCCAGATTCGTATTTCAGGAGATTCCGCAGAAACCTGTCAGGAAAGTAATTGAAGAAGTGTGGGAGTAGCTATATACTACTGTGACTCATTGTGACATTAATCTCTCTGGAACTTTATGGATATTCGGCCCATTTTAATTGTGGAAGACAATTCGGATGACCAGCTTCTGCTGGCCAATGCCTTGGAAGCAGCCGATATTACCAGTCCCATCAAATTTGTGAAAAACGGCAAAGAGGCGCAAGACTATCTGTTCAAGCAGGCCAATAAGCCCAGCGCTCTGCCTTGCTTGGTATTCCTGGATTTAACGCTTCCCGAAATCGGTGGGATGGCTTTGTTAAAGGAGTTACGGGCCACGCCGGAAACCCGCCGTTTGCCTGTTATTGTGTTTACGGGCTCTCATCAGCAAAAAGACTTGCTGGACAGCTATAGCTACGGCGCTAATAGCTATGTTGTCAAAGGCGGCACCGCAGAAGACTTCTACGATAAAATCCATTGCCTGTGCCATTACTGGCTCCACATTTGCAAACTACCGGCATCCTGAATCGCAACCGGACTAAAAAACTAGCCATCCACCCTGGCATGGCGGCTCCAGTAGACAATGGATCGGGCAAACTCCTCCGCCGTATAAGGTGTTTCCGGTTGGGTGCCGCCCTTTAGTCCCAAGAAGTTCCGCGCCATGGTCATCGGGCTCATGGGTTCCTCTTCATCGGACGCATACCCATTCACCGATACGATGTAAAAGTCGGCTTCCCGCTCAGGCGAGGCGTCTCCATCTTTCGCCAATGTCTCGTGGCTGTACAGGATGATCTCTACGCGCCGGGCAGGCTGTTTACCCTGTCCACAAGCCATCACCTGAATAAAAGCGTCCTCACCCGGCACTCTCGGCTCAAATTCAGCCTTCAGCGCCATATCCGGGGTAACTTCCACAATGCCGGTATAAAATCGCCCGGTAACGGAGGTAGGCATGGGCACCAACCGAACGCCCGAATTATGCGGCGACACCGTTGCCAAGGGCCAATGCGCCAGCACCAGCCGGGTTAATTCTTCCCAGCTTCCATCAAAATGGCTGTGACGGCTTTGCGGGGTTTGCCGCTTCACGAATTCCGTAACACCAATCATCACCATACCGCAATGTCCCTCCCGTCTGTGCTGAATATTACCCAGCCCGTTGATACTGATGCTTTATTTTGCCAAATAAAAAGCGCCGAATCCCGGAAAAATTGGAGAGCACTCCGGGAACGGCGCAAAGCGTAATAAATTTATAACTATCCAGCTTATGTCTTATAATTATATAAAAACATACTTTTTGACATCCGGAACGCTTTATTAAGATATATTTAGTATAACATTGCAGGCACCTTACCAGGATACTCACAACGCTTGAGCCATGCCTGTTAAAACTCCAACAGAAGCTGCCGACTTAAGGCGTCTGAGGTTGAGGAATTATCCGGCTGTTTTTCCTTCCGGTCTTCCAGCTTCGCCAGGGACACACCCAGTAACCGCACCTTGCGTTTTCCCGCCTCCGTAGTAGCCAGCAGGCTTTGCAGCAGCGCCATGATGTCCTCCAGGGTTGTCAGTGGGGCATCCACGGTGCGGCTGCGGGTAATCTGCTGAAAATCGTCATACTTCACTTTCAGGGTCAACGTCCGGCCATAGGTATCGTTGCGGCGCATCCAGTCCAGCACATCCAGCACCAGTGGGCGCAACTCCTCCAGCATCTCCGCCGGATCCTCAAGATCCCGCTCAAAGGTATTTTCCGCGCCAACCGATTTGCGGATCCAACTGGTTTCCACCGGGCGCTCATCCACCCCTCGCACCATTTGATAGTAAAACGGGGCAGAGCGTCCGAACAGTTGCTCCATCGCTTCCTCCGGCAGGGCCTTCAAATCCGCGCCCGTATGGATGCCCATCGCCTTTAGCCGAGGCTCCGTCTTTTGCCCGATGCCGTAAAACTTGCCAATGGGTAGAGTTTCAATAAACCGTTCCGCCTGCTGAGGGGTAATCAGGGTCAAGCCATCCGGCTTGTTGAGATCGGAAGCCACCTTGGCCAGGAACTTGTTATAGGAGACTCCGGCGGATGCGGTCAGGCCGGTTTCCGCAAAGATACGGGCCTTGATTTCACGGGCGATTAGCGTGGCGGACGGTATGCCGGGCTTGTTTTCGGTAATGTCCAGGTACGCCTCATCCAGGGACAGCGGTTCGATTAGATCCGTATAGTCGGCAAAAATGCGGCGAATCTGCAGGGATGCTTCCTTGTACGCATCAAAGCGGGGTCGCACAAAGATCAGGTCCGGGCAGAGTTTGAGAGCCCGATAGGACGACATGGCCGAATGGATGCCGTATTTTCGAGCCTCGTAGCTGGCAGTCGCCACCACACCCCGCTTTTCGGGCAAGCCACCTACCGCAATGGGCTTACCCCGATATTCAGGATGATCCCGCTGCTCGACAGAGGCGTAAAACGCATCCATATCGATATGAATAATCTTGCGTTGGCTCATGAGAATTTGAATCGCAGCCTGACTGACGGACTCACAAAATCGAAAGAAAATTCGACACATACAGTGTAGCGAAGAAAGCGGAACCGGCACAAGCCGCTTGACAGGTCAAAAAATGAAATTTCAAGGCCCCAAAAACTGACCCACCTTAATAAATAGCCCTTCCAGCATGATTCGGCGCGCGAAAAGCCAAAAAACAAACATCTTTGCAATGTAACACATACCGCACCTTTTACTTTGCAGAGGTTTTACATAGCTACAACAGCAAGCTGTCGAGTGAACGGCTTGCCCGTTTCCCCACCTTCAACATGGATTAAGGAGTCCCACCAATGGCACAATTACCTCCTATCGGCGGCCAAGCCCCTGCTTTACCGGGTCTGCCCCCGCAACCGCCTACCGGCGCACCGGATCTCGGTAGCATTTTAGGCGGCGCTCCAGGCCTCACCCCACCCGCTCAGCAATCTCCGTTAACCCCACCGCCTCCGGGCCCGGGTGTAGGCGGCAATCTGAACATTCCGAACGCCTAGTAAACGGAATTCTTTGTTTTTTAAAAACCCTCAGTCAAACCGACTGGGGGTTTTTTAGCCGACTCGCAGTCCCGAAATGGATTTGGAAATCCCGCGAACCATTCCCGCATTTAGGGAAAATCTCTTATAATTAAGCCTATACTGAACCACATTGACCCAAAGGATAGGGAATTGCCGTGAGCGAATACGTGTTCAAACTGAAAAAAGGCGACCTGGAGCTGGAATTGAAAAGCGACGATGCCAAGTTCATCGAAACCCAAATGGACAACTGGCGCAACATGCTGGTGACCCAAGAAGAAAAGTAAAAGAAGAAAAAAGTAAAAAGCGCAACACGCAAAAGAATCTTCTGAAATTCCATTAGTCAGCGCCGGTCCCGACTCCGCTTGATGTTGGATGTGCTGGATCATTCCGTTACTAACCAAAGTGGGCCGGTACAGTGGTACATAGTTCGTCAAGAAAGAAAAGAATGTAATTCCCCAGGCTGACCCGTCGGCAAACCGAGCAACCGCCGCAGGGTAATAGGCCGGAAAACTTTGACAAAGACCGCGATAGAGAACGACAACAAGGGCGTAAGGAGCAACCATGGACGGTGAACACCAATACGAAATCAACCTGAAGAAAGACGGCCTGTTCATCAACCTGTCATCCGATGACGTGTATTTCATTTCCAAGCAGATGGACAAGTGGTTCCGCATTCTGCTGGATGACAGCTATGTGCCCGTCACCCTGCCCCAGCGTCCTGCTCCCCAACCGGCGCCGGAGCCCTCGGTTGCAGCGCAGCCACCTCAAACACCTGCACAAATGCCTGCACCGCAGCTACAGCAGGCTCCAGAACAGCAAGCCCAATTCATCCAGCAACCGGCCCCACCCGTTCAGGCGCAAGCCCCGGTAGAAGCGGCCCCTCCGTTGCAACAACCTGTGGCTGCTTCCCAATATGCGGGCGTAGACTTGCCCTTGGCCCAGCCGCAGCAAGTGATTCAACAGCAACCCGTACCACAGGCCCAAGCGCCGGTGATGCAGCAAGCGGCTCCCCAAATGCCGCCCCAACTTGCGCCGCAGCCCGTAGCGCAAGCGGCACCTCAATCCCAAATGCCGCCTCAAATGGCAGCTCCCTTGGTTGAGCAACCCATGCCGCCTATTCAACAAGTATCCGTCCAACAGCCCGCACCCCAACCGCAACTGGCAGCCGTGGCCGCAGCTCCCCAGCAGCCGGTCATGCCGGCCCAGGATGATTTTGAGGCCGTGATGGACACCCTGATGAAAGATTTCGAGGACCCCGCAGATAATCAGGCGCCGGAAATTCCGGCTTACGCCCCGGCCGCAAACAATGGAGCCGGTTACGGCAGCTTGCCCGCAGAGCCGGACTTGAGCCTGATTACGTCATTGGCCGACCTGTGCGACCGCTCCGATGCCAGCAATTCTGAAGATTACCTGCTGCTGACCGCCTATTACCTGACCCGCGTTGAACGCCAAAACAGCTTTTCGCTGAAAAAGGTGAATACCGCGCTGGTGAAATCGGGCCTGACCCCGGTAAATCACAGTGTGCTGGAAAGCGTTCTGGCCAGCGGGTTCCTGTCCATGGTGCCGGACCTGACCGGAACCGCCGAAGTCAGCGAATACATGATTACCGCCCAAGGTCAGCAGGCTGCCATTCAACTGTTGTAAGCCCCACCGCTATTTTAACCGCCGCCATTACCCATACAGTCATGTCCGACCTCTGTTTTATCCTCGTCCAGGCCGCGCATGGCATGCCATTTGCCGGATTGAAAATTGCTGATACAAATTTCTTTATTTAATCGCTGAAAAGGCTGTCAAGCATTTTTTTTTCTGCTAATCTGAGTAAGCGAGAACCGGGTTTTCAAATTTTATCCCCACCCCCCTCACCTGTTAGCAGAATATTTTGAAAATCCGACACAAAGAAGTGGATTAACAGTCTATAGAGTAACTCCCCGCCATCATCATAAGGTATCACTATGGAGGAACAAGACTTGGCTATTGAGCTGCGTTTGCCCGATCTGGAGATCGAGAGTGGCATTCATGACACCAGTAAAGTCAAAATCTTTACCGGCCGGGCCAATCCCAAGCTCGCCCAGGAAATTGCCCGCTACCTGGGAACCGAGTTGAGCAAGGTGGAAATCAAAAACTTCAGCGACGGGGAAACGTACGTTCAGATTAAAGAGAACGTTCGCGGATGTGATGCCTTTATCATTCAACCGACCTGCAACCCGGTCAACAGCAACATCATCGAACTACTGATGATTATCGACGCCCTGAAACGGGCCAGCGCCAATACCATTACCGCGGTAATTCCTTACTACGGCTATGCCCGCCAGGATCGCAAATCCGCCGGCCGCGAACCCATTTCCGCCAAGCTGATGGCAGATATCATCACCACCGCCGGTGCGACCCGCGTGGTGGCCATGGATCTGCACACCGGCCAGTTGCAAGGCTTCTTCAACATCCTGGTGGATCACTTATACGCCACCCCGGTCCTGTTGCGCTACATTCAGCAGAAGAACCTGGGCGACCTGGTTGTGGTCAGCCCCGATGCAGGCGGCGTAGAGCGCGCCCGCGTTTACGCCAAAAAACTGAACGCCCCCATTGCCATTATCGACAAGCGCCGCAGCGCTCACAACGTAGCGGAAGTGTTCAACATCATCGGCGATGTGAAAAACCGCACCGCCATTATTGTGGATGACATGATTGATACCGCCGGCACCGTCTGTTCTGCCGCCAAACTGATTTTGGACGAAGGCGCGGACGCCGTATACGCCATGGCCGCCCACCCGGTATTCTCCGGCCCGGCCGTAGAGCGCATTGCCAGCTCCGTATTCAGCGAAGTGATTGTAACGAACTCCATTCCGCTCACCCCGGAAGCACAAGAGCTGGAACAACAGGGGAAAATCGTACAGCTTTCCGTCGCTCCCATTCTGGGTGAGGCGATTGGCCGTATTCACGACCATCAGTCCGTCAGCGAGATGTTTGAATAAGCCGTTATCCAATACTCCAAGTTTAAGGTCCTCCAAACGGGCTGAACGATAGAACTTAAACTTAAAACCGGCCATCTAACTTGTGTAGATTGGCCGGTTTTTAACATGTAAGGGTACAGAATGAAAAGTATTTTAGAGTTTGCTCGTTAACGCTCTCTGTTCTTGCTGGTGAGCGTTTGCTTTGGCCATAAAAGACTGTCCCGCAGACGTACTTGCCAACAGCTTTAATAGGACGGGAGGGGCTGATGCCGCCACCTGAAGCACTTGCGGAGTGGCGGAAGCTACATTGCCACCACTTTTGGTAAAAGCATCCTTAAAGGCTGCTTGTGTCGTGTTTAATTGTTCTTGAGACGCTCTTACATATGCATCCAGTTCAATTGGAGTGGCGTTCGGGGCTATTTTTTGACCTATTTCTCTAAAATCAGGAGTCATTTGCGCTTTATAGCTTGGCTGAGGTTGAGCATTCCCGAACGTTAAAATTTTCATTAGCGTTTCCTTTCAGAGAGCCCAAATCAATATTTCAGAGGTATTTTAGGCCGATACTACTATGCAGTAAGTATTATAAAATGCTGAATATTTTTCTAATGCCTTCCATTCCTTACGACAATATCTGATAAAAAACCTGCATTATCTAAGCAATTTTTGCGTTGTGCATGTTTTTATTTAATTCTATCGGTATGACATCTTTTTTGTAGGTTCCTTTATTTAGAAGGAGCAGATTTTGGCTGAGTTTTTTCACGACCGATCCCTTGAGATCGGCGGGTCTTCTCACGATACCCAACTGGACGAGCAACAGATTCCCGATGGCGGCGAGATTGAATTTTTAAACCCTGGAAGCGGCAACTATTTCCAGGCGGTACCGCGCTTGAATGAACTGCGCATCGAAGTCAGCAATGCCGTGGGGCCTTCGGCCTGTGATTTAATCAAACGGCTGAACCTGGAAGCGATTAAAGCGGGCTTTGAGCCGGTAGGCGCCAATTGCCGGGGTGTTACCGCCGATGACTTCTTTAAAGCCAACCCGGTGTTCACTCAATTGGAAGATCATTTACTGCAAAAGCTGGTCCCGGAGAATGTCTCGGAAGTGTTTGAACTCATCAAGGATGCAAGCTATTACAAACCAACCCGGCGCATCGTAAACGCCATCGAAGGGATTTACTTAAAACTGCTGGAACAACGGAAGGGTAGCCAACAAAGGGGCTGAGCCAATGGCTACGGGAATAGCCTGAGAATGGACGATTCCGTTCATTTCCCGTATGATGCTGCCTCCGGAACAGGAGGAATCCCCATGCCCAAGCTTGAATATTTTACCCCCGTGGATGCGTCATTGCAGACCATCTGGAACGTGCTGCTGGACCGCATCGAGCATCCTGACCGGTATTTGGCCGGTGTGGAGTCGTTTTCGTTTCCGGAAAGCGAAGAGGATTACGCGGTACGGGAAGTCATCATGCAAGGCATGCCCTTGATAGAGCGGATTACCATTGATGAGCGCCAAGGGGAAGTGCGATACCAACTGATTGATCATCCCCTATTTACCGGTGATGTTTATAATGCCTTGATTCCGCCGGATGAAAGCGACCCCAAAGCCAAGCCCGTGGTGCAATTCCGCATGGATTGGCAACCGTTGAATAATGAAGCGGAAATTGTGGAAGCCGAGTGTCGAGCGGATTTGCAGGAATCCCTGGAGCAGGCGGTAAAGTATGTCCGGGACTTGGCCGAACATCTGGAAAAGCAGCAAGCTTAATTCGCATCCCGTCACCTTTTCAGCAAAAGGCACTCTTTTGATTGCCTCACTTAATTTATGCGAACTATCCATTGATACCAGGTTGGCCTATCGAGCTTGTTTGTCATTGCCACTCTCTGTTATGGCAAGGCATGAATATTCCCTATTATTGCCCCTATTATTGCGCCCTGTCATTGCGAGGCGTGAAACGAGGAAGCAATCTGCCATTGAGCGGACATAGGCAGCAGATTACCACGCTCCCGTGGGTTGCTAACAATGGCAGAGTCCTGTGTCCTGAACAGAGCACTAGGTCGTACCTTAATTTTTTGGCAAAGAACAAGAAAAATAAAAAAGACAGGGGGCAGCAAACCCCGCCCCCTGTCCATCTTGACATTGATGCGGAAGTAAACGTGAATTTATAAATAGAAGAGGGTATTTATCGCTGAAAAGTTAGCGGCGGCTAAATTAACCAAACTTGGGATAATTGGCCAAGCGGGCCGGCTTGTCGGATTTAGCCTGATTTACTTTAATAATTCGGTTGTGATGGTCGATGGGGGATTGACGCGCAATTTTAGCGGCATCCTCGCTGCCGAGAAAAATTGCACTGACATTGGACGGAGTACCGGGACTGCGAACAGGCTTGCCCTGTGCCGTCGCTAAGCGTTCCTTGGACGAAAGCATGCCTGACGGACCGGACACGGTTGTTGTCATATACAATGAACCTCCTAATGGTGACGTTTTAAAAAAACCGCACTTTAAACTCTACGGAAATTAGCCGGGAAGGCCCCACTCTGCTGAAAAGTCTTTCCCTTCTCTCTGTCCAACAAATTTGATTCTTAAATGTTTTATTAAAAAATATCCCGAAACGCAAGTATTGCTTTTTAAGTAGACCTCGAATATAGGGGTTTACAATTGAGAATCTTTATCATTTAATCTCTATCTATTGAGAATTGTTCTCATCAATCCAAGCTCATCCCTCCCCTGAATTCAATCGTCAGCTCGTCTCGAAAAGGAGTCTCCGTATGGACTTCACTCCAATGCAAATGTCAATCAAATCGCTGTGCCATTGGGCAGAGCATCCCAATACCATCCGGGCGGTGGAGAAAAAGCTGATTGCACCGATTGGACTGGCGGGAATGGGAGCCCTTGCCGCTGCGGATACCTGGAAGGCCCAACCCCAGGACAAGCGGAAAGTATTGGTTCGGGATGCGCTGGTGTTAGGCGCTACCGCTGCCGGAACTTGGGTAGCCGCCCGCGGGCTGGGCGTTAAAAACGCCGGTAAGCTCCTGAAAGACGGCTTGATGAAATATGACGAGCATGAAGGCCGAGAAGAACTGGCAGAAACACTGGAACACGCCGTCAAATTTTTAAAGGAAAAAGGCTATTCCAAGCAAATAACCGATCTTGCCAAATCCCTGGAAGATAAATGCGCATCGGCAGGCACCATACGCAAAGGCTATAAAAACCTGATTAACGGGATGAAAACAGAACTGGAAACCAAAAAGAACTTAACCGGGGAACAGTTACAAAAAACCTGGAAAGCCCATGTTGGTGATCTCTTCCCGGAAGGGCCGGGCGAGGAATTCAGCGAGGAAGTGAAAAAGGCGCTCAGCTTTTTTACAGTGGGCGGCATTTCCGTCCTCAGTGGATTGGCTGGCGGCTTGGCCGCCAATAAAATCAACAAAGTCCAGGACCCGGACGCCACGGTCAACATGATCAAGGAAGGCATCTTCCAGTTTGTAGCCAACATTGCCCTGTGCGCGGTAGGCGCCGGTGCGGCCCTGGCCGTTGTGGACGGCAAATGGGGCGGGGTTGCAGAGCCCACTGCCCAAAAATTCACGGCCTGGCTGAACCGGCACCCGGCTAAAAAATTGATCCGTACCGGCATTATTGGCTCGGGATTGAGCATTGGCATTTTTGGGGGCAGCCATTTGGCAAACTGGCTGGGCCGCAATTACGTCAACCCATTCTTTGATAAGTTGCAAGGCAAACCGGATGCAAGGCTGACAGGAGAGCTGCCAACCGACGGAAAACGAAAAATCGAATGGTCGGATTGGATTCTGCATTTGGACGACTTACCGACGGCTATGGCCTTGGCTGGCGTCAAAATTGTGGAGCCGTTTATTCCCCTGTTCTTTGCGTTCTCCGGCTATCGCACCGGCATTGGCTACCGTAACGACGAATCGGCCAAAGCCTCAAAGACAGCGCCTGATCAGCCTATACCAAACGTAACTTTCAACGCACAGCCTCAAGGGTTCGGCAATTATCAGCCAACCACGTTCAGTAGCAGCTCACCCAGCCAAACGGGAAGCAATGCGTTTAATACGGCAGCACAGTATGCGTGGCAACCACAAACCCCTTTCAGCCAAAACAGCTACTTCGCCAGCCATTAACCCTCTCTGCCGCACAGGTTGTGAGTGCCGGAACAGTCATCACCCACGATTATGCCGACCATTAACGGCTTCTCTGGGCTTACTTATCGTCTGGCAACCCTGGCTTTGGGATCTAAAATGTCTCGCACCGCATCACCAACCACGTTAAAGGCCAGCACCGCCAGAAAGATCAGGAAGCCCGGCATCAGCATCAGCGGGCGTTCAATGATGTTACTGACATCCTGAGCCTCTTTCAGCATATTTCCCCAACTGGCATCCGGCTGTTGAATGCCAAGGCCCAGAAAACTCAGGCCGGATTCCGCCAGAATATAGCCCGGTACGCTTAAGGTCAGCGCCACCAGCAGATAACTGGTGGTTTGCGGCAAAATGTGGCGAACAATAATGGTAAACGGGTTCAGTCCGATGGCTCGGCCCGCATCAATGAATTCCTCGTTCTTGATAGACAGCACCATGCCCCGAATCACCCGGCTTAGGCCGGCCCAGCCCACAAAGGCAAGAATGACCACCACCAGCGCAAACCGTTGGCTACTAGGCAGGCCGGGCGGTAAAATCGCCGCCAAACCAATTAACAGGAAGAAGCTGGGAATGGACATCACGATTTCCGCAACGCGCATCATCAAATCGTCCACCTTGCCGCCGAAATAACCGGCCAGGCCGCCATAAATCATGCCGATGGGAAAGACGATAAACAAGCTGAGAAACCCGATGGTTAATGACACCTGCCCGCCGTACAGCATGCGGGAATAGATATCGCGCCCGTTAATATCGTTACCCAGAATGGAAAGCTGGCCGGGGGCATCCACGCCCAACAACCGCAAATTCCCTGGGATAACGCCAAACAGCTTGTAAGGTTCTCCATGCACGAAAAAGTGAACGTAATATTTTTGATCGGTTACCGGCAAAAAGCGCTGGGTAAAGGTATTGGGGTCGTAGCGCCGCTCGTAGCGGAATACATAAGGCCAACTGATCCGCCCACGCTCATCCATCATGTAAACCGGCGTCGGCGGGGCTTTAGCAAGGGTTCGCTCATAATGACCTTCGCTATACGGCGCCAGAAAATCCGCGAACGCCACCGCCAGATACAGGCCCACCAGCACAATCAGGGAAATAAACGCCACCCGGTCCCGGTAGAGCCGGTTCAGCATTTTACGGACTAAATCCAGTTCGGGGTTGGCTTTCAAATGCTTCAGCATAACCGGTAACCTCTTCAAAGCTCAATCCGCGGATCGGCAAACTTCAACAGAACATCCGACAGCAGGTTGCCCGCCACCAGCATGACCGAAGACAGAATAATAGTAGCCATAACCAGGTTTGTATCCGTCTCGATAACCGCTTTGTAACCCAATTGGCCCAAACCGGGGTAGCCCAGCACCGTTTCCGTCAGAATCGCCCCGCCCAATAAACCTGAAAACTCATAGCCCAGCATGGTAATTAGCGGGTTCAGGGCCGTGCGCACGGCATGCTTGTATATGACCTGATTTTCCGGCAAGCCCTTGGCGCGGGCGGTGCGAACATATTCCGCCGCCAGCACATCCAGCAGGTTGCCGCGCATTTGCCGCTGCACACTGGCCAGCGAGCCTACAATCAGCACGGACGCAGGCAATACCAGGTGCATGGCCTTATCCCACACTTTGTGAAAAATATTGAAACTGTCGTAATTATCGCTTTGAATGCCGCCTAACGGGAACCAGCCCGTCTTTACCGCCAGCACTGCCAGCAACAGGGCCAGCACAAAGCCCGGAAAGGACATACCGACCGAAGCGAACACGGTCATCATACGATCGGTCATGGAACGCCAGTGCAAGGCCGAGTAGATACCCAGCGGCAGGGCAATCAGCCAGGAAAACAGGAATACCACGATGCCTAAAATCAGCGTATTGCCGCCCCGGCGCAGCAGTAAATCCAGCACATCCTCGTTGGAGAAGGTAATGCCCAGGCTGGGCGTAAAGAAGCCGGCCCAATTGCCTCGGCTCAATTCTTCCGGGTGAAACGAGAAAAAGTTGGTCAGCCAGCGCCAATACTGCACCGGCAAGGGTTGATCCAGCCCCATCACGTGCCGAATCTGGACTTTGGCGGCTTCGGAAATCTGCGGATTGGTTTCAATGCCCGCCAGCGGGTTAATCGGGTTCTTGATTCGGATCGCATCCATCAGGTGCCATTGCTGGCCATTCCCGGCCGGAATATTGAGGGGGCCGACGGTGAAGTCATACCGCATCATGAAAAAACTGATCATGGAAATGATCAGGATGGTGGGTATGGCCGATAACACCCGTCTCAGAATGTACAAAGGAATGGACATATCGTTCCGAATACCGTTCCGTACAATATCGCCGTCATCGCTCCCCCGCGGGCCCCCTAAGGTTCCGCTTGCCGAGGCGGACGGAAACTACTAGGATCATATCTGAATTTTAGCGGGAAGGACACCATTTCTTGAGCATGACCCCACAAACACCAAACGCTGGCCTGCCGGAAGGACTGATATGCCGTACATTCCGCCGGGAAGAGTCCACTCAGGACTTTGAACTGGCCATGCAAGTCCGCACTCAGGTATTTGTAACCGAGCAACGGGTGCCTTTGGATGAAGAACAGGACGAGTACGATGATGAGGCCATCCATTGGCTGATTGTGGATACTGCGCTTCAAGCCCCTATCGCCACAGGCCGGTTGGTATCCTATCAGGAAGGCTGTCAGATGCGTCCGGTCGCTAAAATCGGACGCATCGCGGTCTGTAAACCTTTTAGAGGGCAACGGCTGGGCGCCTGGCTGATGCGTGAAATCCTGCATGCCGCACATTCAGACGGGTTTGATCAGGCCATTCTGGATGCCCAAACCCATGCCATTCCCTTTTACCAAACTTTGGGCTTTTTGCCCGAGGGCGACGAATTTATGGATGCCAACATCCCGCATTACCGCATGCGGCTTGTGTTTTCTTAAGTTACAAGCCCAGCAAAATCAAATTTAGCAACAAAATCTGAATTCATGTTTTTATCCACCTAGAAAACCTTTTATTTAAAGGACGGGGTGGGCACGTTTATGGACTTAGAGATGAAACCGGCCAAGGCTGGCTCAACTGACGCCTGTGGCGGACCAAAATTCGGCAAGCAAAGCAAATCCGAGCCTTATTATGACTTCGGCAATGAGCCAAAAGACAGCTTCAAGCGTTCCTCGCCGCAATCTTCAGATTTGAAAAATATAACATCCGGGATCGAAAAGAAAATCAAGGACAACCCGGACACGCACGGCATCGGCAACCGGGATATTGAATCGGACAATAGCGAGCTGGACAGCTTACTGCATGAAATTGAAGACATTGAAAACCAGGCCATGGGCAAGCCCCGCAAGGCGCGTTCGGCCGGCACCGATAATCCAGCCAATAAACCGGCAGATAATCCAATAGACACGTAGCACTTTTTTCCGTTCAGGTGCTTTAGTAGGCATGAACGGCACCAAAAGGCTTCCACTTTAGGAGCAGGACGATACCATGACATTACCTTCCATACCATCCATTGGGACACCACAAAGTCCCAGTCGCTCCACATCACCGGCAGGGGGTTCCTCCACCAATCGGCCCGGCTTGCAAGGCGCTGCTTCTCCTGATTCTTTCAATAGACAGCAACCGACAGAAGCCGACATTCAGGCAACGTTGGCTTTGGCAAACGCCATGGGCGGACAGATGGATGATTTCCTGTTCAAGCTAGGCGAACAAGAGCGCATTGAACAACTTTTAGGCCCGGATCAGGGCCAATTAGGGCTGCTTCATTTAAGGCCGGGTAGTATTGAAAGTTTACGGCCCAAAGTGCCTGCCGACCTGCCAATCTCTAATCCTCAACCGCTGATTGACGCTTGGACCGCGCGGCAGGAAGAGTTAAACAAACGCGGCCTGTTCGATAAACTTTTCCGAAAACCGGCTCCCCAATTAGTGGATCAGTTTTCAAGCGCCGATATCGAAAGACTACGGACGCTACAACAACTGAAGCAAAGCGGTGTCACCAGTCTGGATGACTTTTTCATCGCGCAGACAAGCAACACCAAGGCCAGACAACTGGCAGAGAACAAAGCCATGTCCCAGCAGCAGCACATCAAGGATGATATGGAACTGCGTAACGAGCTAAAGACCACAGGCGCAACCGATCGGGAGATCGACGAGTTCTATAACAAAAATCTGGGAATAAAGGACAACCCGGAGCTGCGGGCAGAATTGGAAAAAATGGGCTTAAATGAAGACGAAATTAAAGCCCTATACCAAAAGACAGGCGTCAGTTAACTCTACACCTGCCTTAACCCGGCATTTTTCAGAGAAAAACCTTCCGTCCCATTAAACAGCCATGAAAACCCGGTCCGCTTCCAGTGCAGATCATTTGTTCATCCGTCCTCCTAGCTTAACTTGCACTTTTAATCATCTCTATTCCCTTTTAGTCCTGCATATTTAAAGAAAGAGCCTGCCTCTTATGAATTTGCTTCCCCCCTTAGGCCCCTTGTCCAGCACCCTTCCCACCGGTCCGCTGACCGATCCCCCGCCAATCAGGCCCACCAAGTCAAGTTCCCTGTTTTTCGGTGGGGATACCGTAACGATCTCCAACAAGAGACGTTCCAAAAAATCACCCAAAGCAGACTCATCCAAACCAACGGAGAAGCCTGCCGCCAGTAAAACTAAGCCAGCGAAGATCGAGCTTCTTTTCAAGGACCTCTATACCGATGAGTGCAATTTCTCATCAGGCTTTCAGGAAGATCTTTCCCATATCGCCTTACCCTATATGCTTCATTCAACACCCGCACCCGCCTCATTGAATCTTAAAGAGGATACGAAACAGCATAAATTGAAGATTCGGCAGGATACCGGCATCTATAAAGACAGCATTGAATCACGCCTGCAGTTGCCCTCATCCCTACAAAAAGCCCTTTCCAATCCGGATAGACCAACCGAGCAGGATCAGCGCCCCGCAAACGACTAGCCGTTAGCGACAGCGTATAAACGGCCCACCCTCAGCCCATAAGACCACCAAAGCCGATCCGCTTATAATAACTCGCAGAGACCGGCAATCAGTACGGCACTTCTGGTCGGCATGTCCGGAAATTTCCATTCTCGCCGCAACGTGAGAGAGGTATAATGGCGGGAATCTTGAACCGTGGACAATGAATGAGAAGGAGCGCGCTCTATGGCAAACTATTCCGCCGAATTTCCCAAGTACCGCAAATGGGCGGTGGTCGGTGTCTCCGAAGACCGGGAAAAATACGGCAACAAAATTTATCGGGACTTGCGCAACGCCGGCTATCAGGTGTTTGCCATCAATCCCAAATTGGAAACCGTGGAAGGCGATCCCTGCTATTCTTCCGTAAAAAGCCTGCCCGAAACGCCCGATGTGGTGGATTTGGTAGTGCCTCCTCAAGCCTCCGCCAAGGTGGTGGATGATTGCTTAGCCGCCGGCATCAAGCGGATCTGGTTCCAACCCGGCTCCGAATCTGAAGAGGCAATTCAGAAAGCCCAGGACGGAGGCATGGAAGTGGTCTATGACGCCTGCATCATGATCCAGAAACAGGCCTGGGTATAAACCACTCGCAAAGCCCGTGTAAACCGGTCGCCTCTTCGGTACAATGGAGGCGTAACCAGGAGAATTAACATGTTTAGCCCTCAATCAACCGACGCTCCCAAGCCAAAGCCCGTTGTGGTGGGAATTACAGGCGCATCCGGCAGCGTGTTGGGCTTCCGGCTGATTGAGGAGCTAATCCTGCTGGATCAAGTCGTGGAACTGGTAATGACCGAAAAATCGTATCAGGTGATTTTTGAGGAAACCGGCTTCAAAGTCAGCGGGCAGGACAAGGCGCTGCGGATTATTCAACACCTCAACCTACCGGAAAGCCGTGCCCAGCAATTGCAGGTATTTGAAAACAACCGGCTGGACGCCCCTCCCTCCAGCGGTACGCACATGACCCAGGGCATGGTAGTCATTCCCTGCTCCATGGGTACATTAGGCCGTATCGCCAACGGCATTACGGACACGTTAGTGGCCCGCGCGGCGGACGTGACACTGAAAGAACACCGCAAGCTGATTGTAGTGCCGCGTGAAAGCCCGTTCAACCAAATCCACCTACGGAACCTGACGACCCTGGCGCAATGCGGCGCAGTGATTCTGCCGCCCATGCTCTCGTTCTACCTGCCGGACTTCGGCACTATTGAAGGGCAAATTAACTACACCATCGGCAAAGTGCTGGATCAACTCGGGTTTACCCACAATCTGTATACCCGCTGGGGCCAACATACCGAAAGTGCCCCGGCGCGCTAAAAACAGGCCAACCTTTAGCGGAAGGCATTAAAGGCGGACGGCAGGATTGGCCAGGACGACAGAGTTGGCAATGGCGTCGGACTGGGCATATTAACTCTGAAAGCATACGGAGGCAAGGCCGGAAATGCTGCCTGCTGAGCCAAGAAAGGTGAAGTGGGTACCAATGGCGCTGATAGCGGTGATGCTGGCCGGGTCGGCTTCCAGGAATCTTGAGTAGGCCCCATATTGATGGGCGGATACCCGGGACGAGCCGGTGGGTAGACCGGTTGGTGCCCACTGTTTGGATCGTGAATTTGCCCACCGCAAGACGAACACCCCTGTTGAACCATATTGGGCGTTTGGTCTTCCAGGGTTCTGCGCATCATGCGAGCGCCTTCCCATAGGTTCTGTTGCAGTTTTGGCAGAATGATGGACATAATCCCTTTGAGTTCCTTGGTTTGCCAGGTTTATCCGAGCAGTCTTTTAAAAACCTGGCAAGCTCACTTTGTGCTAGCAGTGCCTAATTTAGGCAATTATACCTAGGCATCCGCTGAGGTATGGCCGTAATGATGAACGATGTAAGCTCAACCCTGCAACATGACGATGATTTCAGATACCGTCGGGTTGACGTGATGCATGGCAGGCGTATTAGAGGAAAAAGTCTGATCGCCCATCACCTGCTCATAAATTCCCTGTGGAACGCTTTTGGCGGGCGCCAGGCGCAATACCAGCCCGCCCTTGCTTTGGAAGCGATCCCGCAGCTTGCCCCGATCGCCCCAGGAGAGGATCGTACCGCCGTAATCCCAGTCAAATCCGCTTAAGGTGAAGGGGCCGCCGTTCAACTGTTCCAATTCCTTAAGCGTGGTGCCCAGGGTAATGCCTTCCGCAGTGTGCCACAGGGTTTCTTTACCGGACATTCTCACATTTGCCGCCGTTGCCGGCGATGAACGCTCTTTCCAGATGACGGTCAACGTTCTGTGGGCATCTTTGGGGAACAGAACCGCCCCTTGCAGGGTGGTGCCTTCCGGTCCCGATACCGGCCCGGCTTTTACATTGGCCTTACCGTACAGGCGTTCCAGGTCTGCTAACGTTGTGGAACCCGTAATTTGCCCCACCCGCTTGCCGGGCTCAATCAGCCAAGTTGCATCAATGGCAATATTCCCGTCCGATGGAACTTTGGTCAGGGGCGGTGCGGGTTTCTCCGTAACCTGCTTGCGATCCGACGGATTGGTTTTCTCCGGGCTGCGCGTACTGGTAGTTGCGAACAAACCAATGGCTACCAACAGGACAATCAACCAAATCAGGCTTTTGGGCATATCCCCTCCGAAGAAAAGACGCGATTATTCCGGAAAATCCGATGGCTCGAACGGATGCGGCGCCGGAGGCTGCTTGAAAGTGGACTTGTAGATAAACGACAGGTCAAAGCCGGAGTTAATCTTGTCCAGCTCATACTTCACGGCAAACATATCCTGCAGCGCGCCCGCAAACTTGCGGCCCAGCTCCTCGGGAAAGGTTTCCCCGCAGATATGGCACAGGACGGGCTCGCCATTTTTTAACCGAATGACATTAATATTGAACTCGTTACCGCACTCGCAATGCAGCGTCATGCGAGGGTAATGGGTAAGCTTTGGCTTTCTAAAATCTTCTGGCATACTAGGGATTATATAACAAAGGCTGAGAAGATTTTGTGGAGTACGGTTAAAATTCTCTTTTCGTGAATCGTTGCCAACCTCCAGCACCCACTCAGGGCCTTGCCGTCCGGTTAATCCAAGAGCGCACCTATGCAAACCCAGCTGATAGAAGTCGATCCGCTACTGCCCATTCAGGAGGCAGCCGAACGGGCCATGGAACAGCAGGCGGATCTGGTCGGCTTTCCACGCGGCAATCAGCGTTTTGTGGCGCATCGGGACGACTTGAGCAAAATGACGGCCATGGGCCTGGCAACCCTGCCGGTGGAATGCATTGCCGTTCCGGAATCATCCCCGCTGCTACAGAGCGACCGGGCTGGGCTCAAGGCCTCCGAAAACTATAGCCGACGGCTGACCAATTACTTCCCGGTTTATTTTGTGGCCGCCATGTATGAATTGCAGTCCCTGATGCAGCGGTTCGAGGTGAAAGCCTATGTCATCGGCGGCATTACCCGCGACCTGCTTTTGTTCCAGGAAAAGCGGCTGGCGGTAAAAGATGTGGATATTACGCTGGAAGGCGATGCCCAGGCGTTCACGCAATTCCTTACCGAAAATTCCCGCAACTTTGTGGTGGAAGAGCAGTTTCCGGAGTTCGGAACGGCCAAGGTGCGTTATAAAGAAAGCCTGCTGTTCGATTTTGCATCTACCCGGCAGGAAATTTACCCAAACTGCGGGGCGCTTCCGGTGGTGGTCAGCCGAGGAGTGCCGCTGGGGAACGATATCATCCGGCGGGATTTTACCGTCAATTCGCTGGCATTCTCCATTCACGAACTCGGACAGGTGCTGGATTACTCCAATGGTATGCGGGATGTCCAAATGCGCCAGTTGCGCGTTCTGCACCCGGTGTCTTTCTTTGAGGATCCCAGTCGAATTGTGCGCGCCATGAAATTCGGCGCCCGGTTCAATTTTGAATTGGGCGAGGAAACCCTTGGTCTGCTGAAACAATTCCTGCGATACGGCGGAATTTGTTATAAAGGCGGGGGCGAGCGCATTAAGCAGGAGATAAAAGGCTTTCTGGGCGCGGCGGAATCCGAGGCAAAAAGCCGCTGGATTCGCTTTTTTATGGAGGAAGGCTGCTACCGGCTGATTAATATGGAAAGCGGCTACCAGCCCACGCCGGAAACCTTGGAGCGGCTCAGCCGTATTTCCACGGTTTTACCGGAAATTGAAACCACTCTGTCCAACTATATGCAGCCTGATTTCCTGTTCGATACGTATTTATGCTTCCTGTGCCGGGATATGCCGGACGATGAATTCCAGAAAACTGAAGACCGGCTGGGCTTGACCCGAAACGAACGGGAATTTACCGAGCAGTACCGCCGGGTCAAAGAGAAGGTCGGCGCCCAGTTTGCCAAACTGCACGATTTTACTTCTCCCGCCGAGATTTACGACCTGTTCCACGGGCTGCACTTTATTACCGTTGTCGCCTGCCTGGTGGAACTGGGGCTGGAAGACCGCAAGCACATGCGGACCGTGCTGGAAGCGCTGCTGAAATACAAGCGCAAATGGGAGAAAATGACGCTTTCCCTGAACGGCAACGACCTGATTGAGCTGGGAGTGCCCAAGGGCAAGCAAATCGGGCAGGTACTGGACCAGTTGCTGCATGTCAAACTGGCCGGACAGCTTCCGGATCGGCTGGATGAAGTACAGTTCGTGCAAACCCTGCTGGAAAAAGAAGCCGCCCAAGCCAACAAACAGACTGAAGGCCTCTTTTCCGCGCTGGAGACGCCCGATGCTTCCTAGAAATCCGATGGACACCCGTGGCATTATCGTGACCGGCGCTCATCCCAAGTGCGGTAAAACCATTGCCGCAGCAGGTCTGGCAGGCGTATTGACGGATCTGGGTTTCCAGACGCAGGCCATCAAGCCCCTCAGCTTCCAGCCCAGTCTCTCCATCCGGAAAGGGTATGAACAGACATTCTTTGATCGGGTCATCCCGCCTTATCAGGCAGTTGATGTGTTCTCTGCGGAATCCCCGACTCTTCTAAAACCAACGGAATGGCAGCACTTATTGGAAATCTGCCGCAAGCGCATTTACCCCTATATTCTGGAAACGCCCGGCAATGCGGCCTCCCCTATTCGGTACGTGCAAAATGAAATTTATGATGCCGTGGATCTGGCCAAGGCCTTGGAAGTCTCCATGTTGGTGGTTACCGCCAAACAGCCGGATATTATCTCCGTATTGGCACCCGTTTTTGCCTATTTGTGGCACCGGGATGCCCACGTGACCGGCTGGCTTTCCGTAGAAACCAATCCGATTGAGGCCCCGGACTGGGATACCGAAATTTTATACCTGCGCGGGCATTACGACATACCCTATCTGGGAGAAATTGCATACAGCCCCAGCATTTCCGTGGAAGCCATGCAGCAGGGCAACCTGCTTCGCAATACGGAACTGGGCGTGGATCTGCTGCCCATCCAACAGGCGCTGAACCTGTTGATTCCTCGATAAGTGAATAAACCGTTTAGAACGGTGCGCTTCAAAAACGCATCAGGCTTTTTCGGTTGAAACGGTATAATGTTCACTATGTCTTCCGAAGCCGCCCCCTCCTCCTCTGAGGCAGCCCCGACTGCCCTCAAGCCCTCCCGTGCCCCCAGCCTGTTGAAAGCGGCCGGACTGATCGCGCTGGTCACGGTGTTCAGCAAAATGCTGGGCTTCATTCGAGACTGGGCCATTATGTACGCATACGGCACCTCGGTGGTGACGGACGCGTATTACGCGGCGTTTCAACTGCCGGCTTTCTCCATTATTCTGCTGGGCGGATTGGGCGGGCCATTTCATACGGCCACGGTTGCAGTCTTCTCCCGGTTGATTAAAGACAACGAAGCGCCCAATGAGCGGGCCAAGCTACTGGCCAGCACCTTTATCACCCTCACCAGCCTGGTATTTACCGGACTTTCCATTCTGACCCTAATTTTCGCCAAACCCATCATGGGCCTGATTCTCAGCGGAGGAAAGCCTGAACTCATCGACATGGCGGCCCATCAACTGCAAATTATGAGCCCCTGCATTCTGGCGGGCGGCATTGTGGGCATTCTATACGGCATTTCCAACATTTATAACTGCTACTTCTGGCCGTCCATGTCCCCGGTGGCCATGAGCCTGACCATTATGCTCGGTTTATTGCTATTCCCCAACGATTCCACGGGGCTGGTGCTGGCCTGGTCCACCTTGGCCGGGGGGATTTTACAGTTAATCATGCAATTGCCGGAATTTTTCCGTCAGAAATTCACTCTCAAACCGGCTCTGGATTATAAATCCCCGGAGATTCGTCAGGCCGGGGAATTGCTACTGCCCGCCACAGTCGGAACCACCATCGGTCAGCTGGTCACTTATGTGGATATGTTCTTTGCGTCCTCGTTGGGGGCAGGCGGCTGGTCTGCGGTTACGCTTTCCAACCGGTTGGTGCAACTGCCCTTAGGAGTGTTGCAAACCGCCCTGCTGGTGCCCATTTTTCCCCGGTTTAGCCGGGCCGCCGCGGAAGGCAATTACGAGGAAATCAAGCGCAACTTTAAAACCGGCGTGGTGTCGCTGTGGCTCATCAGCATTCCTCTGCTGGTGCTGATGATGATTTACACCCAACCCCTCATTCGCCTGATTTTCCAGCATGGACGGTTTGATGAAAAGGCAACTGAACTGGTATCCACAGCCCTGGTGTTCCAGGCGTTCCAGATTATTCCCTATTTCGCCCGGGATTCCATTACCCGCGTATTCTATGCATTTCAGGATTCCAAAACCCCGTTGCTGGTCGGACTGATTGCAATCTTCACCAAGGCCTTGCTGAACTGGCTGCTGGTGCCAAAATATGGAGTGGGCGGCATTACCTTTGCCATTACCCTGGTTACGTTTATCAACATGACCCTGCTGGGCTTTCTGTCCAAAAAACACATTCAGGACCTGGGCTTTCGGGAAATGCTGGGCCCGTTCGCTAAACTGGCGATTGCCGGATCCGCCATGGCCGGCGCGGTATATGCCACGGATTACCTGCTGAGGCTGAGCGCGTTGCCGGCCATGCGGACTATTTCTCCTCTGGTTGCCGAATATGGGCCGATTTTTGTAGCCTCGCTGGTGGGGGCATTGGTTTACGGCCTCACCGCATGGGCACTTCGGATAGAGGAAATGAATTACCTGCAACGAAGATTGCTGAAGAGGGGTTAAAGGACTGGTGGTTACCCACCCCCCACGGAATGAATCTAAATATTACGGCCTGTAAACATTGGGGTTTAGAAACCTAAATTTTATAAATCCGTTGCCGATATCGAGAAGAAGTAGTGGCAAAAGGATATTGATTACCCATGACTCCATCGTGGTACTGGCAAAGGCACACAAAACCCGTTGCTTTTCAAAACCGGCAGCGTGGCGTGACCTTAATGGAATACGGCGTCATTGGCACATCGGTGGTGCTGGTTTGCATTGCCGCGTTTATCGCGCTGGGCGGCGACTTGAATGAGTGGTTTGCCGGCTTGAAAGATGATGCCCAGAAACAGGTGGAAACCACCAACGCGAAAAAAGTCGAAATCGCCGCTTCCAAAACCGCGTTCGAGAAAGCACAGGCCGCCGCCGCAGCCGCCAACATTCCCAATGTGGCCATGACAGGAATCAACGCCAGTGGATCCGGCACCTTGTGCAGCTCAAGCTGGTGTATTCAAGCGCCCGGATTGACCGGCAATTCCGTTTCCACGGCAGGCAGCAACGGGAACCAGATGGTACAGCTCACCCAAAGCGCGGCGGGCATATATCAGCAAATTGCCACTATTCTGGAGCAACAGAACGCGGATCCGAGCCTGGTTGCCCTGCTGACCAACATGGCAAACCAGGGACACGCCCTCGCCAACAACCAGTCCACGTTCCTAACGGATGGCGTCAGCTATGACGCCATGCGATCCAGCATGGTCAACACACAAAGCGGTTTGGCTTCGTTTAAGCAGATGTCCCAGCAGTTGAACGGCATACTGAACCAACTGCCGGCAGATACCCGCGGCATCCTGATCGATGCGTCCAACGTCATCATCGGCGTGGGAGATTCCTATACGCTAAATGTTCCCAGTGACCCGATGGCGCAAGTGGGCTGGTCCTATACCTCCAGAAATATTCAACTGGTGCATACCAACTCCAACACCATCTGTTCAAACGGCGGCGATACCAGCTCCTGCATTCAATAAGCGGATTGTCTGCATAGTCGTTACCGCCGGGATGAAAGACCCCGGAAAAACGCCTTGATGATATGCCGGGCAATGGAAGGGTTTTCCTTGAGGCGGCGCAGGGAATAGGCGTACCAGTCTTTGCCGAACGGCACATACACCCGCAACCGGTGCCCACCGTCCAGAATAATGCTCCGCAATTCCTCATCCACACCCAACAGCATCTGGAATTCATACTCATCCCGTTTCAGGCGGTACTGGTCTATCAGGCGCATGGCGTCCCACACCAGCTCCTCGTTATGGGTGGCAATGCCTACGTAGGCTTCGTTTTTGAACATCTCTTCCAGCACCAGGGCATAGTTTTTATTGATCAACTTATGATCCCTGAACGCAATCTGCCGGGGCTCGATATAAATGCCCTTGCACAGCCGAAAATGCCCCGCCCCCGCGCGCATGATATCGCGGGCATCGCCCAGCGTACGACGAAGATAGGCTTGCAGCACAATGCCCACGTTATCGTACTGCTTGCGAAGGCGCAAATAAATGGCAATGGTATCGGAGGTGCAGGGAGAATCCTCCATGTCGATTCGCACGAAATTGCGGAGCCTGGCCGCCGTGGCAACCAAATCGGACATAATGTCGTAGCACAGGTCTTTGTCCAGCAGCAGCCCCATTTGGGACAGCTTGACGGAAATATTGGCATCCAGCCGCTCCCGCGCCACAGCTTCCAGAATGGTTTTATACTGCTGTGCCGCCTGAAGCGCCTCGTCCTTATGGCTGATGAACTCTCCCAGCACGTCAATGGTCGCCATCATGCCTTCACGGTTCAGGCGTCGTACGGCACCCAGCATTTCCTCCAGGGTTTCCCCAGCCACATAGCGACGGGCAAACCGTTTTACCAAAGGCTTTGGGGCCAACGGTAACGTCATCACAACCAGTTTATCAAACCAACTCACAAGACCCGTCCGTTCAAACGTTCACTTTCAGTACTCCAGGATTTATCATAACGAAAACATAGCCACATCGGGAGCACCGATTATTTCCACCAGACGGTTTCAACGATTTCCGGGGACATTTTTGTTACTTTTCAGCAACAAAATTCAAGAATTTCCGAAGTTTCTCCGAAAAACAGGTACAGCCCTTCGGACGATCCGGAATCCAAGAGAAAGAGTGTTGAGCCCATGACTTACAGACGCTGGTATGATACAGACCCCAAGTTGAGCGCCGTGGTGCATGCCATGGAATCCTTGAACCGGGATACCCAAATCTACTTCGCCGACAAACTTTACGAACTGAGCGAAGGCCTGCTCACGCAACGCGGAGGGGATGATTATCTGGCCGGTCTGGACGCCAGAAAGAAGGAAGGCTTGACGAAAGCCCGTTCCAAACACCGCTGGTACGATCAGAACGAGAGCCTGCACCGGGCGTTCAACAACCTGTACGCGTTACCGGGCGGCGACCGGCGGGATATCGCCATTCAGTTGGAAACGCCCATTCAGATTGTGGAAGGCTACGAAAAACATTGCGCTCGCCACGGCAGTAACCCGGAAATGCGCGTAATCGAAGAAATTCTGCGCAGCAGCTTTATGGAAGGCCGGGAGCGCGCCCGTAAACTCTACTCGCTGTATTTGTACGATTACAGCGCCGCCACCCACCCTTCGCACCCGGAAGTTCCGGAAGGCATCTGGAGCCAACTGCTCAAACGCGTCCAGGAAGCGCTGAGTTAGCAAATCGCCCCCAGTGCATACCAGCGTTCATCCGCTAAGGATGGTTGGAAATCTAGCTTTAACAATACAGGCCAGCCGCAAAATCGGCTGGCCTGTATTTAGATGGAAATAATCTAAACTTTAGCGGTAGGCTTCTCGCGGTAGGAGAGGCGATCAATGGGCGTCATGGGGCTGCCGGGGCCATTGGCCGGACGGATACCCAGCTCATCCTGCGCCAGAATCAGGCGGTGGATTTGGCTGGTGCCCTCGTACAGGTTCAGGACTCGGGCATCCCGGTAGTAACGGGCCGCCGGGTATTCTTCCGAGAAGCCGTAACCGCCAAAAATCTGCACCGCGCTGTTGGAGGCCCGAATGGCCGCCTCGGAGCAGAACAGTTTGGCCATAGAGGTTTCACGGGTGTTACGAACGCCCTGGTCTTTCAGGTACGCCGCATGCAGCACCAGGAAGCGACCGGCTTCACAATCAGCAGCCATATCGGCAATCATCTGCTGAATCATCTGGAACTCGCCGATTTTCTGGCCGAACGCCTCGCGCTCCATCGCGTACTTGGTGGAAATATCAATACACGCCTGATTCACGCCCACCGAACCCGCGGCTACACTGAAACGCCCTTGATCTAGACAGTACATAGCCACTTTGAAGCCTTCGCCGTATTTGCCCAGCATTTGCGATTTATGCACCCGCACATTGTCCAGAAACAATTCGGAGGTTACGGAGGCATGCAGACCCAGCTTGGGCTTGATTTCACGGGTGCTGAAGCCGGGGATGTCGGTATCCACCAGAAAAGCGCAGATCCCTTTGTGGCCCTTGGATTTGTCCGCCTGGGCAATCACCAGCGCCAACTGGGAAATACAACCATTGGAAATCCAGGTTTTCTGCCCGTTGAGGATAAAGTAATCACCGTCCTCGGTGGCGGTGGTCTGCTGGTTTCCGGCATCGCTGCCCGCATTGGGCTCGGTCAGGCCAAAACAGCCGATGATTTCGCCGGTCGCCATTTTGGGCAGGTATTTCATCTTTTGTTCTTCAGTGCCGAATTCCAGAATCGGTTTTTCCACCAGGGAAATTTGCACCGAGAACAATGTACGGGTGGATGAACAGACACGGGCGATCTCTTCGGTCATCAGCGCGTAAGCCACGTGATCAATATTCTGGCCGCCGTATTTTTCCGGCAAAATGGCGCTAAAAAAGCCTTGCTCGCCGATTTTTTTCAGCAAATCAAAATCAAACCGGCTGGCCTGATCGTTGGCCGCCGCCACCGGAGCAATTTCGGTATCCGCGAATTCCTTGGCCCATTGCCAAATCTGCCGCTGCTCTTCGGTCAATTCGAACTTCATTATCGTTGTCCCCTATCACTCATTTTTGTTAACCACCTTACTGCACAAATTATATGCCAAAAAAAGGGCGAATTTGTATAGGGGGGGTCTTGTTCAGACATGCTGAATGACCGCATCGCCCGTCTTCACCGCTCTGTTTTCCCTTTTTGAAAACCGGGCTTGTTAGCGCTAGTCTGGACAAAAATCAATAGGAGTTTCCACGTATGACAGCACCACGCCAACCCCATCGTCTATCGGGTCAAGTTGCCATTATCACCGGAGCCAGCCAGGGGATTGGGGAAGCCATTGCCCACCATTTGGCCAGACTGGGCCTTCATCTGGTACTATGCGCCAGAAATACCCAAAAACTGGCCCAGCTTGCCGACCGACTCCGGCAAGAGGCCCCGGACAGCAAAACGCTGACCTTGGCCTGCGATGTGCGGAAGCATGAGCAGGTGCAAGCCGTAGTCGAGGAAACCCGCAAAGCCTTTGGCCGGATAGATGTTCTGATCAACAATGCCGGGGTCGCTCCCCACACCGGGCTGATGCAGGAAATCAGCATCGAGGACATTGACCGCACCATCGATACCAACCTGAAGGGCTCAATCTATTTTATGAAGGTTGCAGGCAAAACCGCTTACCCCTTCTGGTCCATCTACGATGCCTCCAAGTTCGGCCTGCATGCCGTGACCGAAGCCGTCGCCGAAGAGCAGCGCACCAACAATATCAAGGTCATCGGCATTTATCCCGGCGCGGTGGATACCTCTATCTGGGACGACATCCATTGGGATCAGGAACCCAAGCGGGAAGGTATGCTGAGGGCCGACGATGTGGCCGAATCCGTGGCCTTCATTCTGCAACAGCCCCCCAAGGTGTTCATTAAGGAATTTGAGATTTCCCCGCTGCAACCCACGGTATAGGAAAGCCGCAGAGCCAGCCATAACCAATCTTCGGGTATTACAGGTGAATACCTGATTAGCATCATTTCGGATTGAGCGCCTTTCATACCCAAGACAAGGCAGCAACATCGGAAATCGACGATGACGACTTCACTCAGGCACCGGGGCTTTACGTTGGCCGGGAATTCAGCACCCATCAACACCACTCGCATTCCGGCTCTCAAACCTTCCTTGGGTGATCTGCTGGGTGCAGGTCAATCCGCGCTTCAGGCGGCGGGCAGAATTTTGCTGATTCTGATTGCTGTTATTGGATTGAGCACCATTTATGACGAAGCGATTGGTGATGGCCAGTTACCTCACCTGAACCGAATTGCAGCACTCCAGCCAGCAGTCACGACACTGGCCCGACAAAACTCCACTCAGCAACTATCCGCTGATAAGACGCCGCTGGAAGCCTGGCAAGCCTTGCAGCCCAGCCGTGAACTGCTGACCGGCATCTCTCCCGAAATTTCGGCCTGGTTGTATGAACTGCATCAGCAACACCGCATTCTCTACCAGGAACCTGAGGAAAGCCTGAGCATTTACGCTATGCCGAACGGTACGGAAACCATTGCCGCCTA
>JAJQJM010000144.1 GCA_021323475.1 Vampirovibrio sp.
GAACAAATCCAGCAACTCACCCTGGAACTTCTGGGCCAGACAGCCGGTAATCAGCAGCTCTTTTCCCTGCTCGGCCAAACCGGCCAATACGCGTACAGACTCCCGCTGAGCCGAGTCGATGAAGGCGCAGGTGTTCACCAACACGATATCCGCCTCTTCCTCGGTCGCCACAATTTCATGCTGATCCTTGTCCAGGATACCCAGCATGGTTTCGGTATCCACCAGGTTTTTAGGGCAGCCCAAGTGGACAAAGCCTACTTTTTTCTTGCCGCAATTGGTGTCGTCTGTAGAAGGGATAGAAGGAGAATCGAGCGTATCGGGTGAGGTCATTGCAAATCTGCCGTTTCCATTAAATCTTTGGGATCAATATCGTATAGGAACCTAAAAACAAATCGCCTGCAAGAGTTGTCCCGTGTAATCACACTCGATTGCTTCTGCAACAGGCTCACCGATTGTACCTGCTTCCCGGTAGAAATGTCACTTCTTACGGCTAAAAACCTGAGTCCTCCACTTATAAACGGCCCTGGCAGACTCATCCGTAATTTTTTTTCCAGCCTGGGCGGGAACCAAACCCGATCGCGAGCGTCATGAATGCCTAACGGAAAGTTGAAAGATTTGGGAAAGTGCGAAACGAGCGGCCGGTTCTTATACCGGCGCGTAAAAAATCCAGATTCTCCCAAATGAACGATATTAACCACAGGGAGTGAGTTATGTTCAGATTCTCCGCACGAGATGCGCATGCCTGGCGTGATGTTGCCCATAATGTCGGCAAGTTATCGCTGGCAGGGTTATTTGCAACCGGTACTCTGCTGCTGGCCCATGCTTATGCGGAATCGCCTTCCCATGCGGCTTCAAGCATGCCGGTAACCATTCCTGTGAGCATGGCGCACAGCATCACCATCCAGCCATAACCAGACGTTTATTCTCTCCTATTTATCTTCCTACCAATTCCGTACTACCCCGCTGTCCAGTTTTGCCAAACGGCTGGACGGCTTTCTTTTTTAAAGGGGCAACAGTGAATTAACGATAGTTGGTGAACTGTAGGGGCATGCTCTGGCGATCGCCAAACTCACGAATGCGCTTGATCACCTCTTGCAGGTCATCCTTGTTTTTGCCGCTCACCCGCACCTGATCACCCTGAATGCTGGCCTGAACCTTCAACTTGCTTTCTTTGATTTCGGCCACAATTTTCTTGGCCATATCCGTCTCAATGCCTTTTTTCAGGTTAATGGCCTGGCGAACTTTGCCACCCAAAGCCGGCTCTGCCTCTTGGGGATCCAGAATCAGCGGATTCAGGCCACGTTTAGTCACCTTGCTTTCCAGTATGTCGAAAATGTTCTTGGCCCGGAAGTCATCGGTGGTGGTAATCACGATTTTCTTGCCTTCTTCCAGTTCCAGCTCACTGCCGGAGTCCTTCAGGTCGAAGCGGGAACCGATTTCCCGACGGGTCTGGTCCAGCGCGTTCACCAATTCCTGCTGATCGAATTCAGAAACAATATCAAAGCTGGCGTCCTTTGCCATGAAGCGATCCTCCTCGCACAAACAAGCTCTCCGGTGTAGTAAACAGGCGCGCTTTCGTCTTTTATCCGTTACAAACTTTTTACAAGTGAAGCACTTTATACTACAGTTCGTGATTGTATCGAAAACCAATCCGGTACAAAAGCGTCTTTGGCTATCATGTAAATTCTCCCGTCCGACTCGGGATGCCCTTATCCGGAGCGATGCCCTATGGAATATGCCATCCAACTGTTGCTTCCCATCCTGGGAGGCCTTCTGCTTGGGTTCTGGCTAACGGAACATTACGGAGTCGCCCCGATATGGACGGTTATTCTGGCTATCCTGGGCATGGTTGGCGGCATTGGCATTCTATATAAGCGATTTTCTTATCCCGAACTTTATAACCAGTCGCCCAAAAGATTGGAAAAAACGGGAAAATCCCAATCAACAGAACAGAAGTTACCGGTCGATCAGCTTGATTTCCTGTATAAACGATACGAAGATGATGATCATGAGTACAAAGACGATGATGACGACAAGGATTTTCGATGAGCTTTGAACCATCAGCCTATTACCGGCAGCTCAAGCGCCGCTTATGGGTTGGAACCACCATTCTTAACATTTTTTTGGTGGCTGGTTGCGCCATCTTCTGGCCACAAGCCCTGAAACTTCTCATCCTGGGCATGCTGATGGGCGCTTTTTATCTCTGGAGCCTGTCTTTCAACGCGGAACATCCAAAAAAGGGTGTTCAGTTTGTGTTTTCTCTTATAAGAATCTGCATTTTAGCGTACGTTATAGTCAAACTCTCCAATGCCCGTGTCACTGAACTTGGTATTGTCATCTGCGGACTTTTAAGTTACAAAGTGATTCTGACGGTGGAATATGTGGTTCAGGCATCACAAGCGTTCCGCGTATCAGCCAAGCGGATGCCATCGCCCCCTGAAAGCGTCTAGGCCCCTTTAAAGAATATAGATAGAAGATTCTGGGCCACTGGCATTCAGGAGTATACAACCCTCCTCGTCTAAGCCCCCATCTGTATGAGAGCAACACGCAAGATTAAGGCAATCAAAGGATAATCATGGATCATTTTTGGGTCGTCAATCTATTGGGTTACGAAGTGAATATGAACACCTTGATCATGGTCTGGTCAGGGATGCTGCTGGTCCTGGCGCTGGCTTTCGTGTCCACTCGTAATCTGCAGGTCATTCCCGGCAAGCTTCAAGTCGTCAGCGAGGGTTTCTTCGATATCTGCCGGGGCATTACCATGGCCACCGCCGGTACCCGAGGCGATAGTTTCGTATTCTTTATCGGTTCGCTGTTTTTGTTTATCTTAACGGCCAACCTGATGGGCCAGTTGCCATTGAAGTTGATTTCCCTGCCGCATGGCGAGCTGTTGGCCGCCACCGGGGACATTAACACCACCAGCGCATTGGCCCTCATTACGTTGATCATGTATTTCGCCATCGGCATCAAGAAAAAAGGACTGCGTTACTTCAAGCACTACCTGACTCCCAATCCGTTTTTCCTGCCGTTGAACTTGCTGGAAGATATTACCCGCCCCGGCTCCCTGTTGATCCGACTTTACTTCAACATTCTGGTCGGTGAGATTCTGTCCGGTATCGCGCTCAGTGTAATGCCCTATGTATTGCCCAGTTTGGTCATCTTCCTGGAATTGTTCGTGGCCGTGGTGCAAGCGTATATCTTTGCCATCCTGAGTTCGGTATACGTCAGCCTGCTTTCGGAAGATCACCACTAATTCCTATCGAAAGAAGTATTTCCTTAACTCAATCTGTCAGAACCAAAGTTTATTCCCACAAAAGTTTAGATCCCAAGAAAGGAGACACAATAAAATGGCACTAGATCCTCAAGTAGCAGCTTCCGCTCTTCTGGGTGGACCGTTGGCAGTCGGCTTGGCCGCTATTGGCCCCGCTATCGGTATCGGTTTGATGACTGCTGCTTACTTCAACAGCGTTGCCCGTCAACCCGAAGTGCAAGGCAACATTACCCCTCAATACTTCATCACCCTGGGTGTTGTGGAATTGCTGGGTCTGTTCGGATTCGTTTCCTTCTTCATGCTGCTAGGCAAAGTATAACCTGAATTTGGAACCGCTTTTGCATAAAAGCGGTTCCTTTCAGATCATTTGCATCCAGCCAATTTCCGAGGAATTCAAGACACAATGCCAGAGTTTAACGCCACACTCGTTTTTGTAATGGTCAGCTTCATCATCTTCATGGTGTTGATGAAGGCTATCTATTTCGATCCCATGTTGAAAATCAAATATGAGCGTGAGCGCAAGCTGACGGATGACAAGAATTCCGCCCAGCAGTTCGCAGAGGACTACGAGCGCATTCATGCTGACTACCAGACGGGCTTGCAAAAAGCCAGAAAAGAAGCGCACCTGCTGATTCAGGAAATTCGGCAATCGGCAAAAACAACAGCGCAACAAACCTTAAGCGAAGCACGTTCGGCCGCTCAGGTCGAAACGGATCGCCAAATGGCGGAACTGCATAATTGGCGTGAAGCCACCTATGGCCAGTTGGAATCCGAGCGTAACGTGCTCACCAGGGCCATTATCGCAAAAGTTACCACCGGCGGACGAATCAAAACCGCGTCCGGTAGCTAGTAGGCAAGTGAACAGGAGCAGATAAGCAGGAAATGATACCCCATATTGAACTGAATAGCTTCTTGCATCAGGCATCCATGTACTTGCTGGTGGTTCAAGAAGGTCATGAGTCTCTATCCTTGATGGAGCGTATTCAAAATTCCAATGTCGTCAATATCCTTCTCGTGGTATTCATCCTTGGGTTCTTGGCCAAGAAATTCAATCTGGTCGGCGGCATTGATGCCCAACGGTCAAAAATCAGCACTGAAATTCTAACCATTGAAAATCAGAAAAAAGAGGCATTGGCTCAACTTGAAGCGGCAAAAAGCCGTACCGCCAATTTGAAATCTGAAGTGGATGAAATTTTAAGTACCGCTAGAGAATCTGCCGAATCGTTATCGGCTCAAATTTTGGCTGACGCCAAGGCAGAATCCGCCAAAATCGTAGAGAATGCCAAAAAGCGGGTGGAGCTGGAGCAGCGAGCCAGCATCAAGGAACTTGAAAAGCGCCTGCTAAACGATGCACTACTGGAAGCACGCTCCGAGTTGGCAAATACAGTAACTGCTCAGGATCAAAAGCGTTCCGTAGAAACATTTTTGGATGAATTATCTCAATTGAAGGGGGGCCGTTCATGAGCAAGCGCCTAGAAAATAATAAAGTTGCCGCCCGTTACGCCAAAGCGCTCTTTGAAAGTACCCTTGAAAGTGGTGAAGTAAAACAGGTTGCTGATGACTTAAGCTCAGTTAACTCACTGATGGCACAGGTGCCAACTTTGATTAGCTTTCTGGAAAACCCAGGGGTATCCCAAGTTGAAAAGCTGCAACTCCTGGATCAGCAGATTGCAAAGTCCGTCAGCCCTTGGGTCAGCCGTTTACTGAAACTGCTGGTTGAAAACAACCGCATCGCTATTTTCCCTCAACTGGTCACTCAATTTAATGAAATCATCAACCAGCGGGAAAACACGGCTCAAGCTGAAGTTGTAAGCGCAATTGAACTGGAAGAAGAACTCAGAAGCCGCATTCGTAAAACACTGGAATCCACGTTTGGGTTTAGCCGGGTTGATCTGGAGAACCGGGTTGATCCAGGTTTGCTAGGCGGCGTTATCATCAAACTGCAGGACCAGGTGATTGATGGTAGTTATGTCGGCCGTCTGGAAGAATTGCGTAAACAAATCAGCAAATTGTAATTTACTCTAACGTCAAAGCATTTTAAGAAACACAGATAAAAAGGAAGCTAAAATGGCATTACGAGCAGAAGAAATTAGTTCGATACTGAAAGATAAGCTCGCTAGCTACGAAACCGAAGTTTCGGTCAGCAATGTCGGCACCGTGTTGGAAGTTGGTGACGGTATTGCCCGTATTTACGGCTTACGCGGCGCTATGGCCGGTGAGTTGGTGGAGTTCTCCGATGGTCACAACACCATGGGGATGGTGCTGAACCTGGAAGAAGACAACGTGGGCGTTGTAATCATGGGTGAATACATCCACATCCAGGAAGGGCAGACCGTTAAGTCTACTGGACGTATCGCTTCCGTTCCTTTCGGGGAAGATCTGTTAGGCCGCGTTGTAAACCCGTTGGGCCAGCCGATTGACGGAAAAGGCGGCATTGACGCGAAAGAATACCTGCCTGTTGACCGTAAGGCACCTGGTATTATTTCCCGTAAGTCGGTACACCAGCCTTTGCAGACCGGGATTACCGCTATTGACGCAATGACTCCCATCGGCCGCGGCCAGCGCGAGTTGATTATTGGTGACCGTCAAACCGGCAAAACGGCTGTCGCCATTGATACAATCCTGAACCAGAAGGGACAGGACGTTATCTGTATTTATTGCGCCATTGGTCAGAAGTCCAGTTCCGTTGCCCAGATTGTAAAAATCCTGGAAGACAACGGGGCCATGGATTACTCCATCGTGGTTGCCGCTTCCGCAACCGACCCTGCACCGCTGCAATACTTGGCTCCGTTTGGCGCCGTTACGATTGCGGAAGGCTTTATGGCCCAAGGCAAGCACGTACTGGTTATTTATGATGACTTGACCAAGCACGCTTGGGCATATCGCGCGATGAGCTTGCTGCTCCGTCGTCCGCCAGGCCGTGAAGCATATCCTGGCGATGTATTCTACCTGCACTCCCGGTTGCTGGAACGCGCCGCCAAGCTGAGCGATGCGCTGGGAGGTGGTAGTATCACGGCATTGCCGATTATTGAAACCCAAGCCGGTGACGTTTCGGCATACATTCCGACCAACGTTATTTCGATCACGGACGGCCAGATCTTCCTGGAAGCCGACTTGTTCAACGCCGGTATCCGTCCCGCTATCAACGCCGGTATCTCGGTATCCCGGGTAGGCGGCGCCGCACAGACCAAAGCAATGAAGAGCGTTGCCGGTCAGCTCCGTCTGGCATTGGCCCAGTTCCGTGAATTGGAAGCATTCGCCCAGTTTGCAAGCGATTTGGATAAAGCCACTCAAGATCAGCTCCGTCGTGGACAAAAGCTGGTTGAGGTGTTGAAGCAGCCTCAGTACAGCCCGTTGTCCGTCGCGCAACAGGTTTCCATTTTGTTCGCCGCCAACAAGGGCTTGCTGGATGAAGTAGAAACCAAGCATATTGCCGCTTTCAAGCAGGAATGGTTCTCTTACATGAGCGCCAACGTGGCTGATATTGAAGCCAAGCTGAACAAAGGCGATAAACTGGATGACGCGGATGAAGCCAAATTGACCGAAGGCGTGAAAAAATTCCGTGACAATGTGTTTACCGGCGGAAAAGTATAGAAAGCCAGGGAAGGAAACTCAACAATGCCTAACCTGAAGGATATCAGGCGCCGGATTAGGAGCGTCAAGAGTACGCAGAAAATCACGCAGGCCATGCGGATGGTTGCAGCTGCCAAGGTAAAACGGGCGGAAAACCGAGTAAAAGCGGCTCGCCCATACTCGGTTGAGCTACGCAAGCTGTTTAGTGCCGTTTTCAATGAAATGAGCAATCATTTCCAGGCGATTAGCGGCTCCCGCTATCTGGAACTCTTCCGTCCACGCCCGGTTAAGAATATCGGGATCATCGTGTTCAGTTCCGATCGCGGTTTATGCGGTAACTATAACTCGGCCGTCATTCGCCAGGCGTTCCGTCTGGAGCGCGAGATTAAGGAACGCGGACTCACTCCAAAGTTCTATCTGGTCGGCAATAAGGCCATTCAAGCTTTTAGCCGGTACTCCAACTCGGAAGTGCTTGGTAGAACGGGTAACATGTCTGCCGCTCCCACCATCCAAGATGCGAACCTGATTGCGGACACGATGGTAAAAGCGTTTCTGAACGGCGAAATTGACACCATTGATGTGCTTTCCACACATTTTGTGTCGATGATTTCTTATAAAGTTCAGATGACGCCAGTGGTTCCGGTTCGGTCGCATATCGACTGGCAACCCGAACTTATTCCCTCGTTGGATGACATTCAACACTCCACCCCGGCAAACCGGTTGAAACCTGAGATGTTGCTGGAGCCCAGCCCAGTGGAAATGCTGGATAAACTGGTGCCGATGTACCTGAGCAATATGTTTTATACATTGTTGCTGGAAGCGGCTGCCAGTGAGCTGGCTGCCCGGATGACCGCGATGTCCAACGCCACCAATAACGCGGGCGCCATGATTACCCGGTTGACCATTCTATACAACAAAGTACGTCAGGCCGCGATTACCCAGGAGATTCTGGAAATCGTGGGCGGTGCGGAAGCGTTGCAGTAGACTTCAGGCAATATAAACCATTAAAGAAATCCCGGACTAAATGCATTAGTCCGGGATTTTGCTTGGAGAGAGTTGAAGTTAGGTAGAGAGTAATTAAAATTACAGAGAACTTTGCCTGTCCTGTTAAATAGTTACGCCCAGATATTCAGCTTGTTTTTAGTGCCTGGGACTGAAGAACTATTCTTTCTTGTGGAATCCCTCACTTCAAATACTTCGGGTTGAATGCCCAGACCACCGGAGAATTTCGGCAAGCCTTTGAACGCAGGGCTCGCATTGGCGGGCTCTTTAGCATAGCCGGTCGGGGCAGTAATGATGGGGCGGATGGAATGAACTCTAGACATTCTCAATATCTCACTTTCTCGGCTTTGCAAGTGATAGCTTGAAGTGACATT
>JAJQJM010000018.1 GCA_021323475.1 Vampirovibrio sp.
CAGGTAGTTGGTAGCTCCGTTGGAAATGCCAAGTACATCCATCCCCGAGCCGCCCGCCAATGAAGTCAGGCTACGCACGATAAAGAGCGTGAAGGATTTAGCCGAACCTGACCCGTTCATCAGGGCTTGGAGGTTAGCATCCCCCACCATCAGGTCGTTAGAGCCGTCAAAGAGCAAGCCGCCTAACCCGTTCAATACGCCCGATTGCCAAATAGGACGATTGGCGCTAGTGGTTTGGAGCAATTGCCACGCGGTGCCATTGGCCCGGTCATCTGCCCGATAGACCCCAACTCCGTGATTAATGCCTGTGGTGCCGTTGTCGGAATAGATTTTGTCGTAATTGGCAAAGTCAAACCACGCCTTCAAGGTACCCGAAGTGATAGAGGCATCATTGGGTAGGACAGCCGCACCAGTTAAGGTCGGGTCACTATAGCCGGTGGTAATGGCATCTATACGATCCTGTAGTGCGGTTCGCGCCGCCGTTGCGGTTACGGTAGCGGGCAGAGCGTCAAATACCAATTGAATGCGGTCCTTGTTAGCCTCCGAGGTGTTTGGTTCCGCCGCTGCAATAAGCGACTCCACGTAGCTCGTCGGCCATGTGCCGGTGCAAATATACTTCCAGATATCCACGACCCATCCCCGGTAAATCTGTGAGCCGTAGGTATTGCCGTGAACGCCGTCTGAGGTCAGGCCGGAATCCCAGATATACAGGAACCGGCTGTAACCGTCCCCGCGTGGGATGTCCAAAGAGGAATCCCAAGCGGCGCTATTGGCGGTCTTAACCAGCGGATAAACCACGTTTTCGTTATACGGTTTGGAGCCATTCTCCTGAGCCGCCGTAGTCGCCATATTAACGCCAGGAACATCCGGCGTAGTATCCACCGGGTAGTCGGTGGCGTAGTTGCCGAAGTTAATACCAGAAACAAAAATCGGCTTACCCAGGCCCTCGGCATAATCAATGGCGTCTTGAATGCCGCTCTCAATGTCGGTGGGTGTCGTCGTGTTATCGGTAGAGTAAACTTTTCCGGCGGCGCGGGCGGTGTTAAGCACGTCATTAGGGCCGGGATCCATTACCAACGCATTGACCCGTGGATACGCGGTTAAACCGCCTACCACGTTCTCGGTATAAATATCGTCCGCTTTCGCCCCGGAACGACCCCAATTGATGAACAGGGGATCGCGCCCCGGAATAGCGGCGATGGCTTGGTTTCGCAATTGAATGACATCGCAGGATTGTCCGGTAATGGACATACCCGCAACCAATAAGAAATCGTTTTCCGCGTCGGTTGGCTGGAACTGAAACGCACCCATATAGACCGTAACCGCGTTGCTAGCATCGGCGTTATCAAACTCAATATTGACCCACCGCGCCGCCCCGCTGTCCAGCTCAATGACTTGTCCACGCGAATTAAGGCCGGTATTGCTGGAATCCCCGGATGGCTTGGTAGGCGTATGGCTTACCGCTTGCCACGTCCCATCGGTGCCGTCGGTGGAGTCAAAGGATTCGGTTACGGTAATAGTCAAATCGGAGTTGTCGGCGCTCCCTGAGAGGTTGTAATAAATCATCCCGCCAGGATCGGAAATGGCCCCAAGGGAAAGCGCCACGGAACGGGTAGTCGATGCCCCGACCGAGAAGTTTGGGAGCGTTTTAGCCGTATCGCTGGCCGTTAAAGCGGTAGTGACGGCAGAGTCCGCAGCGCTGTCATAGGATGACGCAATAGGAATCCGCCAATCGGTAGTAGGATAAACGGCAGCTTCCCCGCCTCCAAAGAAACCAGAACCAACAAAACTACCGGGATACCAGAAGCCGTACATTAAAACACCACTCTGGAAGTAGAGGCTACATAAACCAGCATATTGGTAATGGCGGCAGAAGATTGAATCTTCAAAGCTTCAGCGGGCTGGGTGGCAAAGTATACCTGATCACCCAACGGTAAGAATAAGCCTTGGTTTGCAGCTAACTCCAAAGCCATCAAGGTAGTGGTCCCAGACTTAAAGGTGAGCGTTCCAGCCGTTCCCTCGCTAAACATAATACCCACCACGCAGGCTATAGCGGTTCCAGTGGGGGTCACAATGGTTAAATCCGTGTCTACGGTGTCAATCGCGATAACATAAGGGGTAATGTCCACACCTACGCCTTTAGTACGGATGGGCAAAGCAGTTTGAGCGGTTGCAGTATTGGCCATGATGACTCCTATTTAATCTTGTCTTTTATTTCCATTAACTCTTTGAAAACCATTTCATAGCGAGCCTCACAAGACTTGACCTCGCTCTCAAAGGTTTCCAGCAACTTGTTTATGGCGCTCTCGTGTTTTTGAATAAAGATTTTGGCGATATAGATACCAGCGGCCACGAATGGGGACTGAGAAATTAAGGATTCAAGCGTTTTATTGATATCCATTTCCACTAGTCACCCGCCAACTCTGCTTTTACGGTGTCCACAATGTCTTTAACCGACTGATCTGCTGGCAAATCGTATTTTGCTTCCGCCTGGGAAACAATCACGCCCAACATAGGAAGGTTGCCCTCCTTCAAAAAGAAAGCTCCGTCTCTGATTTCGTCTTTGTATTTAATCTGGAGTTCAAGAGACAAGGCGCTAAAGGCTGTTTTGACTCGATTGTAGAGGGGTGCTGCTTCTGCTGGGACTTCCTGGATGGCCTCCCAAGTTGGTTTTTCCCGTTCATCCTCCCAGGTGATAGCCTCATATGCCTGCTGGGTGTTAGCTGTCAAAGAGCCCCTGTATTGAGCGGCGGGAACAAGCTGGTCTAGGCTGTATGCAATATCCATTTAGACCACCTTTCTCAAGACAACGGTTGTATAAACCTCTGTTGTGTAGTTTGCAGCGTTTCCAAACCCGGTAGTCGTGCCGGTGGCGCTGCATTGATGCTGAATTTCAAAGGTTTTGTTAGCGGTAATGCTGAATTGTCCTTGGATGAAGGATCGTGTAATAGTATTGACGGCATTTTCTGCCGCCGCAGAGGTGCCTATCAAGGTAGTTGAACCATCGGTAATATTTTGTAACCGGATTTGGTGATCTTGGACCCTAAAACCAGGGGCGGATGCTTCAATTTGGTAAGTTCCAGGACTAAGCGTGAATTGGTTCGTGGATAGAGTGCAATTGCCGCCAGTGTCCTGCACTTCAGTATTCAAGTCACGGGTGCGCCATGCCCCACTGGTAAACGTTCCGCCATCAGTGTTTTGCGTCTTTTGATCCCGCAAAACAATTAATTCGGCCTTGCGCCCCAGGGTGACATAATTAGAGCCGTCACAAACAATAGTGCACGAATTGCCTGGTCCGATGGTAATAGTGGTAAGTCCATCAATGGTTTCTGAGCCGTCAGGGTCAATTGTAATAACCCCGCTGCCATCGTTGCGAACGTGCGCGATCCAGTTTGCGCCGTTGGTGGCCGCTGCTTGAAGCGTTAAGGTAAATGTACTGGTACAAACATACAAAGCGCCGGAACCAGTGCCTGCTTGTGTACCGGTTGAAATACTGTAAATAGCGCTGACGGGCGGGGTTACTTTAACGACAGCAGACCCATTGTGGTAAGTGAGGACATTGCTGGCATAACCAATCTCTCCGCCTTCCGCAGGGGTTCCGGCTACCTTAACCATGCCATCCTTCATACGGACGCTATCCGCAGTAAACCCAGCTCCAGCGGTTCGCTCATCTACCCCATTCATTTTTGGGTTGGAAGAGAAGGTTTTTACACCACTAAAGGTGTAAGTATCGGTGCCAATGCTTGTTAATTCAGTATCCTGCGCGTTGGATTCACTAACTAACTGGTTTAACTCAGCGTCAATGTCATCCGCGTTAATCAAGTTCCCATTAGAAATTTCGGCATCTCTCAGCCGGGATATCTGGCTCATTCACTTTCTCCTAAAGCCAATGCTGGCTAATGTTTCCAAGCTCTAATACAGGGGTAAGCCCCAAAAACTCAGGGCCGCTGTCTGCCGTGGTTCCGCTTAACGTGTGTTTTACACGAAGGCCGTCCCCGAATATGTCGTACGGCACTTTTACTTCTTCAGATTGGCCGAAATAATCAGTCCCAAATGTGGCCGACCCGTACTCAGCACCGGCCACGGTGGTTTCAATGGGGTAAGACTGAGAGCCCTGGTCATTACATCCGCCCCCTTTCCACTGGTATTGGAAAGTAAAGTTTTGATCGGACCGCACCTTAAAATGCGCTTCTCCGTTTAAATACCGCTTATTCTGTTTCTCATTCCCCACATCCCAGAACGGATATTCATATTTCCAGGGGATACCAGTACCGTCATAAGTGGATGCGGTGAACATGGAACCCACGACACCGCTATATGAACCGACATAGAAAGTCCGGTCCAGCAAAGCGCCATGCGCCATCTTGAACTTGCTCCCAGCATCCAACCGGCGGGACCATTTCGGTATCTCGTCCTGAGAACCAGGAGAGGGGTATTTATAAACAATGGCCGCGTTACACTGGGTATTCGCCCCAGTAGGCAGGAACCACCAAACCTCGCGCCGGTTGGGGAGGTGAATCCCCCAACACTGCTCTTTTGCGTTCAGGTTCATAGACGCAATCACGTCTTTTACCCGGTCCGAGTTAATCGCAGAGGGTTGAATCGTGCCGGATTGGGTGGTGGAAGAGTAAGAGGTAATGCCGAAAATATTCAGAGCTAGAATATCGTTCCCGACCTCCACAATGCAGCGATTGTTAATAGCGCCGTAGTTGCCATTCATCTTGATAACCTTGAAGCCATCGGAATCAGACAAGACAGCAGATGAGCCAGTCAAGACAAAGGTGCTTTTCTCACTAAAAATAATCGTCTGTTCTTCATTGGACGCTGGAATGTGCATCGAGCGAGCGCCCTTGATCCGCCCGTCGATATGTCCGATATAGGCATCTGTAGAAGCAGAAGCAAACGTGAAGCTTTCGGGATCTTCAAAGTCCGACACGACAAACGTGGTTTCATCCTCTTCCGGCGCCAGAAACACCAGCCGCCAATTATGTTTTGTTAGGTATTTCGGGTTGTTGAACGGCCCGGTTACCGGCCAGCCAGCCGCATTACCAGCACTCGCCCCGTCCCATTTGCGCGGGTTGATGGTGCCATCCACCGTGTACAGCACGTCATACATGGCTTCAAAATCAACCTGATTCCCCACCGTGTACCCGGCAGAGGCATCAATATCAGTTGCTACACCCGTGGAGGTGTTAACCTCTTTGAGCTTCCCGTTAATCGCCATAAACAAATGTTTGTCCCCGGAGGAATCTTCAAACACCGCTAACCCATCCACCGCAGCGCCAGACTCATAAGCGGTGCCACCATCGTTGATTTTGGTATAACCGGCATTATCCGCTGACCATGAACCCTCTTCGGTGGCATGCATATTGAGAATATCCACCGCCTGGTCCGGGCGCAGAAAAGTCTCAGCCCGGTTTTGAGCCATCCCGGACACATTGGATTTCAGCTTGAAAGTTTTGACGTTTGAGCGGATACCCCGCGCCGCTTTGCTACCAGCCATAACGGCGCGATCCCTTAAAACCTACCCGCTTGCTCTTGTGGTGTTTGGCAATGATGCGGGCCTTGGTGGCTTCCATCTCGTCATTGGTCACGCCGGGTTGGCCCAAACCTTTGAATACCTCATAGCGCAATTGGGTAAAGAGCTTCACGTATTTCATCTCATCTGAACGATCTTCAAACGGGAAGGTTGCGGCGGCGCTGGTGAGCTTGGTAAACTGCGTGGCATACTTAAACTGAAGCGTCAGATTCGCCGCCACGGTTTCCAGTAAAGGGTAAACGGCAATTGAGCCATTTGAGAAATAAACGTATTGCGGACTTCCCGACTCGGCGGTTTCAAAATCTGGGTAATTCTCAATGATGAACTGCTCCGTCACCAGCGATACCGGAATATCCCCATCCGAATCATTGATCCGCAGGCTCCACGGATGGATGTTCTGCAATTCAGTATCTAAGGGGCCGTTAAAGGTACGCTGTGCCGGGGTGATAGTCACCGTACCGTCTGCGTCCACTACAAATGGTTTCAGCTTATACAACCAATCCAGAGCATCATTCACCCGATCCCGCAGATAGGCAGTCGAATCGGTAGCCGCAATGGTGGTTTTGTTGGCGCGTTGCCCGGTGGCGGTTAAAACTTCGTTTATGACATCAATTAAAGTATCTGCCATATCAACTCCAAGCAGGAGAACGGAGGCCCCCGGACAAGCCCGGAGGCCCCAGCTCTCTGAGGATTACTTTTTCTTTTTCTTCACAGGTGCGGCGTTTTCCACCGGTTCGGCTTCCTTAACCGGGGTTTCCGGGCTCTCCTCGTACAGCTCATAGGTTTTCTCATCGAGAAACCCACTCACCATATTGCCGAGGATAGGACTCACTTTTTTGGTGTCCTTATTCAGAACCCAAAACGTAAAGTTCTTGGAAACCTTCCCCGCCGCTGCGTATTCCGTCAGGCGGGCTTCCTGCTCTCTATTCATGATTAGTCAGCCCAAAGGACAGCGCCGCAACGGTTCGGCCCCTTGTCGGAGCTGGTGTTGGTGAACACCTTAGAACCGTACAGGTAAATCCCTTTCACGGCATCGGCAAACATGTTAGTCGGGCGAACATGCTCGATTTTGCTCACCTGGCTAGCGAAAGAAATGAAATCTTTCGTAAAGCCAAGGATCGGATGGTTCGTGCTAACCGTGGGGACGTTCGTGGAAACGTGAACGTCAAAACCGGCCACGTTACCGATCTTGCCGTTTTGAACCACGTTATCGCCCAAATTGGTAGCGCGGGTGAACTGCGAGGATTGCAGCAGGTAGGTTTTTTCAGCCGGGCTGATCACCATATTGCGGCCATCCATCGGGCAGTTGGAATCATCCAGCTTCTGGCTGAGTTCCGTAATATACTGATAAATATTGGAAGCACTCAGGGTAAAACAGGCGGGTGTCTACCACATCCCGAATGGCAATTGCAGCGCGAGCCGCGTAGCCTTCCAGGATGCTGATATCGCTTTGCGCTTTGTCCAGATCATCAACCTTAAAAGCGAAATACTTTTGCTGGTCAATGGTCAGGTCGGACATCGGATCAGCCAGTGTCTCAAACTGGATGACCATATCGCGGGTATAGTCATTAATGGTCACATCCCCGAAGGTGCGAACATGAACGGTGTCACCTGCTTTTTTGATCTCGCCTTCATAGTTGGTATTGACCAACTTTTTCATGACGCAGGTTTTGTCAAAGATTTTGAGCAGCTTCTTGCTCCAAACCTCTGGAATGAAGTTTGCTACAGCCATTTCTAAATTCCTTTATATTTAAATGCTTACTTGATGCGTCCCGCTTTCATTGCCTTATCAATAGCGCCCTCGTTCTTTTCGAACTCTTCAGCACTCATGGCGGCAATTTGCGCGCGGGTAAAAGTCTTTTCTTTGGTGGTGACAGGAGCTTTCTTGCCCTTGCTAGTGGTGGCTTGTGCTTCCACGTCAGCCGGTTGAATCAGGGTGAACAGATTCATTTTTTTCATCAGGCGGGTAAGGTGCTTCATTTTGGCGTCTACTCCGCCCTCGGTGAGCTGCCGGTACAGAATCCCTAACTCTTTATCCGCTTTGCGTTTTTGGAAAATCGGAGCAATCTCAGAGGCCAGCTTTTCCACATGCTTTTTCAGCTCAGGATTGCCAGTTTCTTCGTCCAGCACCGCTTTAGTGATGATGCCCCATTCGTATTCCCATAACTGCTGCTCGCCCGCTTCGACCTCCTCTTGCTTTTTCAGCAAAGGTTTTCCAAGCTTGCGTTGCGCTCTACACTCTGCCAGAAGCTTTTTGCCTTCTGCGGAATCCGGGTGCGCATATAACTCATCCACCAGTTGATCAAATTCATCATCCGACAATTCGCTCATCTGCTTCCCATTTCGGGTGTGGATGTACTCGAATTTCGAATAAATGTCTTTTCGTTCCTCTTCCAGCGCCTTGTCTTTTCGATCCAGCGACTCTTTGGCTTCGTCCAGAGCGTCTTTCGCTTCCTTCAGTTGCTCTTGAAGGGATTTGTTAATGGCGGTGAGTTTGTTAATCCGCTTTTCCGCTTTGGTATCGGCTTTCTCGTCCTTCTCCTCTTCGGTTTCAGACTCTTCCTTTTCCTCAGCTTCGGACTCATCAGCGTCTTGGGAATCTTCAGACTCTTCCTTTTCGGTTTCGTCCTGCTCTTCTTGCTCGGTATCCTGTTCGGTTTCCAACAGCAGCTCTTTTTCACTTTCCATGATGTTCACTTTCTCCTTAATCCATGCGGCAGCTAGGCCCCGCAAGCGGCCTTTGATACCATGCCGTTACCCCGGCAAGTGGGTGTGTTAAAATAAGGGAATGATTAATTGCGACTTTTGCGGGGATTCAACAGAATTCAATTACCTTGAAGGAATCCCAAAAGAGGATTTGGCTTACATAAATGGCCGAGCAGATGAATGGTGCCATCACTGCATGAATTTCGCCTCTCGGTGTGTTAGGAAACTAAAAGCAGACGGGTATATCAGGACTTTTGTAAACCGGAGTTAAGCTCGGTTGATGCCCCGCTGGATATTTTCGGCCAGCGTGTCCCAGATGCCTACCAATTCAGCAGCGCCCTGGGCTTTGTAAGACTCATAGATATATGCCTCTTTGCTGTCCACTCCGGTCACCATTGGCAGTTTCCGTTGCTTGTCAACGTGAAGCTCTTTAAGCAACACCCATAACGGGTGGCGGCTGTACTCCTGGCATAACTGGAGGCGCTCCTGCGGCGGCAATTGGCGGAACTGCTTGAGGTCCATTCATCACTCCCAAATTCATCTCTTCTTGCTGTGTTTCCATCGTGATGGTTTCGCTAAAGTTGTCTAAATCACGGAAACTACTATTCAGAGCCACACGGCGTTTCAGCATTTCCGGGATATTCACCTTGATAATGTCCCCGTTGGATTGCACAAACCCGGATTGCATCCAACCCGGTAATGCGGCCAGAATCACGTCCATTTCTTGGATTTCTTTTGAGCGGTTCATTACAGAGCGGGAGCCGGTAACGTCAAAGGCGAGTTCCATCATCTTTACGTGGTCCGGCAAAATAGGCTCCGGCTCATCGTCCACAAAGGCCGCCTGGGTCATAAACTGGCGGTCATTGGAAAACGTCATTTCCAGATAGGGCTTCAGGTGCGATTCCTCATACATCTGGATATTGAGCTGAAACCGGGTATTGGTGCCGGATGCCAGTATGCTGGTTTCCGTGGCGGTGCGCTCGGTATCCATTTCCGAAACACCGCCTGTAGCATAGGGAACGCCGCCGGTAGACTCGCGGATCTCTTCTTTCAATCGTTGCTGCGCGCCTTCGCTCAAGTTAATGACATCCATCGGCCAAACTACGGGGCGGATGGAATCATGCTCCTGGCAAGGGATACCCTCACCGGGACGCAAAGAAACAGGTCCGTCACCGAAATAACCCAAAATCGCTTCATCCCGAACCAAATAAGTAAACGGCATCGATACCGCAATACTGAAAGCGTCAAGCTGCTGGTTGAGCATCGAATCCATCGCATGACACAAAGGGATGATATCTTGGGCCATGCTCTTTCCGTACAGAGTGCCGGACAGCGGGATATACGGTCCAACTGTAAACGGCTTGCGTTGGTGGTCGTAAGGATTCGGGCCAAAGTAATGAAACACGGAGTCGTTCGAGTAAATCAGGACGTGGTTCGGGCAATACTCATCCTCAATATAGAAGTCACCCCATTCCTCGTACACCAGCACATGCTCACAAAGCGAGCTGTCTAGGTCGTTCCAGGCTTGGATGATCCCCATTTGCTCGTAATACTCGGATTTATTAGAGGAAGAGGAATCCCAAACGCCGGAATAACTTTGAATCTCCTCGACGTTCTCTAGCCCATCCACGGCTTTAAACTCTTCCACGGGCATCCAGCGGCGCCAGATAAAGTTTGCTTCCTTCAGATTGTCCACAGTGGGGTCAACCCGCCAGTCCTCAAAGTTCAGCGGAATGTAGCCAGTCCCTTCAAACGTACGGACTTCTTTTCTCACTCGTTTGGGTTTCCCCGGAATCCGAATGCCAAACACTTTTGGGTATTCGTAGCTCGTTTTCATTTCCTCTTCGTACATGAAGGGGTGCCATACCGCCGAAGCGCCAGCCAAGGACTTGTTTTTTCGGTTTTTTAGGCTGTTGGTCATGAAATCAATTAAAGACAGCCGTTGCTCAACGTGCTTTTCGTAAACCGGCAAGCGGTCTTTTGCCATCTGGTTCCTGGCGCGGCCCTTAAAAAACCGCTCATCTGACGGATAAGAGGATAAATGCTGCTGGGCCATTGTAGAGTCAATTGCTTCTGCCAGCACCGGCCGGCGGATGCGTGATCTTGTGGCATCGTCCGGTTCTTCGGCGTCAGTACCATCCGGGCGGTTTTCCAAGTAAAGCTGATTAGACTCCAGGGCCCGGGTACGGATGGGCTCAATCATCTCCGTCCAGTTCTGCCAGCGTTGGTTAGAGCCTGCCACAAGTTCCCCTTGCAGCGGCACATCAAGTTTCACCGGTTCCCCGGTGGGAAAGAAATAACGGATGGTCATTTAAAACCCTCTAATAGCCTGTGTATTTATTCCCACGGCGCGGTTGGCGCTTGGGGACGTCAATCTTCTGTTCAATCGAGAACTTCTCAATCAGCGTGTACCGGAGGCAATCCACGACATCTTCATAAGGGTGCTCTTCTTCGATAGTGTCTGTAATGTTGCCTGCGTGATCTTGCTTATAGCGATAACCGGAGCGGAACGCTTCAATCAGCTTGGGGCAGCCCTGCTCATAAATCAGGATGCTTTCTTGATCCCCAATGCGCTCGGAGAGCTTCTTTTTAATGAACGAAACGCCTTGCTTCAGGCGGTCTTTCATTTTCTGGGCTTTTTCAAACTGGAGCGGCTTAAACCCCATACCTTCTAAAATCAAGACATCGGTGGTTTTAGTTCGATGATCCGGGCTGTTTCCAGCCGGGTCGCAAACGTAATCAATCCGGCTTTTAATATCCAGATCCCCTAAATACCCCTGAACAATACGCCCAAGGTCCGGGGTGTTCTCACCCTTGTGGCCCCACTTCCCAACTGGGTCAATAATAAACTCTTTGAAAACGTGTAACCGACCGCATGCGTCTTTTTGAGAGATTAGACCCACCATCGTGCGGCCAAAGTCAAACGCCACTATGGTGTTCAGGAGGGGGTCAAACTGGTAAGGGGTTTTAATAACGTGGGACTCAGTAAGCTCCCCAAACACAACACCCTCAACAGAATGCTCATAGTTGATATCCAGTTCCCGCGCGATTTCATCTTTGGTCATGCGCTTTTTCTGATCCTCATACCAGGCATCGTCCTTTAAAGGGTGCTGGGTCCAGTGAAGGGAGATCACGTTGATCTTGCCGCCGAACCGCTCACGGGCAAAGCGGTTGGATTTACCGTAAGGCGTACCCACCAGCACCTGACAAGGCGATGCGGGAACCGCCGAAGCGTATGCCAAATCCGCCACCGGCCAGAATGGGAACTCATCAAAGAGGATGGCTTTATAGCGGCCCCCACGGGCAAAGTTCTCGTTGCTCGATTCCCCCGTGATGACATTGTTATTGACCGGGTTAATCAGGCGCATATAGAGCGAATGGCTTTTCGGTTCGTACCCTGGCTTCATCCAGGTAGGCAACCAAGACAGGTTGTATCGAAGTTTTTCAAACAGGGTGGAGATATCACCCTTTTTATCAACGTTCTCTTCTTTCCGGCTCCCAAGGTGGAAGTTACAGCCCGGATGAAACAGCCAGAAATACTGGAAAGTCAGAAGTACAATCCAACTGATCCCCATATCCCGGCTTTTCTCTACCAGAATGTTTTCACCCTTGCAGATGCTGTCAGCGAGCGATAAAACAAATGGCTCCTGAAACTCGTACAGCTCGAAGGGTAAATCAGATTGCTCCCGGCGCGGGTCAAACGTCCAGCAGAATGTATTGAACCAATAAATAATATCCAGCTCGCAAGCTCTCAAGAGATACTGTTGCAGCTCAATGTCCCCCTCTGCTTTTTGCAAGAGGAGGGCTCTTTCGTGGATGTTCATTTAGCTAAGGTCCGGTTATACCCTGTTTTGACCTGTCTAGCACATCAAAGATATAATCCACCATGCTTGCTTGCATGAGCACTAAAGGTTGGATGGCTGCCCACTCTTCATCTGTCAAAAACCTTGCCAGCATGGCCTCAGTTTGTTCTTTTGTCACCATAGTCACGCTCTCAGCTCTCCCCACGCTAACGGCCACACATGAAACGATAAAGGCCCGACATATCCACCAAGCCTTAATTTTTCCGTGACCTTTTCCAGTAACAGGTCTTTTTCCCACTCAGTCCCAATAAACGGAGCTTTTGAAGTTGACGAGATGGTAATCATGTCGTCTTCTGTTTCCGCCTCCACCCACCAGGGATGGCGCGTAAACCCTTTGGTTATTAACATATACTCTCCCTAGAATTTAATCGGGTTTAACCGTTCTAAATCTTCATCCACAGCGGCGTCATCCCCACGGGCGGCATCGGTAGCGAGTTGCAAGATCTTTTGAGCGTTCACATCCCCAACCGGGGCGTTGGTAAAACTGGAAAACTTCATCGCCCCGAGCGCTATATCCCATAAACCGCCCATATCGCCGGTAGTGGTTTTGCCAAACCCCTCGCTAATCTCTTTTGTGCCACGCTGTACTTGACTCTTGGCGATATCATACGGCACCGCCAAGCGGGTAATATTTCCGGGCTGGATCAGCTTGATAGTGAGTCCCTTGTTTTCCTCGAACCACTGTTCGGAATCAGGGAAAGCGGCCTTTATGCCTTCCTCGACCGGCTTGGGAATGCCAGCCGCTACGCCGCCGCCAATAATGCCAGCTAAGGTATGGTAAGTAATCAACCCTTGCCAGTTGCGGGTTTTCCACAAGTCGGCATACATTTTATAGCTGTTGATCGTGTAAGACAGCAAACCCACCGCCATTCGCCCACCGCCTGTGTAATACACCGCAGGCAGATCACCAAATCGCGGGGTAAAGGACACACGTTGCACCGCTCTGGCCCCACCTCCGGGACCCTCTGCCAATTCTCCGGCAAAATAAGCAATATTCTTGAGCGGGATATCGGTTAAGCCAATCAACCCTTCCCACATGCCTTGTTTCTCTCCGGCGTAATGGACACCATACGCGCCGTCTTCAATGAGCTGAGGAATCTTTTTCGTAATACCTGCTTCCCACGCTTTAGCAATCGCAGGGCCAAAAGTTTTCGGATACAAGGTAGGCAGTTTAATCGCCCCTTCGCCGATGTTACCCAGGATAACCGTCGGACTGGATTTGATGATGTTCCCGGTTAGGTTGGAAATACCTTTTTCCAGTTTGCCCCGGTTTTCAAAACCGTACAACTCCCCACCACGCTCATAAAACGAGCGGTAGCCATCCCAAGCAGTTTGCTGACCTACCGACATATCAGACACGTCGATGTTGTCAAACAGGTCTTTGATGCCTTCAAAGTACTCCTTACGGCCAGCACTCAGATCATCCATATACTCGGCGTGATGATCCCGAATAAACTCGTATACCTGCCGGACATACTCTTCGCCAAACACCCCGGACGGATTGCGAACGGAAGACACAATACCGGTGGCGATATCGATCCCATCCCCCACAAACAGTTTTTGGATCAGGCTTTTTTCTTCTTGATTCCGAATGCTGGATGGAGCGTCATTATGAGCCGAGCTTAATATTTCCGCTTCACGCAACGCTAAATGCTTTGCACCTGCCGGACCAATTTCTTCTACGGCATCTAATGGAATTTCAAAACCGCGAGCCTGTTGGATCCCTAACAATTTACCAATGCAATCATCTATCATTTCTTAATCCCTAATACATTACAGAACTGCGCGGCTAGCTTATTATCAGCAAGTGCCTCTTTTAATTTTTGCACAGTCTGCCGGGAAATCTCGCCTTTTTGAATTTGTTTTACGGCTCTTTTGAACACTGGAGAACCTTGGGTTTCGGCCAAGTCGTTCAATGCCTGTACAGCCGGTGCAATCTGGTTGTTGTAGGAATGGCTTCCTAATTGCTCCGGTGTTACCTTCCGGCCTGTCAGGGAAGAATCTACAATGGTATCCAAACGGATACCCCGATCCCCTGTTGCACTTCGGGTTGTTTCTCCCAGGTTGATCCCGTGTACTCTAGGAGATTTTAAATAAGCGCCACCGGTCTGAGTATCCAGCGTATTAATCAGTTTGGTGATCTGGGTCGCCGGGGCAATGCTACCGCCACGCTTGTTCTGCAACAGCGAAGCGTCTACTTTCCCGCCACGGTTGACAATCTCCTGCTTTAATTGAGAGATAACCGCTTCATCTGAGCCATGCAAGCGGCGCAAATAAGAGCGTTGAGTAGCGGGTTTGATGGTTTCATAAGTAAAGTGGGTAGGTACAAAGTTATTACGCACCCGCGCCGGTTCGCCTGGTGCTTCACGGGCGATATAAGAGAATGAAGTCGCCTCACTGTTTTTGCCGGCATCTAGGATGTTACGGATAGCTGGAACCGCTTCCGGGTTGTAAGCTTGCAAGTGCCGCTCAATATCAGCGATATTGGCAATCTGGCCTTTGCTGGCTTCAATATCCCGCTGGACGTCTGCCACATCCCGCCCATGCGTGTAGACCTCGCCACCCTCTGGGGTACGGAGTACGTTACCGTCCACTTGGTTCGGTGGGGTATCTACCGTCTTTTGGGCTGTTACGGGCAGTTCCCGAACATTAGACCCTTCATACCGCTTGGGTAGTTCTAACGGGGTATCAGCAGGTTTAGGCCGTCCGGGGATTTCAAGCTCTCGTACCACACCGGGCCGCTTGATTGGCTCACCACTGGCATCGAGTATCTGAGCAGGCCCGCCAGTTCGAGCGTTAACCGGTAGATCTGTTGCTGGGTTATCAAAGACCCGCTGGGGTTTTGGAGTGTTGACATCGTCAATAACTCTCGATATTTCTCTGGTGGGGGTTGGGCGTGTCTCAATGTTTACAGTTGGTTTGGTTTCACTCGGCGGCTTGAACGCAGAGCGCGGGGTGGTTTGCTGCGTGTCGTCCAAAATACTCCGGGCCGCTTCCAGCTCCTTCCGGGCATTAAACAGGTTATCCAACACCGTCCGGCCCGCGCCATTGTTCACAGCGGAACCAATCACCCGCTGAGCTTCCGCCAAGTCATCCACACCAGCGGCTTGTTTAATAACGGTTTCAGCGTCAGTATATTTCTGCACGGCGTCATCAAATATCTGACGTGCGGTGGCCTGCTCCTCTGTCCCTTTGGTCAACACCTCGGCGCTGTACTCGGCACTCTTGACTGGCGCGGCGTCATATGGTTGCCCGGTCACTGGGTTGATATCAGAGGTAGGCGCGGACTTTCTTTCAGGTATTCCACGCACCACTTCTAGATTGGGGATTTCTCTGGTTTGCGGTGCCTGCTCACGGGTACGCTCTAGGGCGATTTCGTAACTAGATTTTATACGGCTACCTGATTGAGCGGACTGGATAGGCTCTAAGGTATACACCTTCAGCCCGGATTCCGAAGTATTAATTGCTTTAACACGATATTGCTTGTTAGGCGGTAACAACACCTCTCCCTCACTAGAGCCAATCAACTGACTAACAGGGATATGATCCTCTCCCGCCGGGAGTTCAATTTTAAAAGCGGCTCTATTTTTACCAGTTGCCGGACGGGAATGTTGCAAAGCTACAGAGGGATCAATTGAGGTAGAAAGGAATCCCTTATCCGTGTATAAATCCCCAACTGATAAGGCAATAGGGTGATCAACACCTCTATAAAGCATCATAGGTTCTGCTGTTTTAAATTTCTTAGCAGCGGAACTCAAAGAATCTACCGATTGCCAGATATCATCAATATTCCCTTTTAAACTTCCTTCCCTCAACAACTTATTGGTTTTTGCGTATTCTAATCTTGCATAATTACCAATAGCACTCTTTTCTTTGTTCGTAAGATTTTCCAACCCACCTCTTGCCGGGGCAGATCCTTTATCAATAATGATTTGCGCATCCAGATTCCCCTTGGGCGGCGTATTGGGGATTTCCCCGCCCCGCTCCCGGAACGCTTGCGTCAGTTCTTTGGTGTTTACCGGTTCAGGTGATGTAGTCGGTTTAATGCCTGCTTGAACATCCTGCCCGATCTGCCGGATTTTTTCAGCATTATCGATATTACGAAGGTTTTGGATAATATCGGCTTGGGTTTTGAATGTTTTGGCTTCCGGGGTTGGGATAGGCAATTCACGGGTTGCAGCTTGTGCAGCTTTTCCAATCTTGCCTTTGGTTAATGCTCCCAAGGCCCCTTCAACTGGAACAACAGCACCCCCTGCAAAATCAGCAAATGGATGACGCTCAACAGATTCTTTTAAGCCAGGAATATCCCTTGCGCCGTAAACTTCAGGAAGTAAAGGTTTCCAAACAGGACGACCAGCCCAAGCATTCCCAATCGCTGCCGGAGCTTGTGTTACAAGGTTAATGATATCCGTTGGGGCAGACGCCGCACCAGTCAAACCAGCGATCATCATATCTTGTTGATTAAATAGCGGGTTTTGTTGGGCGCTCTGATACTCCTTCTGAAACGCGCCGGGGATTTGCTTCAGCATCCCCACGCCAGCGTTAAACAGATTCCCAGCGCCTTCAATGATACTTGGGTCTTTGGGTGGAACTGCTGCTTGTGCTGGCTTCGGCTTGGACTTCAGCCTACCTGCTGCCGCTTTAACTTCCGCTAGTTCGTCCGGGGTTAAGTCAAACTCAGATAAATCCAGCGTATCAGCCACTTGCCGTTTTTGAACCGGTTTCAGGGCTTGGGACAGATCCACCTTGCTTGGGGTTATCTGGTTATATACCAGATTACCTTCAGCATCCGTGGTCAATGGCACAGTGAGGTCAGCCGGCCCTACTGCATCCGGTTTCGGAGCTGGTCCTTTGGTGGCAACAGGAAGTTCCTTCTTTTGCCCCAGCGCTCTATGTGGCTGTTGCCTCTGTTTGGAAATATGATAATGTGGCCCAGTACTAGCAGCGGATGGATGGCGCACTTCATCCAGCACGTTGTAACCGGCGGCTTTGGCAGCAGCTACCAGTTTGTTGTAATCAACCCCTCTATGATCAATATCAATCGCGCCCGGATCGCTTGCGCTCCCCTGATAGTGCATACTGCCTTTACTGTGCCCGGTACCATGTGTGAAACCACCATTCGGAGTAATGCGGTAGCCATTCTTTTTGGCAAAATCCAGTAACGTGCTAGGATGCGGTGCGGCTACAGGTGCTTTGACTTGCTGAATAGCGGCGTGGTCATCCGCCTCAAAGTCAGAGAGGCTTAATACTGGAGGTCTTGCCATGTCTTGACCGTTCCGTCTTTCTCTAGCTTGCCAATCTGCCCACTATTCTTGTCAAGCATATAGATGGTGCCGTCTTTCTTTTTAATGGTCTGGAAACTGGAACTAGGCGGGTTATACTTAATACCGTATATGCCGAACTGCGCTTGTAATTGTGCCTGCTTGGCAGGATCATTGCTTTCAAGCGAGCCATCTTCCTGCATTTGCTTGAATAGTTGGCGCCCTTGGTCAAACCGCTTGTAATCTTCCAAAGCCTTTTTATAATCCAACGAACCTTGTCTATGCGCTAATTGCTCTCGTTTGATATTCAGTTGCTTTTCTTGGTCCGCAAATTGCGCGTCAATCTGTTTGATGGCAATTTCCAGATTCTTTAACTCAATATCTTGTTGTAACTGGGTAGGCTGTACTGACAGCTTGTTTTCAGACTCTTTCAGGTTGGCGGCAGCCTGCTTATTACCTAATACTTCTTTGTTGACATCTACTGTAGTTGTGGGGGCAAAACCCATAATATTACGGCGGGCGTCCACTTGTGCCGGAATCGGCATCCCATTACGTTCGACCGGTGGCATTTGAGAAACGGCGGTATTAATAGCCCGCCCTTTGTTAACTTGTTTTTCCCCTTCTGCGGTGCCTTCCGCTGGAGCATACCCTAGCCCAATCTCTTTAGTCATAATCTGATTGCGTTGCTCCGGGGTGCCGTACTGGTATAAAGGCGCCAAGTCAGGGCGCTTTTGCTCTATAAGACCCTGCTGGCCCAAAGTGCGCTCTTTCTCGGCGTTAATCTTGTTTAATATCAATTCCCGCTTTTGGGTTTGAGCAGCTCGCTCTTGCTGGATTAAGTCCTGATAAGCCCGCTCCTGTTGTTTATATCCCTTCATGGCGTAATAGTTACCGATGCCATTACCCACGCCATCTGCAAACCCTTCAGCATTGAAGCGCAACTGAGGCGCACTTGCGGCCGCACTGGCTGCTTGTCGCTGCAATGCAAGGTTATTGGTATTGTCCTGAACCGCCATCAGGTTTTTATATTGCTCATCCGTCATATACTTGGCAAGCTCGGCTTGCTCGGTTTGCGCTTTATAGGTATCAGCCAAACCGAGATTCACACCGCCGAACGGTTGGTTTAATGACAGCATTACGCCACCGCCATTCCGAGATTCTGGAATTGAGGGCTGGAATAGTAAGGATTCATCTGCGGCAAACTGCCATATCCACCTGTCGAACCAAAGTTAGGGGTATACACGTTTGAACCACCTAAACCGGCACCCAATGCAGACCCAGCCGCAGCACCAACAGGACCACCAAACGCAGCGCCAGCAATCTGGGCAAACTGGCCCATTGCCTTGCCAGGATCAACAGAGAAGCCGAGCGGGTCAATAAATTTCCCATACCAACCTAAAGCACCGCCAAACGGTTGAGCGGCTTTTTGCGCTTCATATTGCTGCATTGCTTGATGATACTGCGCCTCTGCCGTGTTTTTCGCCTGTGCGGTTGCCGCCCCCGCTCTATCACTACCCTGGAGGGCGGTATTCAACTGAGCGTTGGCCGCCGACTGGAGCGGATAGACCAACTGAGCTAGACCGCCAATAGCGCCAAGGTTGGTTTGTGCGTTCTGTGTGGCCTGGTTATTCCCAAACTGCAAAGCAGATTGCAGGATCTGGTTATCATAAAGGTTTTTATTGTAAGCCAGATTGCCATACGCCGCACCGGCAGCGGTAGAATTCAACCCGCCACCCTTGAATGCTTGAAGCCGTAAACGTCCAAGGTTGTTGTCAAACGCTTGTGTTGCTTGCTCATTGAGGACATTGTAATAAGGGTCATTCCCGCCGGTGGCATACGCTACCTGTTCCTGCGGGTTGCGGTTGATGTAACCTAGGTTACTTGTCAAACCAGACTGAGCGAGATTCGCTGAGTTCTGTAATTCCGGGCTGAGTGTAGCCGTGGAATCAATCGAGCCAGTTTCTTTATTCAAAGAGGACGTGCCGGCACCAAACGGGCCACTAAATGAAGCGGAGTCCACGTTTTTATATTCGCTAGGTGTCTCATACACCTTTTGGCGTTTTGGCTTCGGTGCGCCCTTATAGGCATACAAGCGGGAAGGGTCGAACCGCTCAAATTGTTTATACTTTTGAAGCATTGCTTTCCTCTATCAATGAAAGCTCCGGGTTTTGAAGCCCGGAGCGTTTTCAATCAGGATGGGAGGGGTTAAGAGACAGTTGCGGAGAATGGAGTGGCTTCCGTACCAGTAGCGGACGTCACCGCATCCACCATCCATAAGGTGGTTGATACTGCAACGACTTCGATGACATCCCCAGCGATACCGCCGGTAGTGGTGCCGTTGAGGGTGATGGTGTCAGAAGTGCCGGACGCTTTGTAAGCCAGAGCAGCGTTCGAGCTGTCGGATTGAACAACCGCATTGCCCAGCATGGTTTCGGATGCGCTAGGCACTTTGATAGTGGTGCTGTTGCTGGTTACAGTGGTTTTTAAAAGGAAGCGGAACTTGGTGCCAATCTCGCCGGAATCAATGGAAGGAAGAGTAACAGCAATGCCAGCAGCCCGATCCAGCACATACAAGGTGCCGCTATTGGCAACCGTGGGGGCCAGGGTGGAGGTGGTGACGTTGGTGACGGTGTTCATCACAGGGGGTTGGTATAAATCGCCCATTGAGGAGTCTCCTTATCTGCTTAATGCGTCTCTACGCTTGAGTTTGTAAATAACTTTGTCTGGTAGGGGTAAGTCTGGATGCGGTTCTACCCGCTGAAATCCCAAGGCGGCAATTGCTATTTGCGCTTCTTTGTTATCGGGATCAATCTTGGCCAACATCTTGCGTTTGCCTGTGGTCTTGAACGCCTTGCGAATCACCATTGGCGCAATGGAAAGTGTTAAGCCGTGTTCCCGGTATTCAGGCAGTACAGAGCCTTCAAACTCTAATGAGTCTTTCCCGATGGACTCAAAGCCCTCGTTATCGGCAATCTGAATGTAAGCGACTGGCTTGTTGTTGTGGTAAATCAGTGTCAGGTATTGCGGATAATCCCGAATGAGTTGGGCGTATTCATCTATCCATGCCTCAGCACCTGGTACTTGCAAGACCATCCGTTTTAAGTCGGGCAAAAGTTCGTCCACTTCTTCCGGTGTTTCAGGCTGGACAATGAAAAGTTCAGAGAGAGGGATCATTCGCCCTGTGTTTTCTTTCTGATAAAGTCCATCACTTCATCCTGGCTTAATGCCTTAATATCAATCTGATGGTGGACCGGCTTTTCTGGATCGCCCACAATGGTTTGCTCGACTTTATTGCCGTAGAGCTTGGGGGCAACTTTAGAGGCATACCATTTGCGGGTATCAACCCGAAGCCGTGAGCGTTGAATCCACTCGTGGTTTGGCTTAATGTTGCCATACTCATCGCATACATTGTCAGCGTCAGTAGTATCGGCGATTTTAAAGATCTCATCCACATATGCGTCTGCTTGAATTGCCCTTGCTCGCGTGTAGTTGTCTCGAAATTCTTTGTGTTCATTGAGCCAACGAAACACCGTTGCCCTGCTTGGCATCTTTGCATCATTGCAGATAGCAGTTAGCGTCCGAGGCTTTATTAGCTCTTCGCAGATTTTATTACCCAGTTCAATAGAGTAATCGCTTGGACGTCCAGCAGGGGCCATAACCTATTTCTTTCTACCCTTCGGCATCTTGCCCATATTTAACTCCATCATCACAGGAGCTTTGCCGAGGTTTTTACCTTTTACTTTCGGCATCTTGGCTTTGTTGTTTTTTGTTGCTGGTTTCTTCATTAGAATCCTTTCAAATGAAAAAGCCAGCGGTTAAGCTGGCTAGTAGGTTGTATGGTTCCCCCTGGTTAGATCTGAACCCTCTGCAATCCGATGAATTTAAGAGGGATGCCGTCCCAAGTCTTTTGTGCTCTTACTGCTAAAGCACCATCGGAGCTGATGAGAGTGTATTGCTTTATATATTTGTCCCAGTATGGGTATTTCTTTGGCTTGATCGTGTAGAGGGTAGACTTTAACTCTCTGTCCTTGTGGTCTATGCCGTACCAGACCCGGCGGGCTTCTTTACAGGCGTTGCATTTCTGCTGGCAAACGACCTGATGCTTATAAAGCCCGATCCATTCAAGCTCACAAAGCACCTTGTCCCAATGCGTTGTTTTCCAGTCGTGCTCACAAACAGGCACAGCTACTCCTCCTCTGCCTCTCGCAGTCCCTTTAAGCATTCTCCGTTCCAGCAAGGTACTAGGGCGTCTTATTGGGGTTCGCCAGTCCTATCCTGGCTCTGTTGTCATCTCAACTACTAATCGTTTACCACTACTACATTTGTTTATATCATATTTGATAGCTGTTAGTAATTAGAATGTAAAGAGATATAACTTTTGGTTATGGTAGAATGAGGGAATGAACCCCGAACACTGAGCTTCAGGACGCTGAATGATGTGCCCCATCGGATACCCTCTCATTAAAGAAGCTGTTTAATGATGGTATGACTGGTAACGGGAAGTGACAGTTGGTCTAAATCCTTCCCTCCAAATTTCCCTATGTTCGGCTTGGGCCGGGTGTGCACCCCGCGTCGTAGGTTAAAATCAAAATCCTGAGCCTGCCCCGTCTATGCAGCGGGGCTTTTTGCTTTGAGATACAATAAACAAGTTAACAGCGCGTTTAGTGTTTTACGTTTTACTCTGGTTTTTTAGCTCAGTCTTAATGACTGGGCTTTTTTGTGTCCATAAATAAATAATTGACACCTCTATTTATTTAGTCCATAATTAATTCATCAAGTTAAGGGCAGCGCCCAAAGGAGTTTGAAAATGTACTACCTGATTGATTCTAAAACTTTAGCCACTACTAAATACAACGAGATTGAAGCCGCGAAACAAGGGTTGAAGGATTTGGCCGAGCCTCGCGGTTATGAAATTAATGAAGATGGTTTGTCTTGCCTGACGCACTACCGTGATTCTGAGGAAGGCCCTTACATCCTGAATGAACAGGAATACCAAGAAATGTTGGCAGAGATTGAGGATTAATCAATGAAGGACCAGCCCAAGCGCCCACGGGGCCGACCCAAAGGCACAACCAAGCCCGACAACCTGAAACACACCGAGCAAATCAAAGTGATGCTGACGGTTGAAGAAAAGGTAATATATGACAGCCTCGGCCCTGAATGGGTGAGAGAGCAAATAAGAAAAGCCCGGTGATTATGCCGGGCTTTCTTTTAATCTCCTGGTACATTAATAACTGCTTGGTCCGACTTGAATCTGTTTATTATCTCACCTACTTCCAGATACCCCTTGGCTACTGGTTGCACTTCCATTGTGATGGTTTGTTTAGGCTTTGGCGCTTCCTGTTTGGGTAGGATCAGGCTAGCAAAATCAAACAGTGGGATCATTCTTTGTCTCCCGGTACATTTACATCTGCGCTGGCGGTCATCTGGGGAGCGGTGCCTTTCTGCGCTATTTCCTCACTGTTCAGGATGAGCAAGCGGCAAGCAATCTTTTGATGATGGCCATTGGTGCAAACGTGTTCCATCTCTCCCAGCGTCTGAGCAGCGTTGGCATATCCGAGGGTTTCCAGCGCCTCTTGTGCCTCGCTGTAACTGTGAGTCGGTGGGTTGCAGAATGCGTGAGCCTGCCAGCCACCAATAGCGCAAGCGGTGAGCATGGTGACACACACCACGGCGTTAATGCTGATGTTAATCCATTTGGATGCGGTTGCTCTCCAGTCCGGCTGCACTTGGGGTGCGGACTCGCTCATCACCGATTCTTCGTCCACTGCTTCTACTGCTATATATTTGGGTCTTGCTTCCATCTCTCTATCTCCTCAGCGTTGCTTCTGCTTGTTCAAGTTCTGCAAACCGTTTTGTGAGCCTTTTCTTTTCCCTCTGGATGAAGTCCAGAAAGTAAACAATGGGTATCCTGATTTCTACCTTCTTATTGACCATTTCTTTCTCGGCATAGATGGACTGCTCATCAATGGCTTTATAAACCGCCTGGTTGGTCACTCCCAGCAGTCCTGCCGCCTGCTTTACCGTGATGTTTTTCTCTCCCATGTGAAAACCTCGAAACCGTTATGCCTATTGAGTTCAAATAGATTGGCAAAGTCTTTGACAACCTAGTTGTTGAGCCTAAATATACCACTTTCGCGCGTGAAAGTACAATGACTTTCGAGTGCGTATGATCCTATACTGTTTATATGAATGATGAGTTTGAAAAACCGTTTGGGCGGCCAAGTGGGTGGGGTCCTGAACTAGGAAAAGGAAAAAATGTGGGGCACCACGCGCCTGAAAAGATCCATTCCTTATTAAGAGAGGCCAAAGTCAAAAGGCTTCTCTCACGTATGGCCCTAGACCCTGAGTTTAAAGCACGTATCTTGGTTATGGTGGATGAGGTAGATAAGGTATAATCAGGATAACTTTACCCACCTTCGCTCAGTTGTCTGACACGGTGGGGCTTTTGAGAAGCCCAGCTTAACGGCTGGGTTTTTCGTTTGAACTCACAAGGATTACTTGTTAGTTGAACTTGTCGGGATTTCCGACAGGTTGCCATTTATTGCGGACGCCCGCAAAAAACACCGTAGAGTATTTACTCGACGCTTACTCGACGACTGGGTTTTTCGTTTGCTCATTCATCTGCATACCATATCGAGGATGTCCTCAGAATGGTCTGTTGTTTAATCATCTTTAAGATCTGAATTGTTAGATAAGATTTCAATAAGTGTAGTTACCTTGAGTAACTTGGTTCCTTTATAGTTACTGCCCGCGCAGATAATCTACAGCTTGCATTTCATCAATCATCACATATTCCATTGTGGTTTTTATGTCCGTGTGGCCTAGTAGTTTTTGAGCAACTGGTAAAGGCATCCCATTTTTAACGTTTACCGTTGCAAAGGTGCGGCGTAAACCGTGAGGGGTTATATCAAGCTTAGCTTTTTTGGCCACTGTCTTAATCCGATACCACACCCTGTTTGCATCAAGAGGCTGGCCTGTCCGACTGACTAACAAGTTGGTGTGTTCAGTTTCAGGCCTGGTTTTTAAATAGTCTGTAATCTGCTGAACTAAATCATTTGGAATTCCAACCCGTCTATCTTTAAAACCTTTACCCAAGTGAACGCGAATAATCCGCTCTTTTAGGTCTACTTGGCTTAAACGGAGGTTGCAAGCTTCTGAAACCCGTAGCCCGACATAAGACATAACCATCATTAGGGTTCGAGTCGAAACAATATCGTAGTCTGTACGATTTGTTTTATAGGTATCGTTTACCGACAGGAGTTTTTTAAGATCGTCATACGTTAAAACCGTTTTTCTGGCTGGATAAACACGTCTTGGCAACAAAGCTTTGGTATCAATCAGATCTTTCTCTGTTCTTACTCCTTTATATATAAGGAAACCAATTATTGAACGATAAGCCATATAAAACCGCAAACGGATGCCATAATGGCAATTTCGGTTTTCATGGTCTACACCAACCATTGATAATGCGAGCCTGAGTTTTTCTATGGTTATGTTTTCAAGCCTCTTTGGCTCTTTTAGGTATTCCCAATAATCTTTCATCCCTTGTTCATAGTGCTTTATAGTGCTTGGGTTAACCGGCTTCCTTGTGAACAGCCCACTTCGAAGCGCAGACCTCCATTCTTTCTCGATTTCCCCATATTGATCCACTCCACCTCCGCCCAGTAATTGCTGGATGGCGCCATCTGATATCTCCCAATAGTCGCGCTTGCCCCTGAACGCTTTCCGCCCAGATATCTCGCCGCTGTTTAACATACGCCGCAAGGTGGATTCCGGCTTGCCGGTTAAACGGGCCGCCTCTTTCAAATCATGCCAGTTCATTTTTGCTCCTTCCCAACAACATAATAAACGCCAAAATAAATGCGATCAAGAGTGCGTTCGCGTTCATTTTTTTGAACTACATTAATTAAAGTGTTGTTGGTATTAGCGGATAAAAACCCCTACAAAATAAAAACCTGTAACATTGCTGCTACAGGGTTGGACATAGGCTGGGTTGAAATCTGTAAAAAATTTGTCTGTATTTGAAATCCTTTCGATTGGGTTTCAAAGGCAGTCAATTTAGGGTTGTGATGACTCGCTCGCTCTCTATATCTAAATAAAAACAATCAAATGCTTGAAATTGCCCCAGAGGTTCTAAACATTAAGCAATTTTAAATAGTCCATATATAAATTGGGGGCAACTATCCCTTAATGCCCCATGGGCCCTTCACGTTTGCTTTTTTCTGTCTTGTCATTGCGAGTGGCTGGCGGGAGCGCGGCAATCTGTTGCCTGTGCACAAGGTATGAAGGGGGGACATAGCAGATTGCTTCGTCGTTTCACACCTCGCAATGACGTAAGGGAACTGGCATCCGTTTGAATCGCCAATGCGAATCCTTCCCCATATTGACGATAGCGGCAGGAAGCCCGCAAAAGAAAAACCACTAGAGAGTTCCCTAGTGGTACAAGGTGTGTCCAGTGGAGATAAACTTACGGATTGCTTTGGCCTATCGCCGTTGCGTCAGGGGCGGAAACAACCTCCAGGCTGAGTTGCTTGGCTTTGGCCTTGGCTTTATAACGATCGCGGGACAGGCGATCCAGAATATGGCTGTAGCAGCTCAGCAGGTATTGGTATTCTTCTTTGGGCAGGCGGTTTTCCGCTGTTTTCAGCAGGTACCGGGCCTGACGGTATTTCTTCAACCGCAGCAGCAGTACGATGTTCTGATCGTAAAGGCTTGGCAGCAGATAAGACTGGTAGGGCTTGATTTGCTGAAACGCCCGAACACAGCATTCCAGGGAATCCCGGTATTTGCCCAGCACATCCAGCACCCCGGCGCAGGAGATGAGTGCCTCCACGCAATTGGGATCAATGGACAGCGTTTTCTGGAAGGTTTCCAGCGCTTCGTTATCCCGGTTCAGGCAATAAAGAATATCGCCGCGCAGGACCAGCGCCCGAACGTCTTCCGGTTCAATTTCCAGGGTTTTCTCAACCAGCTCCAGGGCGGCCTCGTAATCCCCTTCATAGATAAACAGGTCACCGGCTGTCTTCAGATACCGCTCGGCTGAGAAATTCAGAACCTTCGTTAAAAAATTCATCGTGATCCCTCACTCTCTACAGAACGGTGATTTGTTTAATTTATCTTATCAAATTGCCTACAGCCTGCGTCCGACACTATTCTGGACGTTCGCCCCAAACGATTGTTCATAGCGGCTTTTATTGCTTCCACAAATGTATAATCATCTATTTGTTTACTCTACAAGCTGTGGAAACTACAAAATACACGCCTAGTGTCATTGTTCAGGAAGTAATAAATTGTAACAATATAACGATTATTGTAGTAGTTTGTTGGGTTTTGGTTTGAAATATTTGCCCTCCGGCTTGTCAATTCAGGAATCTGGGGGAAGCGGGACGGCGAGGCATCGGTCAGCATGGAAGCAAGTGCCCTTCCATGGGTCGAAGCAATTTTTCCGAGGACGATGATGCCAGCCCCCAAACCTTCCAAAGCTCGCCTATCAGGCTTGAGTACGCGATTCATAATTGGCTGGATTGCGTTATTCGTGCTGGCCTCCTGGGCCTTTGCCTGGGAAGCTTACGCCAGAACGCCTCTGCAGGGTTCCGCTACTGTGGATGAAGAACTGCCGGAACCGAGGGAAGCATATTATCCGCGTCACAAGTCCATTGCCCAGGCCGATAGCTGGGTGGCCCAATATAAGTTAAAAGCCGCCGAAGCGGTTTACCGGCAGGTGCTGAAGCTCAATCCCAAACATCCCGCCGCCTGGAACGGCCTGGGAAAAGTGGCCTACTTTAAAACCACCTCCTCCAACCAGAATCTGCGGGACCAGACCGAGGATTTGTATAGTGAAGCGATTCAGAACTTTATGACGGCCCTGCGCTACCAGCCCGGCTATGTGGAAGCGCATGTCAATCTGGCGTCAGTGTATATGGAGCAAGGTCGTTTCGCGGATGCCGCCGATCACCTGACCCAGGCGCTTCGACTGCGCCCGAACGATGATTATGCGCTGGCCAAGCGCGGTGAATGGCTGGTCCGGCAGGAGCGCTTTACGGAAGCCATGCCGTATCTTCAAAAGGCGATTCGGCGCAATTCCGCCAACGCGGGGGCGCATTACTACCTGGCCGTGGCTCAAGCGGCCCGGAATGAATTGGACGCCGCCCTGGATAATCTGAATAGCACCTTATGGCTGGATCCGGTGAATGCCCCGGCGCATTACCAGATGGGCCTGATTTATGAACGGCAGGGAAGCGGCGCGGCTGCGGTCGAACATTATCTGAAAGCGGTTTCTCTTAAGCCGGAACTGGAAAAGGCCCGGTTAAAACTGGCGGATTATTACGAGCGGCGTGGTGATGTGACCTCCGCGCTGGAGCAGTTGAAAAATGTGCTGGATTCCACGGATGCGCCGGACTGGGCGTTGACCGACAGGATTGCGAAGTTGTCCATCCGCAATCAACAGGCGGCTCAGGCGGTTCATACCTACCGAGCCTGGCTGAACGAGCATCCCGACGATGCACAGGCGGCAACGGCGCTCTCGGTTGCCAAGGCCCAACTTGCCAAGCAAAAATTGCGGGACGATGACCTGATTAGTCAGGGGGAAGCCAAACGCTACGCCGAGCAGGCCATTAAGTACCAGCCCAATAATTTTGAGGCCCGTATGATGAACGCCAAGCTTGATCAGGAAATGGGGGCACCTTCGCCCCTGGCTGGAAAAGAGCCGGCCCTGGTGGATGTGGCCTTGCAAAAGCAGGTGTTTCAGCCTTACCAGTCCTTTGAGAAGGGCGAGTTGCTGCTGGCTCGCTACCGGTTTCAGGAGGCGGAGCAGGCGTTTCGTCAGGCCCGTTTGGCCGGTGAGGGCAATCGCAGCGAAATGGTGTTCGGCGAGTTGTTTTTAGCCAAGGGATTGCCTGCCTTGGCGGAGGAAGCCTTCCGGCGGGTGCTGAAGGAATTGCCCGGCAATGCCTCGGCCCGGCTGGGAATGGCCAAGGCGGAAGATGCCCGTGAACAATCGCGGGTGCTGGTTGCCGAAGCGCAACTGAACAATCGCAAAAACGCCGTGCCGGTGGCTATCCTGCAACTGGAAAAAGCGCTGAAGTCCAATGTGAAAAACGCTCAAGCCCATTACCTGCTGGCGCAATTGTATGAAAAATCCGATGAGTACGCGCCTGCGGCTGATCACTATTATGCTTATCTCCAATTGGAGCCTCACGCCAAAAATGCGAATAGCGTGAAACATAAAATTGAAAGCCTGAAGCAGAAAATTGCCAGGCAAAAAAGCCAAGGCAAGCTCTAACCCGGCTGTAAATTTTACCAAATCGTTAGCAACGCAGGGTATTTGTGGCGTTGAGGTGGTAGCAAGCCCGCAAATGGCTGATGAGTACGATGTTCTCAACTGGTATTGCTTGCCTGATGATTGACGACGGCTACCATTTATACTTTGTGTTTTTAAAAAATCCCTAGTTTGAGCTATAATGCAGACAAGTTTATGTGGCCCATCTGTGACGACCGTATCCATACTGTTTGGCGGATGCTACTGCGGCCCAACCCGTTTACCAGAATTTTTTAACGACTGGCTCACTGATGAGTCCCTCCACGACTACACCTCAGGCTTCCTATAATCCAAACCTCCCTCAAATCGATAAAAGATTCCTTGAGGAGGAAATTCTGCCCCATATTTTCAAACCGGCGCGTTATCTGGGGCTGGAACAAGGCGCCTACCGCAAGCCGTTTGCTAAGGCAGCGGTGCGTATGGCGGCGGCTTTTCCGGATTTATACGAGATCGGCTTTTCCAATTATGCGCTGAAGTTGCTGTATTCCCTGGTGAATCAGCAGCCTGATTACATGTGTGACCGGGTTTACGCTCCTGCGCCGGATTTCAAGGAGAAGATCGCAGAGCATCAAATCCCGCTGTATGGGGTGGAAACGCTCGTTCCTCTGAAAGACTTTGATATCCTGGCCTTTTCGCTACAGTACGAGCTGAATTACACCACTATTCTGGGCCTTCTGGATGCCGCGCAGATTTCCTTCCGCAGCGCGGACCGACAAAACGGCCAATGGCCGCTGTTGATCGCCGGTGGCCCGGGCAGCGCCAACCCCATGCCGTTGTCGCCGTTCTTCGATGCCTTCATCATTGGCGACGGGGAAGAGGTGCTGATTGAGATTCTGGATACGATTAAGCAGGCCAAAAAGGAGCGGTTGAGCCGTCCGGCGTTGTTGCAGCGCCTTGGCAAGCTGGAAGGTTTGTATGTACCGGGTGTTACCGCCAAGGCTTATAAGCGGATTGTGGATATCGCAGAAAACCCCGTGGACATTGCGCCCCTGATTCCTCTGATTGGCGCGGTGCATGACCGGGTGACGGTGGAAGCTCGCCGGGGCTGTGACCGGATGTGCCGCTTCTGCCAGCCCTGCTTTATTAACCTGCCGGTGCGGGAGCAAAGCATTGAGAACATCAAGAGTGCCGCCCTCAAAGAGATCGAGAAGACCGGCTACGAGGAATGCTCGCTGCTTTCCCTGTCCATCGCGGATTATTCCTACTTTAAGCCACTGATTCTGGAAGTGGCGGAAGCTTTGGAAAACGAGAACGTTTCCCTGTCCCTGCCCAGTCAGCGCGCGGATCGTTTCAGTCTGGATGTGGCCGAAGCGGTTCAGAGCATCCGCAAAAGTACCCTGACATTTGCCCCGGAAGCGGGTACACCTCGCCTGCGGGATGTCATTAATAAGAATTTGACCGATGCCGAGATTATGAACGCGGTCACAACGGCCTACCGGGCCGGTTGGAACAAGGTAAAGCTCTATTTCATCATTGGTTTGCCGACGGAAACCCATGATGATCTCGATGGCATCGTGGATATCGTGCGCCGCATGCAGGAAGCTTGCTTTGCTATTAAGCGTGAGCCGGGTTTATCCCTGAAAAAGTTTCTGGATATCAATGTTACCCTCTCCAACTTCGTTCCGAAGCCGCACACGCCGTTCCAATGGTTCCCTCAGGACACGATGGAGCAGCTCTACCACAAGATTGAGTACCTGAGAGACAAGTTTCGCGGCCTGCGCGGCGTAAAACTGAACTTTACCGATCCGGAAATCAGCAAGCTGGAAGCGGTCATCTCCCGCGCAGGGTCGGAACTGGCCGATGTGATTGAAGCGGCCTACCGCAAAGGCGCTTATCTGGATGCCTGGGATGATTTACGGAATTTCGACCGCTGGTTTGAGGCGCTGGACGAGCGTGGTATTCATTATGAAGCCTATACCCGAGATCGTTGCTGCACTCTGGATGAAGAATTACCCTGGGATGCGGTGGATGTGGGCCTCACCAAAAGCTGGTTGCAGGACGAATACAAAAAAGCGACCCAGGCCGCCAGCACCACGCCTTGCTTTGAAACCTGCAGCGTGTGCGGGGTGTGCGGCTCTTACAGCACCTGGCCCAAATTTATAGAAACGCCCACATTCAAGAACGTGAAGCGCATTCAGAATTCCATCGGCGATATCGTCGAAAAAACCGAGATCCCGCAAACCAAGAAAGAGCCGGTTTGCAAGGTGCGCCTGAAACTCGAAAAGCGGGGCGACTTGCGCTTTATCTCTCATTTGGATTGGCTGCGGATGATTTATCGGGCGGTGTCCCGCAGTAAAATTCCGGTGGCATACAGTCAAGGGTTCAATCCCAAGCCCAAGATTTCCTTTGGCCCGGCCTTGCCCTTGTTTACTGAAAGTTATGGAGAATACATTGATATTGAGCTGACCGAAGAAATCAGCGGAATTAAGGAACGATTGAACCCGTATCTTCCGCTTTTGGGTCAAATATTGGATGAATCTTTAATTCCCATCGGAACCCCCAGCATCGACAAAAGTATCCGCAGCATGCGGTATCAGGCGATTTCCTCTGGAAGCACGACTTGCGCCGATCCGCAAAATCAGGTTAATATGACAGAGCGGATACGGTTTTTGAAATCGCAGCCGACTTTGCCAGTCGAAGTTGAGGGCGGACAGAAACCGGGACATCGGAACAACCGCAACCCAATATCGAAAAAAGTTTTAGATTTAGTACCATACCTTGAAAATCTCGACGTCGACGGAGACGGCACTGTTTCCTTTACGCTGCGCCGTATTTCAACCGTCAACAAGTCGATTCGTCGCAATGACGGAGACAGCCACCCACAAACCGATGGCGAGATGGAAAAGGTACAGCCAGGTAGCAATGAAAACGAGAGCCAGATTAATCTTGAGCAAGCCAGTGAAGCCGCAAATGACGGTGTCGCGGGCTCTAATCAGCACGGGCTCGCCTCTGTCAAACCCGCCTGGGTGCTAAGTTTAATCCATCCATCCATACAATGGTCCCTGACACGGACCGAGATCCACCTGGAACCGGGCAAGTCTATTGCCGGTCAGGAAGCTGCAAGCGCTTCCGGCGGTTAATAGAGCGGATTTCGAGCTAAAGAATTACCAGAAAGAGTTTTTTTGAATTTAAAGAGTTTTGAAATTAAAAAAATACGAGCTTTTAAAGATTTTTAAGGATTTATAAACATGGCAAAACGTAAAATTGTAATTTCGGAGTATGACAACATCGCCGCCTTAATGGAGGATGATCGGGCCGTTGAATTCATCATTCACCGGGGCGATATGCTGCTAGGCGACGTCTATCTCTGCACCGTGGAAAATATTCTGCCCAGTATCGACGCTGCGTTCGTAAACGTGGGCGGCGACAAGATGGGCTTCCTGCACTCCAGCGATGTTCCGGGCAAAGGCGATCTGAAAGATCGTCTGGAGCCGAAGCAGCAGTTGGTGGTGCAAATCATGAAAGAGCCCACCGGCCATAAAGGCCCTCGGGTCAGCACCAATATCAGCTTGCCGGGCCGTTTTCTGGTCATGATGCCAGAATCCAAGGGCATTAGCATTAGCCGCAAGATTGTGGAAACTGCCGAGCGGTCCCGCCTGAAGTCGGTGGTCAGCCTGATTAAACCCCCTGGTGTGGGCGTGATTATCCGGACGGAAGCGGCCAACCAGAAAGAATCGGATATTACCGAAGACTTTGAAACCCTGCTGGAGCGCTGGCAGAATATTGTCTCTATGGCAGACACCGCAACGCCGCCGACCCTGCTGTACCGGGATCAGGACTTGCTGTACCGGGTCATCCGGGAAGCCGTGACTGAAGAAGTGACTGAAATTGTAGTGGATAGCGCTTTTGGTCAGCAACGCGCCCAGCAGCTGCTGCAAAACTGGAACATGGATAAAGGCGTAAAAGTCACCCACTACCAGGGCAACCAGCCCATTCTGGTAGGCACCGGCGTGGATAAGGAAATCAAACTGGCCCTGCAAACCAAAGTGCCTCTGCCAAGCGGCGGTTACCTCTATATTCAGCCTACGGAAGCCTTGACGGTAGTGGATGTGAACTCCGGTAAGTTCACCAGCCTGCAATCCCAGGCGGAAACCATCAAGCTGACCAACCTGGAAGCCTGCAAGGAAATTGCCCGTCAACTGCGTCTGCGTAACGTGGGCGGCATGATTATCGTGGACTTTATCGATATGGAGTCCCGCGCCAACCAGTTGACCGTGCTGCAAACCTTTGAGAACGAGCTGGCACCGGATAAGGCCAAGCCGCAAATCGGCCAGCTTTCGGATTTGGGCTTGGTGGAAATGACCCGGCACCGTCAGGGGCAGTCGCTCAGCGAAATCTTTACCCGTCGTTGCACGGTCTGCAACGGAACCGGCCATGCGTTGGAAGAATTCAGCTGGATGCATACCGGCGGCGAAGGGGACGGGCGTGGTCGTCAGGGCCGCAATAAGCTGCCGGTTCGTCAACCGAACCGCATGCAGCAAGTGCCCAAGCCCGCCGCATCGCTCAGCCAGAAAAAGGACAAGCCCCGTGTGGCGCTCGGTATGGAGCAGAAGAAAGAAAACCAAACCTCCGTTACGCCGGGCAATATTCTGCTGAATAACCTGTCCTCCAAGAAACAAGGCGGCCAGGCGACCGAGCAGGAAAATCTGGTCGAGCATTTCAGCGAGAAGACTTACAAGGCAACCGGCGTACGGTTGTCCAGCGTGGCCAAGCTGGCGCATTTGCCGATGGCCATTAACAGCGTGTTGACCCGCATCAACCCGAAAGCCAACGATATCGTGACGCTGGTACACTCGATTGAGGCTGCTGCCAGTATGCCGATGCAGCATATGTCGGTCGATGAATCACAGGAAGGCGATTTTGAGGAAGAGGGCGCCGAGGAGGAAGAGGCGGAAGTTCCAGCGGAAGCCATTGCCGCAGTCAGCGCTCCCCGCTCCAAAGGCGGAAGAGGCAATCGTGCGGCATTCGAAGAATCCGCAGGCGCCCCTGAAGAAGCGGCCGTGGCCCTTGAAGAGACGGATACCGGCTTTGAAGATATGGCTGAACCCGAAGTGGAAAGGCCGCGCCGAGGCCGCGCCAGCAGACGCCAGGAAGAAAGTGTCGATGAGAACGCTGTTGAGGACGTCGATGCGCATCAACCGACAGAAGACCGGGAAGAGCCTGAACATGTAGAGCCTGACCACGATGAGTCCGAAGAGGATGAAGGCGTTGACCTGATGACGGATGACGATGACGAAATAGAGGATTTTGATTCCGAAGACGGCGTTGATGACGATGAGTTGGAGGGCGAAGAGTCCGGTTCTGCGGTTGCGGTCGCTAAGGCATCAGCAGCGCAAGCGGCGGCTAAGCGTCGCAAAGGCGGTCGGCCTGCCAAACGCAGCATTAAAAAATCCCCTCCCAAACGCTAGTTTGGACCGGAATTAAATTAACCGGCAGTAGATTAAAAAGAGGCGCTGATTCAATTCAGCGCCTCTTCTTTTAATTAAATATCAGGTGGGTTATTCCCTACTGAGAAACGTTTTAAAAATGCATGGCCATCAGCCGTTCCACAATGCGGCCCTGAATGATGTGCTGATCGACGATTTCTGCCACATCGTCCGGAGTAACGTTGTAGTACCAGACGCCTTCCGGGTAAATCAGAACCGCAGGACCAATGGCGCACAAGCCGACGGAGCCACAGGTGGTGACAATAACCGTGCCGTCCATAGTGCCACGTTTGCCATATAAAAGCCCTTTGGCGGCCAGCACTTCCCAGAATTTGGCCAGGGTTTGTTCACTGTTATTTTTTGAGCAGGAGGTGCCGGTGCAGACGAACACGTGGGTGTTCAGGTTGGCCTTGGTAACCGGCGCTTTCAGGGCCAATTCGGTGGGATCAAGCAAATTTGTCATAGCATCCTAATCTAGCGCGAGCGCCTGCCGTTTGCAACCGTTCTATCCGTGAATTCACCGGAGATTCAATGAAGCCTGGCGAACTGTTTTATTTTAACGATAATTTTTGTAGAGTAGAAAGGATATGTTTGGCTCAGGAGATTACGGATATGGCGGAGCAGTTGGCGAACAAAGAAGGGATTGGCGCGGCGATTGGCCGGATTCCAAGCGGGGTGTTCATCATTACCGCAAAGCGCGGCGAGCAGAAAATCGGCATGATGGGTTCCTGGGTGGCCCAGGCCGGGTTTGAGCCTCCGTGTATTTCAGTGGCGGTTCACCCTGATCGTGAAATTTACAGCGCCATCGAGCAATCCGGCTCGTTCTGCGTGAATGTGCTGAGCAACGAGAACATGAATCTGATGAAAGCGTTTTCCCGCTATTCACCGGATCAGTTTGACGGTGTGCCCCATACGGAAACCGAATACGGGCTTGCCTTGGATGAAGCGGTGGCCGTGATGCATTGCAAACTAAAGTCCAAGTGCGAGGCGGCGGATCACCATCTGTTCATCGGTGAGGTGGTCGATGGAACTTATCTGAATCACGAGGAAGCGCCCATGGTTCACCTGCGGAAATCGGGTTTCAACTATTAATAGAATTCGACAGTGATTCAGGTTCGGGTCACGGATACGCAATTGATTCTCCCGCTGCGGGTAACGCCCCGTGGCGGGAAGGATGCCTTATTGCCGTTTGAGGCCGGTGATACGGTGTTGAACCTTAAGGTGTCGGCTCCGCCGGAGGATGGGAAGGCCAATGCAGCCGTTGAAAAACTACTGGCAAGCCTGCTGAACATCCCCAAAAGCCGGGTGAAAGTGATTGTTGGGGAAAAAGCCCGAAACAAGCAGGTGGCCGTTACCGCCGATTCGGGCGAGTGTGAGCCATTACTGGCGCGTTTGGCCGACCGGCTTGCGGTAGGAGCCCCATCCACGTGCTTTGTGGTATTGTCAAAGCGTTAGTGAGTTGCTGATACCGAGCTATTCAACGCTTAAACGCCGTCATCCCCAAACATGCGGATGATGTCCCACAGCAGTCGGGGCTGGATTTTGCCGGTCATGCGGAACAATTCCCCGCGGGCATCTGCCTTGTTGCCGGGTGTCGTGTTGTTATCGAACAGCACATAGGCGGGCAACGCTTTAATGGACAGCGTTTCCATCAGCTTTTTCCCGTTGGTGCTGTCCGTATCCACGTGCATAATGTGTAAACCCTTTTTGTCGGTCATTTCAAAGCCCTTCAAATAGGGCTCCATGTCATGACACGCCTTGCAATCCGACTGCTCAAAGGCCACCAGAATCATCTCATCCAGATTCTCACGGTTGACGGTTTGCCTGGAAGATGGATGGCCGGGCGGTAACCCCAGACCGGACGGAAAATCGGTTTGTTTTAACTGGCCGATTAAGCGCAATACCTGCCGTTCCAGCACAACAGGAGTAATGTAATCCTGCATGCGATACAGCGGTTGGCCTTCGGAATTATAGAGGACGTAGGTGGGGGTGCCTTCGATGCCGTAGAGCTGTAAATATTTCTGATTGTCGGAATCGGTCAAATCGATACGCTTGAATCGTACTTGGTTTTCGGTTTTAGAGGCCAGCCCTTTCAGGAAAGGCTCCATCATTTGGCAGGTGCCGCAAAAGTCGGAATAGAAGTCCAGTAATACCATTTTGCCGGTGTCGCCTTTTTGAAGTTCACCGGGCAATGCGGGTGTTGCCGCCATGGCCGCCGTGATGCTGGTAAACGCCAATAGGCAAGCCCCGGTCAGCAAAAGAGACCACCGATGAAAGCGGGAAGGCAGACTTTGGATTTTCATAAATGTGGGCGCCTCCGATTGATTTGCCTGAGCGACATGTGGCAATAATGGAATAAGGTGCCTGACGGAAGGACGGCTCATCAGCCGGGACGCTTACTGTCGAAGGCTCTCATTTTCTGTTATCATAACATTTTTAGGATCCCTTTCCATCCAATTACGGGGCAACACAAGCAACATGAAACGACTGAACGAAAACAAGGTATACATTTTCGATACCACCCTGCGCGACGGCGAACAATGCCCTGGCGCGGCGCTTAAGCACCACGAGAAGCTTCAGATCGCTCATAAGCTTGCGGCCCTTAATGTGGACATCATTGAGGCAGGCTTCCCGTTCAGCAGCCCCGGCGATTTTGAGTCGGTGAAGCAGATTGCCTGCGACGTGAAAGGCCCTACCATTTGCGGGTTGAGCCGGGCCACGCCGCAGGATATTACCGCCACCTGGGACGCGGTGAAATATGCCGAAAAGCCCAGAATCCACACGTTTATCGGCACCAGTGACATTCATATTCAAGCCAAGTTCAAAAAAACACGCGAGGAAATCCTGAACATCGCGCGGGACATGGTGGCCCTGGCGGCTTCCAAATGCCCGGATGTGGAGTTTTCCGCGGAAGACGCGGGCCGTACCGACCCGTTTTACCTGTACAAGGTAATTGAAGCGGTGATTGACGCGGGCGCCACCACGGTGAACATTCCCGATACGGTGGGCTACACCATCCCCGATGAGTTCGGCCGCCTGATTCACGGCATTATGGCCAACGTGCCCAACGTGGACAAAGCCATTATTTCCATCCACTGCCACAACGACCTGGGTCTGGCGACCGCCAACAGTATTGCCGGTATCCAGAACGGTGCCCGTCAGGTGGAATGCACTATCAACGGCATCGGCGAACGCGCCGGTAACGCGGCGATGGAAGAAGTGGTGATGGCTCTGAAGGTGCGTCCGGAATACTTTGAAGGCGTGTATACCGATATCGATACGGTGCATTTTGCCGAAACCAGCCGTCTGGTCTCCGAATTGACCGGCATGCCCATTCAGTATAACAAGGCCATCATCGGGCGGAACGCGTTTGCCCATGAATCCGGTATCCATCAGGACGGCTTCCTGAAAGGGCGGGCCACCTACGAGATTATGATGCCGGAATGGATTGGCCTCAGCGAATCCTACCTGCCTTTGGGGCCTCGCTCCGGTCGGGCGGCGGTAAAATCCCGTTTGGAAAAACTGGGCTTTACGGTCAGCGATGAGCAGATGGGCCTGCTGTTTGATGCGTTCAAGCGTCTGGCGGATGAGCAAAAGCGGGTCGAGGACGATGACCTGAAAGCGCTGTTCGAGCAAACGTTAGCCAAGGCTTAGACCGGGTTCCAGGCCACCAGTATGACGGACGCGGAACAGAAGACGTCGCTGCTCAACCGGCGGGATAACGCATGGCCTTTTTCCAGGCTGATGCGACACTGGGAATTGGGCTTGCTGATGGTCATGATCGTGGCGGTGTTCGGCATGGTGACGTATGTGCTATTGCCCAGGCCACAGGCGGTGATTGCCTTGAAGCCTTA
>JAJQJM010000019.1 GCA_021323475.1 Vampirovibrio sp.
TATCGTCTGTATCACCCACGTGAGATTTTAGAAGGAGAACACATCTTTATGCCAGTAGCTTCGTTACAGGAACTTTTGGAAGCCGGCGTCCACTTCGGTCACCAGGTTCACCGTTGGAATCCCAAAATGAAACCGTTCATCTGGGGCGAGCGCAACGGAATTTATATCATCGATTTGACCAAAACCAGCCAGCTTCTGGACGAGGCATACGAGTTCATGAAGAAGTCCGCTGCCCAGGGCAAGAAAATCGTCTTCGTGGGAACCAAGCGCCAGGCCTCCGATATCGTTGAGGAAGAAGCAAGACGCTGCGGCGCCTACTTCATCAGCAAACGCTGGTTGGGCGGTACCCTTACCAACTTTGAAACCATCCGCACCCGTATCAACAAGCTGCGCGAACTGGAAGAAATGCGCGACAACGGCCACTTCGAACGTCTCGGCAAAAAGGAAGTCGCCGTATTGACCCGCCAACTCAACAAACTGGAGCGCTCCTTGGGTGGTATTAAGGAAATGCGCGGCATGCCCGACGTGCTGTTTGTCATCGACCAGCGTCGCGAGCTGATTGCGGTTCAGGAAGCCAGCAAAATCGGCATCCCCATCGTCGGTATTATCGATACCAACTGCAGCCCCGAGAACATCAACTACGTGATTCCGGGCAACGATGACGCCACCCGCTCCATTCGTCTGATCACCCAGAAAATGGCCGAAGCGATCATCGAAGGCAGCGCCAGCCGTGAAGAGTACGTCAACAAAATGCGTGGTGGCCAGGCCGGCGGTCCTTCCGTCAGCGCCGAAGAAATGACCGGCAAACCCCATCCTGAAATGGAAGAGCGGGAAGCCGTCGTCGCTGCCAACCAGGAAGGTTAATGCCTTTAAGCATCATTTGATTTACGAAGGAATTTAAATTCAATGGAAATTACAGCATCACAAGTAAAAGAACTGCGCGAAAAGACCGGCGCAGGCATGATGGATGCCAAAAAAGCGCTGGTGGAAGCCGGCGGCGACATGGAAAAAGCCGCCGAAATCCTGCGTCAAAAGGGTATTGCGACTGCTGAAAAGAAAAGCGGCCGTACTGCCGCTGAAGGTCAAGTGGCATCCCTGATTTCCGACGATCGCAAAACCGGCGTTCTGGTGGAAGTCAACTGCGAAACCGATTTCGTGGCCAAAGGCGACGCGTTCCAGACAATGGTGTCCGAAGTGGCCCAACAAATTCTGGAAAAAGCCCCGGCTGACGTACAAGAGTTGTTGACCCTGCCTTCCAGCTTCCTGGCAGGCAGCACTGTTCAACAGTACGTTACCGATAAAATCGCCGCCATTAAAGAAAACCTGAACATCCGTCGCTTCGTTCGGTACCAGGTGGCAGGCAATGGCGCTATCCATTCCTACATCCACACTGGCGGCAAGGTGGGCGTTCTGGTTGAGCTGAAAACCGGCAAGGCCGAAACGGCTAACCACGAAGTCTTCAAGCAACTGATTAAAGACGTTGCGATGCAGATTGCCAGCGCCGCCCCGGATTTTGTCAGCCGCGCCGACATCGATCCGACCGTGATTGAAGAAGAAACCCGTGTGGAAATGGGCAAGGAAGACCTGGCTAACAAGCCGGAAGACATCCGCCGCAAGATCGTGGAAGGTCGCGTGTCCAAACTGTTGGGCCAGCGCTGCCTGATCGAGCAACCGTTCGTGAAAGATCCTTCTCAATCCGTGGACGATATCATCAAGAACCGCGCCACTGAGCTGGGCGATATGGACATTGAAGTGGTCCGTTTCACCCGGTACGCATTGGGCGAAGGCATCGAGAAGAAGGAAACGAACTTCGCCGAGGAAGTCGCGGCAGCAGCCCGAGTTTAAAATCATTCTCCTTTAAAACCCCTCCCCAAACCGGGAGGGGTTTTTCAAAGGAGCAAATCTGAAGATTTTTCGACTTTTAACCAATACGCACTCCCACCAAAGAAGCAGCGAGCCTTACAATAGATATGACGACATCCATTGAATTCGAGACAGTGACCACATTGACTGAACAGATTTGTCCTCCCTCTCCGCTCCGTTACAAACGGATTTTGTTGAAAATCAGCGGGGAAGCCCTGATGGGCGATCAAGGCTTCGGCATCAAGCCGGAAGTGATCAGCCTGGTGGCTGATGAAATCGTGGAAGCGGCATCGCTGGGCTGTAGCGTGGCGGTTGTGGTTGGTGGCGGCAATATTTTCCGTGGCGTCCAGAACTCAACCAAATTGGGCATGGATCGGGCGGCGGCCGATTACGTGGGCATGCTGGCTACCATTATGAACTCCCTGATTCTGCAGGAAACCTTGAAATCCAAGGGGATGCCGGTGCGGGTAATGAGCGCCATCGGAATGGATCGCATTGCAGAGCCCTATATCCGCCTGAGAGCCGTTCGTCACCTGGAAAAAGGCCGAGTGGTTATTTTTGCGGGCGGCACAGGCAACCCGTTTTTCTCCACCGATACCACGTCCGCGCTGCGGGCCGCTGAAATTGGCGCCGATGTGATTATGATGGCCAAGAACGGCGTGGACGGCGTGTACGATAAAGACCCCAAAATCAGTCCGGATGCGGTCAAGTTTGATCAACTGACTTATGACGATGTGCTGCTGAAGAATCTGAAGGTGATGGATCAAACCGCAGTAACCTTGTGTAAGGAAACCAAGCTGCCCATTCTGGTGTTCGACTTCAGTCGGCACCGGGCTATTACCAAAATTCTGCTTGGCGAAAAAATTGGTACCTATATTGGCCAAAAAGCCTAGTACCAAGCCTCTTTAACGCTCAATCAAATCAAAAATCCGCCGACTGTTTACCGTAGAGTCGGCGGATTTTTAAATTCCGTTAGAAATTTTTAGCTAGCGGCGCTACGGGCCAAAAAGGATTCCAACGCTTTACGCCCTTCTTCCCGCAGGGCTTCGGCGGCAATGGCCAACCCCTTGCGCTCGTAGGAAAGCGCCCATTCAAAAAAGCGCTCCGCCTCTTGAAGCTCTTGGGAATCAAACATACCAGGGTTTTGCTGAATGACCATACGATGGTACATACCCAACCTCGCATTATTAGTACGATGTAGAAGCCAAGTCTTAAAAACGAACTTACCGAAAACCTATGCTAACCCTTCATTAGGTTTTCAATAGCCCTCTCAAAAAATGTTAAGGATGAGTTTATTGTAACTCATCTGAAATCCCTTGGGAATCCTTTTGTGGGAAAAACCCTATTTTATGTATAAAACTTTGCAATACCATCGCACATCAAGCCGATTGGCTTGTTCACCCTAACAATCATACGGCTCTATTCGTTTTCCGAGAACCAGTTCACGAAATACATGGATTTTGTGTCCTCCACAAAGCCCATACTTTTATAAAGCGCCTGGGCGGGCAAGTTTTCCGGCATCGTCTGGAGCGTTAAGCCTTTGTCGCCCCGCGCCCGCGCCAGATTGATTGTCTGTTGAATCAGGGCCCGGCCGATTCCCAGGCGTCGATAATCAGTCAGCACATATAAATCATTCAAAATCCAGATGGGTTGCAACGAGACCGAAGAGAAGCTGGGGTACAACTGCACAAATCCAACCGCCTGGCGCGTTTTCACATCCCGAGCCAAATAAATCACCGAGTCATGATTAATGATGCGCTCAAACAGGAATTGCTCGGCGGCGGGGCGATTGCTGGCCTGCCCGTAGAACAGGCGGTACTGATCCATCAGCTCGGCCAGATCCGCCAAGTGGTCAACCTCTGCCGAAATAATCTCAATCGTGTCCGGCAATGCCTGAATTTTATGATGGTGCATGCTTCACCTCTTCCCGATGCCCTATCTGCCGAATGTATGTCTTCAGCTTAGCAAAAAGCGAGACAGGCTCAAGTTTCCCCGAAAAATTCCTCCAGCATGGTATGGCGATACTCAAACAGGCGCTCCAGTTGCTTGCGGACAAACAGGGCATGCACCAGCTCGCCCAGAATGCCGAATGGCATGGCATAATGCACCGTATCCTCAATCTCCACGCCGCTGGCTACCGGAATCACACTGTGCCGATGATGCCAGAAGGCAAAGGGGCCGACTTTTTGCTCGTCCACGAAAAAATTGGGCGCGTCCACATGGGAAATTTCCGCCACCCAGCGCACCGAAGGCAGCCAATGCACCGGACTGACCCGAAAAACTTGCAACATGCCCGCATAAATTTTCTTGGGCTGCTCAATACTCTCGTCCACCATTCGACTGTCAGGCGGCGTCAACTGGCTCAGGCTGGCCGGGTTTGAGAAAAACGCCCAGGCCACATCCTGAGTAATCGGCAAGCGAATCTTTCGGGAGAGATAATAGATTTTCATGGCACTATTGTCCGCCAGATTGGCTGGACGGAAAATACTCCATTTAGACCAGCCCGGCGCTCATAACGATCTGCCTGTGAGTACCAAAACACATCCCATAGGCAGGAACCGGGAGTCTTATCTTCTCCGCAAGGGGGCTCTTGAACCATCCTCATACACCGCTTCACGGCCGCTGGCGCTGATTCGGTAGTTCATCCCTCTTCCTTCGGAAAAGTGCGGGAATTCCGGTTCCCGCCTAACAAGCTGCTCCTCCCGTTGCGTGGAACTGCTTGCCGTCGGACGGCGATCATTATTATTATCCGCCCGAGGTCGTTCAGTCCTTCGGTTGTGTCGGTGTCGGTGTTCGGCAACCAACGGAAGGTCCCTGAAGTCTCTCTCGCGAGCCTCCTGGCGCTCTGCCTGTAGCTCCTGATTTTTTACCATTAAGGGGGTTTGTACCAGCTTATGTTGTAAACGAGCCGCCAGGTTATACAGCGGAATGGCCTGTTTGGCTTGCCAGGCTTCCATCTCACCTTTTTGGGTTGCTCGATGAAGCGCGTCTTCCCAGGCATCTTCCTGTTGCGGGGTTGGTCTTCGCGCCAATGTCAAAACCTGGTCCGCATAAGCAATCTCAGACTGCCCGTCTTTTTGGGGAACGACATTGAGCGCTTTTGCCATCAGAGGAATGTAAGAATGAAGCGCGATATCACTGTACTCGTCATTCAGTTGAGCCTGATGTTCCGCGTAGCCTTCAATCTGATCGGCAACGACGTCTCCAATCATATTTGCGCCGTCCTGTGCGGCTCCGCCGATGCCTTGTAGCAGATGGCCGGCTCTTCGAATTGGCTCCCGCAGGCCTTCAGGCAGCAGGCTACTCAGTCTGTTTCTTGGCGTGTCGTCGCTTTCATCCTCAGAGGTCCCGTCACAACGTCCGCTACGGTTGGTATTACCGCTGCAATACCTATTCTCGCCATCCGGATCGCCATGCCAATAGTCATCGTTGCGGTCTGTAAACCCTGAGAAACGGGGCTGTTTTGAAGAAGGGTTGGATGTGCTTAAAGCAAAATGATCACCGGGCGGGCCTTGCGGGATAGCCGGCTTGACCTGTGGAAGGATTGCTTTGGACGTGGGTAAACCGGCATTGGTTCGAAAATAGCCGGAAAATTGAATGGGTGACATTCCTGCTGGCATTGGGAGACCTTTGTATCAATAATAAACTACTCAAATAAACGACTCAGAACAAGATAAACAGGGAATTAAGGCGAAATGAATGGAATGAGTAAACTGGAAAAAATGACAAAAGACAATGAGATAATCGGCCTCATACAGCAATTTATTTTAAATGTTATGTGACATACCCTCCAGCACGACAGGCATCTCAGGATTAAAAATTGCCAGATCCACTCACGAGCGAATTAATACAGCGATTCCATATGAACTATCCGGTTAATATCAGATGTCCAGCCAAAATCTCTTAAAAAAACCATACCGAAACTCAGCCTTTCTCTTAAAATGCGAAACAACGATGATCAGTGAATTCCTGTAAATTCATAGCGGTCATAGACTACCAAGCCGGGCTTAAGGCTTCTATAATGAGACTATATGGAAAGAACGTACCTGGATGCTTGTTTGAAAGAAGGGCTCACCGTTCGGTGGCCGGATTCCGCCATGCCTATCAAGGTGTATGTGGCGCCCTTCCGCTGGTATGAAAAAACCAAGCAACAGGAGTCCTTCTCTTACAACCAGATGGTGTACGACGCCTTTGATGCCTGGACCCAGCTCAGCGGGGGGCTGGTACGTTTCCAGTTTGTCGCCAACCTGGACGGTTCCCAAATCGATGTAAGTTGGCGGCGGGTCGATCGCACCTCACTGGGCCATTGCCAGTACATGGTCAATCCGCAATCCCTGGTGTATTCCGCCGAAATTAAAATCGGCATCTCCGATGGCCTGGTGCATGCCCAATATAACGATATGAACGAGGTGCGGCACACCATTCTGCATGAAATCGGCCATGCGATTGGGCTTATTGGGCACAGCGACGGCCCGGACGATATTATGTACGTTCCACACCAGTACGGGGTCACCAGTGTGTCCGAGCGGGACATTGAAACGCTGAAAATGCTCTATAAGTTGCCGCCGGGCTTCGATTATCTGGCCATCGGGCGAAAGTACAAGCTGCCGGAACCCTTCACCCTGCATGATGTCCTGGATCGGCTGGAAGGCAGAGAACCTGCCGATAACGGAAAAACCATCGATTTTATTCCCGCCCCGCCACCCGAGAACCCGGAAGTGTTGATGCAGCAGCACGATATTTTAAGCTATATGGGCAAATTCCATCTGGCCACCCAAAACATTCGGGTCAAGCCGGAAGTGAAAAAGCTGTTTGTGGATCAGCAAAAGAAAACCCAGCCACCCCAACAGTCTTGAGCAATAACGTCTAAGAAGCCAAAGAGAGCAACTTTTAAAAAAGATGCTCTCTTTGCTCTTAATAGTTCAGTTTGATTGGAAGCCCGGCTATGCCTTTTGATCCAGATTTTGACCGAGTCCTTTTTCTTTTATTACCGTTTCAAAAGCCCTCCTCAAATCTCCCAGATGCTCACGCGCATCGGGATTCGACTTGCGGTGGCTAATCAATCCAATCACTTGGCCATTGAACCACTTTACATTCTCATCAATTGCCCCGAATTCCTTGGCCTTTGTAATATGTTCCTTACTCCCGCCAGGGATTTCGTTAATCTGGATCAAACGTTGTACAGATTCTTCCGGAAATTCACGCAGCTTACCCAAAAACTGCTGATATTCCTGCTCACCGCCAAAGCGGGGTTTCTGCTTCAGGGGAACCCTGTTGCCGGAGAAATGGGGGCCGGGATGGGAAACGGTCATCATTTTTAAATGTCCTTATACAAACAAATTCCAATCAAACACTATCCCCTATTCCCAAACGCCCTGCTTCCGGGGCTGAGCCACAGGCTCAGCTCAGGATATTCCGGGCAATGACGGTGCGCTGGATTTCAGAGGTGCCTTCACCGATTTCGCACAGCTTGGCATCCCGCAGGTAGCGCTCCACCGGGAAGTCCTTGGTGTAGCCGTAACCGCCATGAATCTGAATCGCATGGTTGGTGGCCCGCATCGCTACTTCCGACGCGTACAGCTTGGCCATGGAGGCTTCCTTGGTAAAGGGCAGGCCGGCCAGCTTTAACCGGGCCGCGTTGTATACCAGCAGGCGGGCCGCTTCAATTTCCATCGCCATATCCGCCAGCATGAACTGGATGGCCTGAAAATCGGCAATAGCCTTGCCGAACTGACGACGCTCCTTGGCATACTGCAGGGCTTTATCCAGGGCGCCTTGCGCAATCCCCACCCCGAGCGCGCCGATGGAAATACGGCCGTTATCCAGGGTTTGCATGAAGTATTTGAAGCCCTTGCCTTCCTCCCCAATCAGGTTCTCGGCGGCAATCTCGGCGTTGTCGAACTGGAGGGTGCCCCAGTCGGAGCCGCGCATGCCCAGCTTTTCGTCTTTCGCGCCCAGCGAGAAGCCAGGGATGTCCTTTTCGAAAATAAACGCGCTGATTCCTTTGGTGCCGACTCCTTTTTGGGTAACGGCCGTGGCAATGAAGGTTTCCGCGTAGTTGGCGTTGGTAATAAAGATTTTGGTGCCGTTCAGAATGTACTTATCGCCTTGCTTTACGGCAGTGGTTTCGGTTCCGCCGGAGTCGCTACCCGCATTGGGCTCAGTCAGGCCGTAAGCGCCCAGTTTGCCGGAACCCAGGCCGGGCAGGTATTTCTTTTTCTGGGCTTCGCTCCCGAACAGGTAAATGGGCATCACCACCAGAGACGTGTGCGCGGCAAAACTAAGCGCCGTAGACGCGCAGACACGGGACAATTCCTCGACCGCAATGGCGTAACTTAAATAATCAGCGCCGCCGCCGCCGTATTCTTCCGATACCGGCAGGGCCATCAGCCCCATTTCGGTCATTTCCTGAAAGGTTTCCACAGGGAAGCGGCAGGTTTTGTCGATTTCCGATGCGCGCGGTTCCACTTTGTTCACCGCGAAATCCCGGACCATGTCCCGGATCATGCGCTGCTCCTCGGTTAATCCCCACTTATCCTGGCTGACGTCGATTGTAAGCGCCATCCGGCCTCCTCGTTCTCTCAAAATAACCTAGTAACACCCGTTGGTGCTTACCGCACAGCAAGCCCCCCGTCATAATCCGATCTTACTACAAACCCTGCCCGCAACAACCATCGGCTTGCCATGGCCGTGTCGCCTTTCTATAGTAATGGCATTATGTGCGGCGGTATGGAATATCGATACACCGATCCGGTGACGGGGGAAGTCATCGTCCGAAAGGCGTTTTTCCCGATTCCCAAGGTTAAGATTCCGGTCATAACGGAAGAAGGGCCGGTATTTTGCCAATGGGGCAAACGCCAGGGGGAAGACCCGGAATTTGATGTGCCCGTGACCGGTTGGGCCCGGCTGCTAAGTCTGAAAGAGGGTAAATGGAACCGCTATCAACCCCGGCGGGTCAAGGTTCCGGCTTTGCGTTGGATGGAGAAGGATTCGCAACGACAATCCCACTGGTTTGACCTGGATCCGGCCCAATCCTTACTCGGCGTCCTGATAGAACAACGGGACGAGCGCTTTGTGTATATCGTCACCCGCCCCGCCGAAACCCATTTTGCAGAGGTTCACAACCGAATGCCGCTGCTAATCAACGTTTAGGGCTCAGGCATCCGACGCTACCATTTAAAGAAGAAGGTGGTAAATAGCACAAAAAATATTTTTTTGTTTTTATCTAAGTAAATTCAACATGTTTTCAGTGAAAATGACTGATATGTTCATCAAGCATAACGGCACAAGAAGGGCAAAAAATGGGCGCCTCTCCTGTTAAAGGGTTGAGTTTTAGCGCATTCAAAGCATTAAAACTCAAAGCCGCAACAAAGTTTTCAAAGCCCTCCTCCTGGCTTGCCAAGGGCGGCAAAACAGATACATTCAGCCGCTCTGCTGGCCAGTCGTCCCATGCCGTTAGCACTACTACGGGCATTGCCCCGCCGGGCTCATTTGCATTGTCTAAGAGAGCCTCTGGAGAGAGTTCATTGTCAGGTTCCCTTTCGGCATTCAGTACCGTCGGGAAGCCCAGTTGGCTTAAAACAGAGCATACCAGCTTTATTCAGGTAGGGCCTGAAATTAAATCCAACAAAGCTTCCACAACTCCCATCGCAGATTTTTTCACCCATCCGGAAAATGTCGGGCTGTATCAACAAAACCCCAAGGCATTTCAAACCCGTCTGGAAAATTTTGACAGACAGCGGGGGATACACCCCTCAAATTCACCTGAAAAAGTATCATCCCGGCTGGAGGGGAAAGTCAACACTCCCACCATACGTCCCAGTGAAGAATTTGGCAGACCTGTCCATACTCAGGCATTTTGGGATCAATACTGGGCTGACAACCCGTTGCGCACCAGCCCGTTGTCTCACAAGGCGTTGCCTGAACCATGCCGTATTGCTTCGCCTTTTGCGATATCCGTGGATGACGTGAACGCAGCATTGCTGAAGGGGCAGCGAGCCGGAAGACAGGAAAGATTTTCCCAGATGGATGGAAGCCTGACATCAACACGCTCCCCTTCTATCAGTTGGCCAAACTCATCCAGAATATCCCAAAAGCCTGCTTCCTCCAGCAGAACATCGATTGCCTCCGAGGTAGATATCCCTGCTCATAGTAAGGTTTCGCCTTATTCGACATCCCTGGATCTGGAAACAGTTGATGCAAGACTGTTAAAGGAGTTAAAGGAACTGAATACCAGCAGAACAGCTGTTTTCAGCAGGGTAGGCATCAATCCCGGCATTTCGCGCAGTCCATCCGTCGAATCCAAGGCAGCCACCCTCATGAGTGGCAGTGGTGTCTCAACGCCAAGAAGCTTTGTGACAGCCAGCAGTGGGGCAGTAACGCCATCAAGCGGCTATAAAACGCCTTTGGGTTAGCATTTCGTCGCATTGTATTGCGTCTTAAACAAAGTTGAGCCTCTGTGCCAGCGCGATTTAAAAACCAATTTTGGGGAGATGTTTTTAGATGCAAGGGCTTCGGCTATACTACTGCTATGCAAGAGACTCAAAGCAATATTTTCGTAAAAACGCTTCAGGTTGGCCCGCTGCGGTGCAATTGCACCATTCTTGGCGATCGGGTTTCCAAGCGGGCCATCGTGGTGGATCCGGGCGGGGATGCGGACCGGATTTTGCAAATTCTGGACGAGGAAGGCTTTAGCGTTTCCCAGATTCTGCACACCCATGCGCACTTCGATCATTTCTTGGCCTCCGGCGAGATGCATGAGAAAACCGGCGCTCCGCTGTGCCTGCATCAAGAAGACAAACCGCTGTGGGATCACTTGGAAGTGCAATGCAGCCTGTTCGGTATGCCGTACAAGCCGGTGCCAGCCCCCACCCATTGGCTGGAGCATGAAGAGGATTTGCCGTTGACCTCACTCAGCGGGAAGGCTATTTTTACCCCCGGCCACACGCCCGGTTCCATGAGTTTCCTATTTGAGGATATTAACCTGCTTCTGGCGGGAGACACACTGTTTCAAGGGGGAATCGGTCGGACGGATTTATGGGGCGGCGATTACCCCACCATTGAGAAATCCATTCGGGAGCGACTCTATACGCTCAACGAGGACATTCGCGTGGTGACCGGGCACGGCCCAGGCACCACCATTGGCCACGAAATGCGTAACAATCCGTTCGTCAGAGCCTGAATCAGCTTGGTTAGCCGAATCCGGCCTATAAGATTCGGACGCGGCCGCCTTAATGCCGAATCGGCAGCCTGACGGTAAACGTAGCGCCATGGCCGGGTTCGCCTTCGGCGGTTACGCTACCACCGTGGCGTTCCGCGATTTTTTTAACGATCGCCAATCCCATGCCGGTGCCCTCAAAGGCATTCTCGCCGTGCAGCCGCTCGAACACGTCAAAAATGCGGTCCAGGTATTTCTCGTCAAACCCGATGCCTTCATCCTGCACCCGAATTTCGCAGATATTGTGGCCTACCGCCTGGGCGCTCACCCGAACCACTGGCGGCACCCCTGCCTGATGAAATTTAAGCGAATTTCCGATCAGGTTCTGAAAAATCTGGTGCATCTGGGTCTCATCGGCCTCAATGGTCATGGAATCCAGAACCTCGACAGTCCCCCCGCTTTCCCGACAGTAAGTTTCCAGATCGGACAGCACCTCCTGGATCACATGCCCCAAATCCACCGGGGTAAAGGGCTTACCTTTGCGGGTAACGCGAGACAGCACCAACAAATCGCTGATCAGGGCCTGCATCTTTAACACGGATTTCTTAATACGCTCGATATAGTCATAGCAATCCTTCGGCAGATCGTCTCCGGCGCTGGACTTGATAAAATCGCTGAACATCGCCACCTTGCGCAACGGGGCCTGCAAATCATGGGAGGCGATGGTGGCAAATTGCTCCAGTTCCTGATTGCTCTTTTGCAGACGCAGCGCATACATTTTCAAGGATTGCTCGCTGTGTTTGAGTTCCCTGGTGAGGGTGGCCTTTTCCCGCTCGGCCCTTAAGCCCCAGATAATATTGGCGCAAGCCAGCAGGTAGGGCTGCAGCGATTCGGTCATGCTTTCATCGTACCCGCCGGGGCGATTGGCAATGCCCACCATGCCAATCAGATCGCTACCTTTTAACAGAGGCATGCCCATAAATGAGGTTAACGGCGGATGCCCCGACGGCAAGCCCCCACGGCGGGGATCGTTCAACGGATCATTGGAAATCAGGGGCTCACCCGACGTGATCACTCTGCCGAACAAGGTCTCCATATTGCGGAATTCAAAGCCCCGCAACTCGCTTTCCTCATAGAGCTTAAGGGATAGCTCATCCCAGGAAATATCGCTTAGAAAGCGTGTTTTCAGATACGGTTTTCCGTCTTCGTCGTAAAGCACCTCACCAATAAAACCAAACCGGCTATCGGTATGCACCATCAGCTTGTTCACCAAGTCGGCAAAAAGCTGCTGGGGTTCTTCATTGCTGATAAAATGCCCCTGGGCCTCACTCACAATCCTGATCAGGTTATAGCTTTGCTCCAGAGCCTTTTTGGATTGCTGTTCCTTTTCGTGCAATTCCGCCTGCGAGAAGATGCTGCCGATATGGTAGACGATATCGTAAAGCACATCGCTTTCCTCTTCCCGCCACACCTTGTGCTCACGGCAAAAATGCAGGGTCAGGGTTCCATACACCCGGCCCCGGTAAACAATATCGATGCGCAGGATGGACTTGCTGCCATATTCGTCAAACAGCAGATCGGTAATCCAATTGCAGTAAGCATTCCCTTCCTCAGGTGAAATCGCTTTCTTTTGCATACGGTTATGCACATAGTCCCAGAAGGCCTCCCGCGTTGGCATCCAGAATAATTTAACGGCTGAGGCTTCCGTTAAATCCAGCGCTAACGGCGCCAGGAACTCCTTTGGGAACGCTTCAAAATCGAGCGGCTTGATATCCGGCCCGGACAGATATTGCCCCGTGACGCCCATTGTGGAAAGCGTACCATCCTCCTCGGCGGGTTGATACCTGAAGATGCAGCAACGATCGACCCCGAAAAAGCGTCCGACCTCTTCGGTCACCACGTCCGCAACATAGGCAATATCCCCACTTTCGCCGGATACTTGCAATATTCGCCGCCGAAGCTGCTCCCGTTTCAAATTCCATTCCAGATCCCGTTTAATCTGTTGTTCCTGTTCATGCAGCTTGGCCTGATACAGAATGCTGCCGACCAGATAGGACAAATCCTGTATCAACGCCTCCTCATCGGGCTTCCAGATACGCTGTTCGTCACATTGCATCAACGCGATACATCCATATCCCAGTTCCCGGAAGCGCATTCCAATGCGTAGGCAGGCTTGCACCCCAAACCGATGGACCAGCACCGTCCCGATAGAACGCAGATAATCGGGGCTCCCCTCGACAGGACACCCGGACTCATCGGCATTCTGTGTATCCGCATTGATGGTGCTTGCCAGATCGGACGTGTTAATGGAGGACAACGTCTCCTCAATTGAGACCCCTTGTTTCAGAACCGTGTCGGGCCAGTCCTCTAACCGGGCCGGATCCATTTGCGGGTTCACCCGGTACTGGCCAATTTCAGCCGGTCGTAAGCGATCCGGGTGATCCGGCATCGGTTCGTAACTGACAACCATACACCGATCAACCTGGTAAAAGCGTCCTATTTCCGTAGCGATGACATTAAACAGCTCATCCATGTCCATAGTGCGACTGGCCAGATCCATCAGGCGATGACGAAGTCGCTCCCGGTCCAGGATCTCCTGCAAGGCCCGCTCGGTCTGTTTTCGGGCGGAAATGTCCACAACGAAAGCCACATCCTCATCCGGTTTCTCCTGCAATGACGCTTCGCCGACCAGAATATCCACCCGATGCCCGTCTTTATGGGTATATTGCTTCTCGTAAGGCGAGCATGCCCCATGCTCCTTCAATTCCCGCTGCGCAACATTCTCCGCCTCGGAAAATTCCTGCGGGGTAATGGCCTGCACGTTCAAATCACCGGAATTCATCTCCTGCCGGGTATAGCCGGTCAGGTTCAGAAACGCTTCATTCGCCTCCAGCACTTGACCATCGGTTCGCCATTGGGCGATACCGATGACATTGGAATCCGATAACCGCTGAAAACGAGAAATCGCTTCCTTCTGTTCGGTAATATCGGTCCCAATGATCATGTAGCCCACAAATTCACCATCCGCTTTAAAGCGCGGGGCCGCCGTATTCAGTATGTGGCGAAGCGATCCGTCATGGCGAATGGCCCGGTATTCAAAGGTAAATTTGGCCCGTTTCGGAATAAATGCGCGATAGTTTTCCAACAGCGTTTCCCGATCGGGGGGAAACACCAGCTGCATCCAGCCTTCGTCCCGTATCATCTCCATCGGGGCATTGGCGAACTCAAGACAGGCTTGGTTCAGGTAGACGGTTTTGCCTTCGCAATCCACTTGCCCAATCAAAACGGGGGCAGCGTCCGCCATATTACGGAACCGCTCCTCGCTTTCCTGCAATTGCTGCTCAATCAGTTTACGCTCCGTAATATCCAGGGCAACACCGATAAAACCCAAAAACTCCCCATTGGGCAGTAACCGTGGAACCCCTCGGTACAACAGCCAGCGGTATTCTCCATCGTAGCGTCGAACCTGGCACTCCAGCGTATACGGTTTACGTTCCTCGACCGCTTTTTCATAAATCCGCATCGCCTCCGGCATGTGCTCCGGGTTCACCCATTCCTCATTCACGCGTCCCAGCACATCTTTCAGTTCTAGGCCCATAAATTCCAGGCAACTTCGGTTTACATAGATCACTTTCCTGTCCGGATCGGCCATCCAAATCAGCACAGGCACATCATCCGCCAGGGTTCGGAAGCGCTCCTCGCTCTCCATCAGGCGCAATTCCTGCTGTTTGCGATGGGTAATATCCAGGCACATGCCAACCAAATGGATGGCCTCGCCTACCTCATTCCGAATCACCGTGAACTGGGTGAACACGTAAATATACCGCCCGGTACTGTGCTTGAGCCGATATTCCGTCTCGAAGGTATCGCCGCTTTGAAGGGCCTGCTGAATCAACACTTCCAGATGAGGACGGTCTTCCGGATGCACCAGCGGCATAACCGTACCCGATTCCGGCACAAACACATCGGGGGATAAACCCAACATCAGGTATTTGTTCTCATTCCAGGCAATGTTGCCGGTTTCCAAATTCCAGTCCCATACGGCATAACTGCCGGTGTCCAGCAGCATTTCATAACGGTTGTTTTTTTCTTCGGCTTCCTTTTCAGCGCGCTCCCGCTCTATGGCGATACCCAAAACATTGGAAACAATCTGCAACAGTGAAATGTCGGAATCCGAAAAAGTTCGTGGTTGCAGCGAGGCAATTTCCAGCACCCCAAACACACCGGTCGTCATGTAAATCAAAACGGAAGCCGCACTTCGGGCAGAGGTTTCCATGAGCCAATCCGGCACCTGAAAGCGGTTTTCCTGAGATAAATTCGGGCTAACTACCGGACGACTCACCGCCACTGCGTATGCCGCCAACGGATCCTGCACCGTCCGACTCAGGCCGGCGCCGTTTGCAGAATGCGGAGACAAATGATCCCGCACCTCGGCGCGAAGCGCAAACTCAGTCGCCCCTACTGCTTCAAACTTGGCTGCTTCAGAAGTAGGCATTTCCAGAATCCGGCAGAATTCCAGCCCCAGGGTTTGAGCCAGCCGGGCGGCGGTCAATTCCAGAAAGGACTGTATGGCAAGCCCACTTAAGGCCCTCTGGCTGAGCAGCGCCAGCATTTCCCGCTGCACTAAGCGCTGCTGCAACTCCAAGGTTGTTTTGGCTTCACGTGTCAACTCATCAATGGTCTGAGACAGAGTCGCAGCGATTTCCTGAATCAGTTTAACCGTTTCTTCATCCCAGGGACGTACTTCATGGACAGAGTGGAATCTCAAGAAACCATAAAAGTGCCCCTGATAGATCAGGGGAATATGCAACAGGCTGTGTACCGGCCGAATGCGTAACAATTTCAGATCATCCGGCGAAAGATTCCGGGAGGCCTGAAGATCGGGTATGTATAACGCTAACGCTTCCTTTTTAGAAACCCAGTTGGATAGATACGGACACATCCCCAATGGCAGCGCTGTAAACGAGGGGATGTCCGAATTGACCCGATATTCATGTCGGGGCATTAAAAACGCCTCTTTTTCAGCATCGTATAGCCATACGACACATCGATCCGCTTTCATAAATTCACCCAAACGACGAACGGCCAGATTTAGAATGTCATCCAAATCTCGCTTTCCATGCAGGCTTTCCTGAATGTCCCGCGCCAGCCGCTCCTGTTGTTCCGAAGTTTTTACCCCCGTGGCCAGTTTCGGGCGTATCACGGCCGTAAGTTCCGAGCCGGATTCCCCCTGGCTCCTGAATAGGGAAAACGCCGCCACGAACTGTTCACCCCGCTTATTCATCACAATGGCTTCCAAAGGACGATCCACTAAACGTTCGCCGCTTTTGCCGCTCTGCAAGGTTTCGACAAACGTAAAATCATCAGGCAATGACCATTCAGCAGGAATTAATAACTCTGTAAACAAATGTCCGTTGGCCTCCGCAGCGGTATACCCGAACACCGCTTCAGCCGCTGAATTCCAAAAGGTGATCCGGCCCTGCTCATCCAGCGATATAGCAGGGTTTACCGCATGCGCAATCAGGTCGCGCTCCAAAGTGGTCATCTTCTGTTCAGATGTCCCAAGCTGACACTGATAAATTTCATCTAATTCCATAGTCTCAGGACTACCGTTTCCGACAAGGAGTTATCTCATGCCTTTCATGCGACCGATATTGAGTAACAGGTACTAAGTATTACGGGAAATTCAACTGAACCCGGGCAGTTGATCCGTTTTTCCATACAAATTTTACTTGCCTGGTAAAAAATCCGCAATTCAACTATCCGGCACCCTATTAAGCCCTAGCTTTGCAATTAACCCGATATGCAAATTCACGAATTTATGAAACACCTTTTAATGACAAAATAAATTGCAGAATGCCACTGTTTTCCATTGCGAATGCTTTGATTTATGCTGAGGTAAAAGGGAAGAGAAACAAGTGACTTCAAATTCTCTTGAAAATACCGTTCTGATTACCGGAGCATCAACCGGCATCGGTGCCTGCTGCGCAAAGGTTTTATCCGAGCGGGGCTGGCGGGTCTTTGCCGGTGTTCGCGCTTTAAGCGATGCCTCTCATCTGCAAGTCTCCGGCTCACGAATCGTACCGATTCAGTTGGATATCACGGATGAAAATTCGATTCAAACAGCATTCATCACCGTAGAAAATAACCTGAACGGCCAGCCGTTGCAAGGTTTGGTTAATAATGCCGGCATCGCCGTGGGCGGCCCTCTGGAATTTGTGCCGATTGACCAATTGCGCCGCCAACTGGAGGTCAACGTCATCGGGCAGATTGCGGTTTGCCAGGCGTTTATACCGCTGCTGCGCAAGGGGCCCGGACGGATTGTGAACATGGGCTCCATTGCGGGATTGAACGCCTTGCCGTTTGTCGGCCCCTATTCCGCTTCCAAATTCGCGCTGGAGTCCCTGACGGATGCCCTACGGGTGGAGTTGCAGCCCTGGGGCATTGAGGTGGCCATTATTGAACCCGGCGCCATTGCCACCCCCATCTGGAAAAAATCCCTGAGCGCCGCCGAAGCGGCCAGCCAACACCTTCCTGTCGAAATGACGGATTTATATGGCCCCGCCCTGGAAGCCATCCGCGGAGCCACGCTTCGGTCCGCCCAACGAGGCATCCCACCGGAGCGAGTAGCCGACGCCGTGGCGCATGCCTTAACCGCCAACCGTCCCCGTACCCGCTACCTGGTCGGGAAAGACGCCCAACTGCGGCATGTTCTCACCTGGGTTCCTGATCGGCTGAAAGACTGGCTGATTACCCGCAAAGTCGGTCTGCCACGCAAACATAGCCGGTAGATGATTCAGGGTTTTTAAAAAGCCGCCCCTTAAAATAATGAACATTCAATTCAGGCTTAATGGATCAAGCAGAGTAGAATCCGGGTATATTAAGAATATAGTACAGAAAGCCCCCTCTTAACATGGACCCTCTCCACGGTTTGTCGAGACAGCTCCGATGAATAACTCTCATGTACCAAACCCGGTTTTTTATCAGACATTATCCCCAGTAGAACAGAACTACTGGCATAAGCTAGCGGACGTCTTTCAAATGGTCTCAGCCCAAAAGCCGGAGAAAGGGATCAAGGCTCTCCTCCTTAGGGCAAGGATGGATGCGTTAACGACTGGAGTCAGCCTTGAGGAAGCTTTGAAAGCCGTCTACCAGGGTGCCAAGGAAAGAACAGAGCGGCGGGTGGCGCTATTGAGCCGCTGTCAGTTGCCCAAGCCTACGGATTCCCAACAATAGCCGGATGAATACGAACGCCTATAGCTTGTGGGTCACGTAAAAGCGGTTCAGGATGGGAATCAGGCGGTCGGGGAACAACTCGTCATCATGGGGCGTAATCACCACGCGTGAACAAACGTGCGGTGAGGTCATGCGCACCAGACTGCCGGATCGGAGCAACGTAGGTTCCAGTGTATTCTGAATCGCCACCACATTCGTGCGACGACCCAGGGCATAACCCACCTCATACGCGGTCAACGGATCAAAATCCTCGCCGTAAAACACAGCTATTACTAAATTGGCCCGGTTCAGCGAGTCCATGCAGGCTTCAGTCATGTACTGATCCAGATTTCCCTCATGGCAACCCTGCTCAGCCAATTCGGGGCGCGGCTGCCAATCCCGCAGGCACCCTTGGGCGGCCAACTCTTCCACGGCCTCTTCCGGCATAAACAAGGGGTAATTATAGGAGCGCACCAGCTTGGCCAAACGCTGGTTAAACGCCCGTTCTTCGGGGCGTTCAAAGGGAGCGGCCAAATAAACCAGTTCTGTCAGGCGAAGCATAATGCTAGGGAGCTTACTAAAAAAAGCGCCGCTTGCAAATGGGATTTTGTAATCGAATCTCTACAGCCTCTCAGGGCAGCTCATTAATATTTCTTCACAATTAAGGCAATTCCACCCATTTGTTTGTTTTTATTTTTTTAGATCTTGGTTTGATGGGAAGAGAAGTTTGGTGGAAGAGTAGAGGATGGTAGTGTATGAACGGTTCGTTGGATTTTCTTCTGTCGCCGGAAGAGAAGAGTTTTCTCCAGGCGGCCAATAAACAGTTAAGACCCCAGGTATTCACGGCGGATGGAATTTTCAAAAGCGCGTTGGAAGTGCATGCCAGCACCTTCCCAACCATTGATTATTCCTTTAAAAACGCTCCGGGTGTGCTGCACGATATTATCAGCCTGTTATCCTGCCATGTGCGGGAATTTTCCGGAAGCCGGGCATAAAAAAATAAGCTCCGGCCTCGCCATGCCAGGGAAGAGTCAGGATGGAAAAATATAAGCTTAAAGAATTGGAGCCTCATTTTCCGTAAACAGAAGATGAGGCTTTTCATTCAGGCGTCAGTCAGGCGCATCCAAGCCGCCCATGCACTTGGGGCAGGAAATATCGCACCTCGCTTTAACCGCTGAGTTCTCGACAAACTGCGCAGGTTTTCCACGATTGCGACTACCCTGAATCATGGCCTTCCGTTGCTGTGACTCCCGGCTGTGACTATGGTAGGATTTTCAAGTCACCGTCTCTCAGGAGTTATCCCCATGTCATCCCTTCCCAGCCAAGCCCTGCCCCACCAGAATGCTTCGGGGGCAGACAACCAGACCACCGAAAAACAAGTTGTGATTGGCATGATTGGCTTGGGTACCGTGGGTTCGGGCGTGTTTAAAATTTTCCGGGACCACTCCGATATCTTCTTTCAGAAAATTGCGGTGCGGGACACCAAAAAGAACCGTAACATCACCGATTTGGATAACGATTTACTGTCTCAAGACCCGTTTGAAGTGGTCCGGGACCCGGAAACAAACGTGGTCGTCGAATTAATGGGCGGCGCGGATCTGGCGCGGGAACTCGTAACCGAGGCATTGAACAACGGCAAGCACGTGGTCACTGCCAACAAGGAGCTGATTGCCAAATACGGCCCGGAACTCTTTGATTTGGCCCGCAAGAACAACGTGCGTATACTGTTTGAAGGCGCGGTGGCAGGCGGCATCCCCATCATCATGCCCCTGAAGCTCTCGTTGGGCGCCAACAAGATTCAGGAAATCGCCGGTATTTTGAACGGCACCACCAATTACATCCTCACCAAGATGACCCAGGAAGGCTGGAGCTTTGAGCAGGCCCTGGCCGAAGCTCAGGCCAAAGGTTTTGCCGAAGCCGATCCCACCAACGATGTGGAAGGCTTTGACGTGGGGTATAAAATTTCAGTGCTGTCCCTGATTGCATTCAAGCAGGTGGTTGATCCCTTATCTATTCACCGGGAAGGAATTACCCGCATTACGGCGGAAGATATCCAGACCGCGCGGGAACTGGGCCATGTCATCAAGCTGATCGGGCTTGCTAAAATGCAGGATGACGGACGTTTGGACGTACGGGTCCACCCCATGCTGGTTCCGGTGAATCATCCGCTTTCCAACATCCAGAACGAATTTAACGCCATTTTCGTCAAGGGCGATGCGGTTGGCGATGTCATGTTCTACGGGCGCGGCGCCGGGGAAATGCCTACGGCCAGCGCCGTTGCGGCGGATATTCTGGCGATTGCCACCGGCCTGCTAAAGGGAAATGAGCCAATCCCGTCCATGATTATCGATCCGGCCACCCCGGCTAAATTGCTCCCGGTGGGGGAAACCCGGAACAAATATTATTTACGCCTGAATACGCATGATCGCCCCAAGGTGATTGGGCATTTGGGCAACGCCTGCGGGGATGCGGGCGTGTCGTTGGAAGCGGTGATGCAGAAGGGCATTAATCCCGACGGGACGGCTTCCATCGTACTGTTAACGCAAGAAGTCACGGAAAAGCAGATGAATCAGGCCTTGGAAACCATCCGAAACCAGGAAAGCACCCAGGCCATCGGCTGCTTGTTGAGGGTACTGTAATGGCAGGCATTTTAGAGCGTTACCGCAAATTTTACGATTTCGGGGACGATTTCCCGATCATCAGTCTGGAAGAAGGCAACACACCGCTTATTCCGGCCAAGCAAGTGGCTGAGGCCGTAATGCAGAAGTCCGGTAAACGCGGCATTCGGATCTTCCTGAAGTTTGAAGGCTTAAACCCGACCGGCAGTTTCAAGGATCGAGGCATGACCTATGCGGTATCTCAAGCCGTGGCGGAAGGGCATACCCACATCATTTGCGCCAGCACCGGCAATACCAGCGCAGCGGCGGCGGCCTACGGCGCTCGTGCCGGGTTGAAAACCCTGATCATCCTGCCGGGCGGCAAAGTGGCGCTCGGTAAGCTTTCGCAGGCCATTTTGTACGGCGCGTCCATTGTGGAAATCGATGGAAACTTCGATCAGGCGCTGGATATCGTGCGGGATTTGGGCGCCACCGGCAAGGTGTGCATCGTGAATTCCATCAACCCCTACCGGCTGCAGGGCCAAAAAACCGGCGCATTCGAAGTGTGTGACGTGCTGGGCGAGGCCCCGGACGATCTGTACATTCCGGTGGGCAACGCGGGTAATATTACCGCCTACTGGATGGGCTTTAAAGAGTACGCGGACAAGGGAATTACCCAAAAACGCCCACGCATGAACGGATACGAGGCCGAAGGCTCGGCGGCGATTGTGTTTAAACGCAAAATCGAGAAGCCGGAAACATTGGCCACCGCCATTCGCATTGGCAACCCGGCCAGTTGGCAGGCTGCCGAAGCCGCACGGGACGAATCCGGCGGGCGGATTGACTGTGTAACGGATGATCAGATTGTGGCCGCCTACCAGTTCCTGGCTGCCAAAGAAGGTGTGTTCTGTGAGCCTTCTAGCGCTGCCAGCATAGCCGGTCTGTTTAAAGCCTGCGAACTGGATCAGGTCAAGGAAAACAGCACCATTGTGTGTGTGCTCACCGGAAACGGCCTGAAAGATCCCGAATCCGCCATCAAGTTCGGCAACCCGGAACGCGCTCAACTTCCGGCGGAGTCCGCCAAAGTTGCGGAGTTCTTTCAGCTGTAGATTACCGATCAACGCTTCAATTAAAAGCCACCCTTTGTTCATCACGGGTGGCTTTTAAATAGTCCTGGCTATTAGAGTGTCGCTCTTAAGGTATGAACGGAATATCGAACCTTGGCCAAGCAAAACCTTGCGAATAAGGCAATTTAGTCATCAAATTGCAGATCGGAAATGCGCTCTCGCGTTTTGTTAATGCGGCAGGTGAATTCGCCGACATCCGGATGATTACGGCCGGCCACCTGGGCTTGTCGACGGGCACATTCCGCGTCCCGGTAAATATTCCATTGCTGATTGCTAGTATCCAATGTTTGTTTGGCGGCCGCCTGAGTCAAGGATTGCGAGGTCTGCTGCTCGGCTTTTTTCAGCAATCCCGCCAATTTATTTTCTTCCTGCTTCAGGCCACTTTGCAGACACTGGCTCATTTTACCCCACTCTCCCGGCTCAAACCGATCCCAACAGACATCCACCGGATTGCGATCCACATCGTTGACCAAATGGATAAAGACCGCTTTCTGATCACTTTCCAGCAGACAGGTAAACCTCACGTTGGCAGGCCCGCTATCTTTCCCCGTCCAGACGCCATGACCGGATAGCACGGTGCTGATAAACTGACTGCCCAGTTTGTCTTCGTACTTATCCTCTTGCAGATCCTCGTCCAACAGCTTCAGGCTCAAGAAATTGTCCGGGTTTTCCCGCTTGTAATACTGCTCGGCAAAACGTTGGCAAGTTGCCAGCGACGCACTTTCCGGCATATCAAGCGCATCGGCAGCCTTAACCGCCCCAAATAGAACCCAGCCCACTACAGCCAGGATGGCGGTAAGCATCACCATGATTTTCATGTTCCCTCCTCTCATTCGCTGACGGCAGAGCCCTGTAATAATGATGACTTACGCTACTTACGCCTGTTATTATTCGCGCAGCGCTCCGGCAATATCCAGCAGTTGGGCGCCATCCGTATCTACGGTAACGTCATTCAGGACCATATCCCAACCCTCTTGCCGAATGAGCGTTTCCAGTTTTTCCAGCAGAAATGCATGCAGTACCGTCGGGTAAAAAACTGCCATAGTCGAGCCGGAACCGCTGATAATCATGCCAAAGGCCCCGTCATCCATTACCAGCTTCTCAATGGCGTCATATTCCCGGATTAATTGGCGGCGGTACGGCTGATGCAGGCGATCTTGCAAACTGGCCCGCAACGCATCCGGATCCTCTCGCAACAGGGCATAGGTCAAAACGCTGGCCTTCCGCAGGTTAAAAATGGAATCCTCCAGCGAAACCGTTTTCGGTAAAATTCGGCGGGCCTCTTCCGTCATCACGGTATAGGAGGGACTCAGCACCATCACCCGCCATTCCATCGGCCAAGGCATTATGTAAGGGGCCGTATCATACAACACTACGCCGCCCAGCAAGGCAGGCGCCACGTTATCAGGATGCCCTTCCATGCGGATGGCCATATCCAGCAACTGATTTGTCTGGAATGGCTCACCTAAAAACTGGTTGGCCGCCACCAACCCGGCCACAATGGCGGTGGAGCTACTTCCAAGCCCGCGAGCGACCGGAATATCGGCCTCCACGGTCATGTCAAAACAGGGCCTCTGTCGGCCAGCCTGTTGGTACAAATGCTCCATTGCCCGAAAGAGAATATTGGCGCCTGGGGCCTCCCCGGTTAACACGCTGGTATCCGCAGAGCCGGACTTGGCGAATCTCAGGGCATCCTGCTCCGCCTCTTTGAAGTGGAAGCGGTTATACAGGGTGACAGCCATGCCAAAACTATCGAAACCAGGGCCCATATTGGCAATGGTAGCCGGGACGCGAACCGTGAACATGCGAGGGATTCCCTTGACAGATGCTTGATATCAGTTTACCTGAATTTATCCCGCAACCCAATAGCAGAGCTGCTTCAAATCAGTCCTGACGCCTGAGTAACCGCTTCCCCGGAAGCACGGCAGTAACCCGGCAGAGGCTTGCCCTACCCGTCTCTGGGCTAATTCCGAAGTAATACGGTTCAGGTAGCAGCTGAGGTTAAACCTACCCGTGTGGGTAGTATAAATCGTTCTTAAAATATCGACACACGGGTAATATGATAAATCCTTAAAAAAACATAACATTAATTTACTGAAACAAGTTTAAACCCTATAGCTCAAACGTACTTTCCACGCTTTACCACTCGTACCCTTTACGGTTTTTTACCGTAAAGGGATTTTTCTTTTTATTGCCTATATCGACACGGATAAACTCGCTGAATTCAGCGCACAGGGATGCAACCCCTTCTGTCGCAAACGTAACTGATCCCTTATTTGTTGTATGAAATTTGTATATGAACCCGTTGTGAGAGAAAAATCATTTATCTGAGCAGAGAATATGACAAAGCCGTAACGAATTCAATGGCTTGATTTATTTTGAAAAAGTCATCCATTAATAAGGCAGAGCTTTAGTTAGGCGGACACATTCAGTTTCCACTCATCCATATTAATTTTTAACGGAATCATCCCCGGCCAACCTATCATTTGACCTTCCCCCTGCGCAGAAATGACAAGTATCTATCTTGAAAATTGATTGGGTTGTACCAGAATGGATGACTTCTTTTTTTAATTTATTTCTCAGCCATACAACACCAGTTAGCTTGGCGCTTTAGCCAACCATATTCCCCTTTTTCACAAGACTGTTTAATTATAGTAACTTGGGTAATAGAGGCAGTTTGGCAAACCCGATATGATACTTACATTGAAACAAGCTTCAATTTTAGCTCAAACGTACTTTCCACGCTTTACCACTCGTGCCCTTTACTTGTGTAAAGGGTTTTTTATTATGTGGATATGTCTCTGGAGCAGCGTTTTTACCGTAGCTCAACTAGGCCAAGCCAGGGTTTAGTCAACCGATTAATGTATACCGGATTTCGGGAACAAATTCCGAAAGCCCTAAATTCAACGCCTTTTCGGAAAGCGAAAGGAATGAGTATAACTTTTTTTCTAGACCAATTGGCTGAGATTAAAACCGGGAGTACATAGCTCTGCCCCTCCACGGTCTATGAAACATTTCTTAAAAAATTTCCACCATGAGCTAATAGTGAAGCCTGAGGCCAAAACGTATGATAAATAAACTGATTACCTTTAGCTCAACTACTTTCCACGCTTATCAATTGCGCCCTTTACGACCTTCGTAAAGGGCTTTTCCTTTTGTAAAGTGCGTCCAGTGCAAGTAATTCGTCTTCAACTATTCCGATGCACTTTGGCGCTCATCATAAACGTTTAAAGCCAAATCAATCAGATCCTGAAAGGCTTGCCGGGCTTTTTCATCCCCATATCCATCCCGGTAATCGGCCATAAAAAGCCCGACCAAACCAGCCAGCGACTCAAACACAGCCTGGCTATCCACTTCGTCATCCTCATCCGTACAGTTTTCCAGAAGCAGGGGGTATAGTTCCGCGATAATTTCAGCGGCCAACTCGCTTTCAAAGGGTTTTGTAGAGCGTTCGGCCGTGCCTTTTTTCTGCACAAACGCATCATTACCCTGGCCACTGATGCTTACAGGCTTGCCCTTTTCACGTCCCGGTGGTTTTGTGGATGACATTGCTTCCTCCCCGCTTCCATACATCCGAGTCAAATTCTAGCTCAGTTTATCCTGTTTGCATGGTTAAGGGAAGCGCGAAACCCGGGAGCCGTATATTATGCCTTACTTGAATTTCACCCCTTGCTATCGATAGCTCACCGCAAACATTCATAGACAATCATGGCGTATTGCATAGTGATTTGCATCCGCTTGTAAACAGAAGGATTTCTTTATGTCTGAATGCTCTGTGCCCTAGCCTGTGCATGCATTGGATATTTTTCTCCGTCTTTCAAGTCTGTTCAGGGCCTCATCCCGCTTTATCAATACGGTCGAGATTAAAAGGATTGTTCACCCACAAGCGCTTTGTGGCATGCGCAGGGAAGTAACTGGGCAACCGGCTTGGCTAAGCAATTTTGAGCTTTTGATTTTTTTTATATCTATATAACGTATTGCCTTGTCCTTGGCATGCGTAAAACGAGTTTTACTGACTGTTTATTTAGAGTCGTGCAAATTCGACGTATCGCGCAAGCGTCGTTTTCGGTATCGCATTGAAGGAGAGAAGTAGTATGGTATCCGTAAAGCCCCCTGGTCCCGCCATTACCAGCGCGTCTACGCCAAAGCCTCAAGCCAGCGTGGCTACAAAGCCTGCAACCGATCCTCCTAAGCCTCAGGCCGGTGGCGCAACGCAGGGCAACCCTCCAGCAAAGCCGACCGTTAACGCTGAAAAACCTAAAACCGAGCCGGCAAACGGCCCCGCAAAACTACCATCCGGCGTAAATAACATCACGGCCCTGACCACTAAGGCGGCCGCTAATGCCAGCGGCTCCACAAATCCATTTATAGGCAGCATTGATTACCGAAATGGCCCGGCAGGCTCTACCCCATCCGCTTCCACGCCGTCAGCCTCTACACCGTCAGCGTCCACCTCATCCGCCTTTGTTTCGTCAGCGTCCACTCCGTCGGCCTCTACACCAACGGCTTCCACGCCAATCGGTTCAACGGTTATTGGATCCGTACCGGCTGGACCGGCACCCGCAGGCACAGTCAAGATATTCGGGGGCAGCCAATCCAATGAGAATAACCTCCAGTTTACCAATTCCAAGGGTACCGATTTGTATGTGATTGCCGAGCGAAACCTGGAGAAAGGTGAAGCGGATCCGGGCGGAACAGTGTTCAAGATACCGGCAGGCAGTAGCATTACGGTTAGCGCCATGGATAGCATGGGACTTCGCTTTCAGGTATATAATGGTCAGTTAACGCCTGAACAGCAGGCCCAACTGGCCAAAGGCGGAACCGTTGACGGAGTACCGCGACCGGCCCAGACGGATGTCCTTTATGAAACGCACTATAATCCGGCCACTCATCTTTCTCATGATGATATCAGTCCGTTAGACGGGGCAAAAACACCCATGAGAGTCTCAGGAAACGGAGGCCGCACCGTTGCATTTACCCAGGAAATTATTAATGGAGCCCCCGTTCATAACCCGGATGGCAGTATACCCGGCCTAGGCCCAAGTACATCTCCATTTAACAATCAGGCCGCAATCCCGGCACTGCGAGATTATTACGCCCGTACATCCCTGAGGCCGGATGGAACACGCGATTTCTACTATAATTCCAGCGATTCAGGTTCCGCCGACAATGCCAATGTCACCTACACCGGTGTCCTCGGAGAAATACGAACGGTTATTGAACTTGGATAACCACTCACCAAGAAGGTTCACTCTACCGACAGCATGGTTATCGTTGAAGGCAGAAACCCACACTCTCCGTTTGAGCCGGTTATTGCCTGCATTGATCTTGGCAGCGGCTTAGCGCCGGAATGATGCAGCAATCCGGCTTTTCAATTTCTTCATGGTCAGCTTCAACGCACATCAATGAAACACAGGGACTTGAAGCCATTCACGGCGTTCCGTATGTAGCTGAATAGAGGCAGGGGTCATCATTCCTGCGCAGGTAAGTATGCAAGGTATACAAAGCCAGGGGAAGAAGTTTAAATATACGAATCGTGCACAGCGAATTCATTTCGAAACATGTTTGATGGCTGGATAATATCTGTCTATTGTTTTAAAAACAATAAATTAAAACTGTTGCAATACGATCTATTTCCATGACAGGATGGTGGTTTGGTAGAAAATCACCAATACAAAATTCTCAACAATCCATCACCTGATTTCAAAAATATCTCGCTCATCACCTCAAGACAGCCTGTTTATTAACCAGTACATTAGTCCTCATAAAACCTATTCAGGAGCCTGTATATGTTCCTTACACCTTCGTCTTACAAAGTTAGCACCCGTTTGCCTTATTTTGCCGGTAATGGCAAAAGTCCAGAGACAGCTGAACCAGCAGAACCGTCTGCCCCATCCACCAACCATCCGGGCACGGGTGATACGTTTCAGCCTACCAGACAAGCATTGCCCACAATTCTAAAGACTGCAAAGTCTACCCTGACTCATTTGCTTGAGACAGAGGCACCGTCCTCAGAAGCGCCTGGCGAGGGGAGTCAGCAGGCACAGCCTTCAACGAGCATCCGTTTTACAGAAGAATCGGCTGAAAATTCGAAAAAATCCAAAAAAGCCTCAAAATTCCCACCGATTCGGACAACCGTGCCTCCCGGAACCCGCATGCCACACAAACAAAAAGTAGCGCCCTCATCGACATCACTCCTGCGGGCCGCTTCGACCCTTGCCGCTTCATCCCGGCAGCACGAGCAAGAAGCCCCACCTGAGGTAAAGGCGGACGGTAACGTACCGTTAGAGATCTGGCAGGCTATGGAGGATGAATTACCCAACCCCTCCGGATTACCGATGATTCTTGTAACCCCGCACATAGCCCACAGGGACGAGTCGCCTCACTCTTCTTTAATACTGCCATCAAGAACTTACTCCAGAATTTCGACTCGGCCCTCCTCTGCTAAAGATGATCAAAGCGTATCGCTAGCTCCCTCCATCCATGAGAATGAACATTATTTATCGGGCGATTCCGACTTAAACTCTGAGGACCGGGAACTTTTCCTTGATGAAGACAGTGGCTCTGATGAAGGTAGCGCCATCTATGATGACGAGCAAATCATTGAAACCAGAGAAGCCCGAAAGAAAGCCAAAAGTGAAAAAGGGGTTGGAACCTATTCATCTGCGGCGCCCTCGGTCATTTCCGATATCCGCCAAAATCCCCACTACTTGCCCGGTGACTCCGATTTGGATTCTGAGGATTTGGAGCTGTATCATGACATTGATGATGAAAGTAGCGATGATGCTGAGTCTGAATATAAAAGCAGTGTCGGCAAATCAGCCAATATCCCGATTGCAAAGCCCAAGGCTTCCAAGTCTGATTTATTTCCGATTAAATCACCCGAGGAAGTAAAGCAACAGGCTGAAGCATTTCAAATGGCTCAGACACTTGGTAAAGGGCAATTAAGCCAGACCTTGCAAGAGGGCGGCAGACCCAAACTCATCTCCTCTTATCAACAACAAACCGCATTTGAAAAGCTAAAGGGTGAAGCAACAGGAGCACAACAGATCACCCAGGCAGAGCAGGAAAAAATTAAAAAAATCTGCAATAAATATACCTTGGAAAAGCTGAGATTTTTCCAGAAAGACTTGGGCGATCGACTCAAAAGATGGCAACACGATGCGGAACAGGTGGCCATGCAGCTAAGCCCAGACGAGGTGAAGCATATAAGACTGGCCGAGATCCAAACGCATAATTTTGAGCTCGACGCAAGGCAGGCTCAGATCAATTTTCAGTTAGGGCAATTATCTTCAGGTTCGATTAATAGAACCCAACGCGATGCCTTAAATCAGGCACTCGAATCGGTGAGTCATGAAAAGACAGTCTTGGCAGAAAGACGCAAGAAATGGCAAGCTGATGAGAAGCGGATGGCCCAAGAGGAAAAACTAAGCTTGGTCGAGGTACAAATGCGTGACCTTGAACTCGATGCCAAGCAGACTCAAATTAATTTTCAGTTAGAGCAATTATCTTCAGGTTCGATTAATAGAACCCAGCGCGATGCCTTAATACAGGCGAGTGAAGCGGCAATTCAGGAGAAAACGGCCTTGGATGGGCCTTTAGAGGCATTTAAGCCAATCACGATCGGTATGGATCAGACCAGACTTAACATGCGGCAAGTTAATGAAGCGATTGTTCTGAAGCTTAGACACCAATTAAATGGCGTGCCTAAAGATGCTGATGAGCGAATTCAACTTACCCAAAATTTATCGAAAACATTTACCACCCCTGAACTTGGCGCTGCCCTAAGGCACTTTAAAGGGAAACAGGCAGAAGCCGTTCATACTCATTCTATTTTACAAGATATCGTGACGAATGATGATCCTCAGCAATTAATAAGGAATTTACGGAAACAGCAGGCAGAAGCGTCTCAAGAAATGATTCTTCTAAGCAAGCTCAATAGAGAACAGCCTACTAATGCATCGGATAGCCAGAAGATCTCTGAAAGAATCAATAACTTAAGACTCCAACAGCAGAAGGCTTCAACCGGCTTATCTTTAGTAACGGCATACTTAACCGAGAAACCTTCAAAACAGCAACTCGAACATAAAATAAAATTCTCGCAGGCCCAACAACATTATATTAACGACCGTCTTGCTGTTTTAGAAAAGGCCATCTCATTTCAAACAGTAAAGTGACCTGAAACCAATTAATCCGCAACGGTAAGCGGTTACATAAATCCCATTCAGATGGATGGGCTCCTTCGAGCCGGAAAATAGTCGATATATTAAGCATGTATCGGAGCAATAAACCGAAACTTTAATTGCAGAATCCATACTGCTGAAAAGGCCTCTGTTGCCTGGCATAGAGACCTGTTTTTTATTTTTATGCCGTTCATTTTCGTGTGGCAAAAAGGATATGTAGCCGCTTTCAGAGCATTTTTTGGTCTGTTTGCATTCAGGAACCGGCAGCACTTGAGGACCTGATGTTTACTTGGCCGGATATACCAGTTGCTAACCTACTTACAGACCTTTGCCGAGCCGGAAACACTGGCCCACCTAATATTAATTTTCCGTTCAGATTTTTGAAAACAGCCTGAATAATGATTATGCCTGAATATAAGCCAAATTTTTCGATTTTCGCTAACAAAGCGGCATAAGTGCGCAATAGACCCGAGGCATAAGCGTTACAGCCATTTCGGAATATCGGAAGATGTGAAAGTAGCCACTTATATAGTGTTGAGTTAAAATATAAGGATAGGATTATTTTTCCATCCTGAATCTCAACTATCCAATGAATGATGGTTGATTCCACACCACGACATCAAGGGTTTTCCCTGGTTGAAGTCTTGTTGATCATGGTCCTTCTGACGATGACGATCTTGCCGTTCACATTGCTCATCAGCCAGAATTCCCAACTGGTTCGGGGAATCTATCTGCAATCCACCAAAAGTTTGTTTCAGGCCAATGCAGGGTATCAAATGGATCCGCTGCGCCCGGACTACTATACCCAATTTCACGATTCCACCATGACAACCACGCTCACGGACTCAGGCGGAACCATTCCCTACATGGTTTATGTAGACACCGCCAACTCCGACGTCTTCAAAAAAACCGCTTACCTATATACCTACAATAACTCAACCGATGCCGTCAGCGCTCCCCGTACAATCCATAAGATTTTTCAGGACACTGACATATTCAGGCTACGTTGCGGCAGCAGCAGCGCCTTACTCGACAGCAGCAATCAGCTTTGGACAGGGGACGGTTATGCGTATGACAACTCGAAAAAGCAGCCTGGCTATGTTACGGGAACCAGCGGCGCCGCAGGAAGCAGTATAGTCGATATTCTCAACACATCCGGGGTCGATGACGGCCTGTTTCAGTATTACCGGGAAGGTACCGGCAGCACAAACGTCGATTATAAATTTGATGTTCCCAATGGGGATTACCTGGTTACCCTCTATTTTTCGGAGTTGAACGCCTCCGTAAACGGAAGCGCCCCGAACCGCCGTCTGATGGATATTTATATTGAAGGCACACTTCAAAACAGTAGCGCCTATAGCCCGTATGAAACCACTGGAGGCACTTATAAAGGGAACATTCAGCCCTTTGAAGTGACGGTGAGTGATAATGTCCTGCATATCAGCATCCGTCGCAACGCGAGTTCCAATTATGACGCCAGAATATCGGGCATCACAATCCAGAAAAGGTTGATTCAAGGATGACGAAGCCGATCTTTCATATCCCGACAAGCTCCTCTCCAGGCACCACCCTGGTTGAATTGCTGATTTCCTTGTCGTTGATGAGCTTGATCCTGCTGACCTTTTCGAACTTCGTGGTCAGAAGCAATGCCACGGCGACTTCCATTAACATGCGCTTCCTGGAAGGCAGTGAAGTTCAGATGTTATTGAGCGACCTGCAAAAAGATTTCCAGCAGGGGGCCTCCATCAGCAGCAATTCCCATAATAAGCGCCTGGAATACACCACCTACAGCGCAACTGGCGTAGCGACGAAGAAAATTTACCGCATTACAACCATCAGCGGCAAACAATACCTGCAATTATCGCTCGACGGCGGCTCAACCTGGGGCTCGCCATACCGAATCGCTTCATACGACAAGTATATTCTGCTGGGGACACCGAAATTTCTTTACTCCTGGGCCATGAACAACTGTACGGACTTTAATGACAGCAGCGGTAACGGCGTCTGGCTCAGCGGATCGGATACGGCCGGGGCTTACCTTTCTTGCACGGAGGGAACATCCTCTCCGGCGTTGACAAGCCCGTCCCAAGCCACAAAAGTCGATTTGCAGGGCTTTCAGTTTTCAACCGGCAGAGGTTCGCCGGAAGCAATCCGGACACTTCCAACCGATATGTTCCTGGGCGTGAATACGCCGCTGGTTCGTAGTAATGCCACGGCCGTTGCACCGGCGGTCAAGGAATCCCCTTTGCTGCGGTCCTTTACGACCAATACGGCAAACTCCCTTTTCGGAACCGCTTTTGATGTCAGAAGCGCGGCCTGGGATCCTGGCAAACAGCGATTGATTATTGCCGGCACACATAGCAGCGGCAACAATACCCTCTACCTGTCGGATCGCCTGGGGGTTCTCATCCGTTCAGGCTTGACCACCAGCGCTGGTACGATTCAGGCATACAGCACCGCAGTCAAATCCGACGGCAACTCGGTCTTGGTACTGGGAAGCACCGATAGCGGCAGCACTTACAACGTGTACAGTTTTGACGTATCCGGAAGCGCGCCCCTCAGCACCGCCTCCACCTTAAGCTTAACCGGCCTCGTCAATTCGCCCACCGGTATTGCCTATGACGCCTCCACCCCAACCAATTTCTATGTCGTGGGCGCTAACACAACGACCAGCGCGCTTCAAATCACGGAGCGCAATCTTTCTACCGGCGCTTTGGTCGGTACGGCCTGGAACTTGCCCGCCGCATTCGACAGCACCCATCCGCCGGGGGGCTTGGCCATCGATCCGGTTACCGGCAATTTTATCGTCGTGCGGAACTACGTGAATGGCTCCTCCCCCAATAAAACCATTGATATTTACATCATTACCCGTGCCACCGGCAGCAGCTCCTACTTTTCGGTCAACATTGACGACCTGGGCAGCACGGCAACCGGCACGACCGGAAATTGGGGCCTTGGCTTCGACGCCGTTACAAACCACATCTTTTTAAGCGATAGCGCCACCGACAAGATTTATGAAGTCATTCCAAACCAGTTAATCTCTCCTCAAAGTTAAACGCTCTCATCAATAGGCGTATTGGAAAGCGCAAAGGCTGTCTTTATGAGTAAGAGTCCCAAAAAATTCCCCTACAAACTACCCAGTTTCAAGCCATCAGCCCAAAAGGGCTATGGACTGGCTTTGCTGGTCATATTCTTGTCCAGCTCAATCTTGATAGGGGCATCCACGGCGATTCTACTGGCGCCTTCCCTCAGTAACGCAGTCGGCGCCATGGCCTCGGATGACGCCACCGCCAGACAGTTGGCGGAAGAGGCAATTGACGCGGCCAAAGCGGATATGTTAACCAAGCAGCAGGCCGGCACCACCATTGATACGTCCTACCGGTATCCCAGCGTGGGCACCAATACCATTTCGGTTCCCACCTACCCGGGCAGCGCCAGTTCCACAGCCAAGGGAACCTATTATGTAACGGCCACCTATGCGCGCGGTTTCAGTTTCCTGTTACAGGCCACCGTGACGGTGGGCGCAAACATCTTTAGCTTGTCCAGGCTAGTCCAGGTGTACGGCGTTAGCGACCCATTCACCAACGCGCTTGCCATTTATTCCCTGAGGAAGGTTAAATCGAGCTATTCGAGCTATGCTGCCAGGGTGCGATGCGCATCCAATCCGTCAGGCGCCACCACGCAAGATATTGGCTTTGACGGCAGCGGAAACTTTGACATGGCCGGTCTGCGGACCTGTCTGGGCGATAGCACCTTGCCGCTGGATGTGGCCACCGGTGAAAAACTGGCCTACGGACTGCGCAAATTAAGCAGCTCCTATGCCGGTTATGCCATTCGAGTTCGAAGCAGTGGAGCTGGCTCTCCAGAACAGGATATTGGATTTGATGCCAATGGCAACCTGGATACGGTGGCCCTTAAAAGCTTTATCGGCTCAAACAGCGGGTATATCAAAACCTGGTACGATCAAAGCGGCTCCGGTAAAAACATTACCCAAACAACAACCACCAAACAGCCCCGGATTGTGAATGCCGGCATTATAGAAACGAAAAACGGCCAACTGTCCGCGTATTTTGACGGCACGGACGACTCTATGAGCAACACCACCCTAGGCGGCACCCTAATCACCGGCACCCAAATCCGGGCATTTCTGGTCTCGTCCACGGAAGCTGGCGGCAGCCAACCGACCTGGGGAGAGTTCGCAGTTCTTTGGAAATCAGGGGACGGTAACTCCTATGAATATCCCGCTTCTATGGAAATTCTGTGTATGGGAGGCTCTACCGACTCAACCGCTACCAACCTGAACAACGGTAATGGCTGGGGCGGCAGCTATATAACAGGAAGACTCTATCAACATACCAGTTACCATAATGCAAGCTTTAACTCGCGTTTATATCGAAATGGCACCCTGATGGATGATAGCGGTTATTCAGACGGCAGCACTAATCTGGCCCCGACGGATATTATTATGGGCACCGGCGCAGCCGGCGATGCAACTACCTATGTTCGAGGCTATATCAGTGAATTGATCATCTTTAATGCCAACGTGTCCGCTGCCAACCAACAGGCCATTGAACGGAATCAAGGGCACTACTATAACATTACAGGCATGCAAGATGGTTATATAACGACCTGGTACGACCAGAGCGGTAACGGCCGGAACGCGACTCAGGCCACCACCGCAAACCAGCCTGTTGTGGTCAATATCGGCACTATCTCATCCAATGGCACCATTAAGCCGGGCATCCAGTTTGATGGCAGTAATGATTGCGTGGGCACAGCCGTCTCAACCGCCTGGCCATCCGGCTCCTCAAGCCGCACCATGAATGCAATCTATAAGTTGAATGCGACCGGATCCACCGTGAATGTGATGGGCTGGGGCAGTATTAGTACCGGTACTTACTCGGGAATGCTGCACGACCCTAAAGTCGGCTTTTGGGGTTTTAACGCCGATGTGAAAAGCTCCGTGGCCGAAGACTCCAATTATGGGCACCGAGTTACCGTGATAGTCAACGGTTCCACCACGACCGTGTATACCGACAGCACCTCTACGGGAAG
>JAJQJM010000145.1 GCA_021323475.1 Vampirovibrio sp.
TGATGCCGAGGCTGACTTGAACCTGAACCTTTCCACCCCTCTATGGCTTATAGACATAGGGGGGTGAACGTGAGACAGATGGAACTCTTGTTGGGAGTCCTGAACCTCTTTTTAAAAGCTCAACAGTATAAAATACCTAGCAGAACCATATTCAAAAAACCTCCCGCTACAGTCTAATTACGAACGTTAAAAGGTCTTAGGGCATCCGAGCAATTCATCTTGAGGCGCCTTTCCATTACTTTGCTAAGTGAAAGTAACGCAGCAGCGGTATTTTACAGAGCCCGATTGTCCGACGTCCGGCGATTTGGGCATTATTTTGATTAGTTGCTAGGAGAGGACTCATGAAACATCCCATTTGGGCCTGTAATGCTTTAAGTTTGGCTGTGCTGGTTTCAGTCAGCTTATCGGGAACCGGTGCCCAGGCACTTGGTTTGAATGAGCTGAATACAAACCCGAACAACACGGTTGCCAATACGTCCCAACCGTTGCTATCGGCTCCCAGTTACCTCGGTAACCTTCATAAACTATCCAAACTTGCCAATCAGTCACCTCAAATACCTCAAGCACAAAGAGTGCTGAACCAGGTTAAACAGGCCGCTTCAGGTCACCCCGATCAGGAAAACAGCATCAACAAGGGTTCCAGCCAAGTTCAGTTAAAGGTAAACGGTAAGGATATTGGAAAAATAAACGGAACCATCGATGTGGCTCGAGGAAACGGGCATATTGTCAATCACGCAAACCTGGTTACTGCCTCCGACGTTAAAGTTCAGCCCAATGGCAAAATTTTGCTGGTACGAACTGGCGCTAGTGAGAAAAGCAGCCTGCAAGCCAACCCTGTCCAGTCTGCCGTAAACACAAACGTCGGCTTGAGCAGCAATGCTCAAGTCAAGGTTAATGCTCCTTCGGCGCAGCCAACGTTTCCTTTCAAAACTGCCCAAGCAAAGCCTGAGGATTTAGTGCCCGCCCGCCAGATACAGGAATCCGGGTCGGATCTGGTCCAGAAGCAGCAAGATAAAGCCGTTGATGCAATTCATTCCAATACTTTTGCGGTAAACCGGAAGACGGCACCCTGGGGAGTGAATATAGTGACCACCCATAACAAACTTCAAGAAACCACGGGGATTACCCCACGCACAGTCCCAAGCGTAAAGTAATGGAAAAATGCCGCCATGTCCTAAAGCATGGCGGCATTTTGGCCACATAAACCAAGTACTCGTTAAGCATATCTACAGCGCAATGTACAACACTCCTGTCAAAATGCTGGACAGGGACTTTCCCCCAAAGCATGGAAGCCATTTAGAACATATGCACGTTGCTGCCTGGGTCGAATCCTGAGTCGTGATGATAGAGGTAGTATCTCTTGATTTGCAGAGACGATGTTGACGTTGTCATGACATTCACCACAAAACCTATAGCTGGTATTTCCCCATACTGGCTTTACCTATTAACCTTTTCATCAGTTCAGCACATCTTTTTCATGGTCGTGCCACCGGGCATTCACCTTGAACTCGTCGACCATATGTAGTACACGGGTTGGAAACGCAAACCGTACCCCGATTTCGGAAAATTGTTCGAACATCTCAAAATTGATTTGCTGCTGAATGTCCATATACAGATTGTAATCCGGTGCTGTAACGTAATACACCACCTCAAAATCGAGGGATGATTCGCCATATTTGGCAAAATGAGCCCGATCAAAGCGGGTGGCCTCCTGGGCTTCAATAATCTCCTTCAACATGCCAGGAATTTGCCGAAGCTGGCTTAACTCTGCCTGGTAGGTTATACCGAACTGAAACACCACCCGGCGTTCAAACATTCGCTTATAATTACGAACCCTGCTTTTCAGCAAATCGCTGTTTGAAAAAACAAGCTGTTCGCCTCCCAAGCTGCGTAAGCGAGTGGTTTTAAGGCCGATATGCTCCACGGTGCCCATCATATCGTCCACAATGATAAAATCGCCCAGCACAAAGGGCTTGTCGATAACAATTGACAATGCGGCGAATAAATCACCCAGAATATTCTGTACTGCCAGGGCGACCGCCACGCCACCAACACCCAAGCCGGTTACAAGCGCGGTAATATTCATCCCCATGTTATCAAGCGCAACAATAACCAGAATGGCCCATAAGAAAGCTAAAGCCACAAAGCGAATGGGCGGCATCATGGTTTTGACCGCCAATTGCTCCTCCTCAATTTTACGGGATTTTATATAGCGGTTGATCAGGAACAGAATGGTTAGTTGTCCCCAGATCCCTATCTGGAACAGCAGCGCCAAAATCGGCAATAGTCTGATCATGTTGACGATGGGGGCAGGCAAAACCAACACGGAACTGGCTATGGATACCCCTACCGCAAACATCAGAAACAGTCGGGTTTCCTGGATCAGGGAGGTTAAAAAATCATCGATATCCGTGTCGGTTTTCTTTGCAAGTTCTCTCAAGCGGTCCGAAACAATATGTTTCGTAATATTTAAAGCGCCTATAATCAGCGTGACAAGAGCAAAAGCCGCTATCCAATGCAAGAGACCATTGTTATAAAACTCCAGATTCAATAAGGGGGCATTGGTTTCCAATAATTTCAAACCTTCTTGCAAGCCCTGAGTTTTCATAAAGGCTCCTTCCTGTATAGGTGCGGAACACAATCAATAGGATGTTTCGGTACCAAAAGTTTATTCGGGCAAACATCCAGGCAGTGGCCTGTGCTCCTCTGTTATAACGTGTACGTTCCTAGGCCTGGTTGCGTCCTAGGCAAGATTGCGCTTTTGGCCGGTTATCCCGCCTGAAAACGGGATTGAGCCAAGCTTGAAGGATTCCCTTGGCAAACCGGAATCGGTCAGCGGCCGGAGAGGTATGGATTCCCGGATTCGAAATCATTGATTCAAAGTCCTCCTCTTCAGAAATCAGTAAGGGTAGGACACGCCAAAAGGTGTCTAGTGACAGAGTGCTTTGATAACTCAGCGGTTTGATACATCCACGTTGGTTGCAGGATTTTTCACAAAGGAAACGGCAAAAGCACTAACAGAACTAAAAAACGTCTTTTATTGATACCATTAAATCGACGGAATGTAAAATGAGCCATTATCAATGATCTTCAGACATTGCATCCCGATAAAGACAAATACTGCCTGGGCTCCGGTGGTTATGCCATGCTTTACATAGAGGGTTGGAGCTATTTTCTATATGCAACAATACGCATGTATGTCGTTTATCTAGTCATAACCATTATCGCTATCTTGTTTGCTTCCCGATTCGTTTTAATTTAATGGAAAAAGCCCCGTAAATTTACGGGGCTTTTAATAAGTAATCTTTGCAGTTTAAACTGTTGCCTGAAGCTCTTGATTTAACTGATTGGGACATGGCTGCCCTTTTTCAATCGCTTGAGTATTCTCCAGAGTGGTCAGCGCAATATTGCCCATTGCCTCTTCTGTAAAAAATGCCTGATGACCAGTAATTAACACATTCGGGAAGGTTAAAAGCCGAGTGAAAATATCATCCTGAATAATGGTGCTAGAGCGATCCTGGAAAAATAAGTCTTTTTCCTCTTCATACACATCCAAGCCTAAAGCGCCAATTTTTCCGCATTTTAGCGCCTGAATCACCGCTTGCGTATCAATTAGCCCTCCACGGCCTGTGTTGATAAGCATAACGCCGTCTTTCATCTGGGCGATTAAATTTTCATTAATCAAGTGGTAATTTTGCTCCGTTAAAGGGCAATGCAGGGTAATAATATCCGACTGCTTCAACAGAGTCTCAAGTTCGACATATTCAATGCCAATTTCTAATCCCTCCTCAGGGACTTGATAATCATAGGCCAGCACCCGGCAACCCAATCCCTTAAAAATTCGGGCTGCACAAAGGCCAATTCGGCCTGTACCGATAATTCCTATGGTTCGTCCATGTAAATCAAAACCCATCAAGCCTTCCAGGGAAAAATTGCCTTCCCTGACCCGATTGAAAGCTCTATGGGTTTTACGGTTCAGAGACATAATTAAGGCTAGTGTGTGTTCAGCAACGGCATAAGGAGAATATGTCGGGACCCGAACCACCGCAATATTCAACTTCGTGCAGGTGTCTAAATCGACATTATTATATCCAGCGCACCGAAGGGCAATCAAGCGGATACCCAACCGGTTAAGTCCTTCAATGACCGACTGATTAACGACATCATTCGTAAAAATACAGATGGCATCAAAACCTTCTGCCAGTTGTACCGTTTGCTCTTTGAGACGGGCGTCGAAGTAGACCAGTTCATAACCGAATTGGGCGTTTACTTTGTCAAAAGATTTCTTGTCATAGGGCTTGGCGCTAAATACAGCGATTTTCATGGATAACCTCATGGATTCATACAGAACTATAGTATCAGCATACGCAATCCATTCAAGCCTTAAAGCTTTGGTCGAAAATGTTCACCCCCCCCCCCGCCGGGTGCGCCCTAAGAACGGTTCCAGCTTCCTTGTGCTCACACAGTCCGTTGGCTTCGTGGGTTCTCAGCAAATAGCGTATTTTATGGATTTACAGGCGATTGTTAAACGGCGCGCTTTATGGTTGCAATGTCAATCTTTTTCATTTGCATCATGGCATTCATGGCCCGCCGAGCTTTTTCAGGATCCGGATCCTTACGCAGTTCGTTCAATACGATGGGGGTAATCTGCCAGGCCACGCCATACGGATCGCTCAGCCAGCCGCATGCGATTTCTTCTCCTCCTTCAGTCAGTTTTTCCCAGAAGTGATCTACTTCTGTTTGGGTTTCGCAGTTCACCATAAAAGAAGTAGCCATTGTAAAGGTGAAGGCGTGTTCCGCCATGCCACTGTCCATTGCGCTAAACTCTTGCCCGTTGAGCGAGAACGTGGCGTGTTTGACCTTTCCTGCGTCCGGCCCTTCATCTGTTCCGTAGCGTTCCAGAGAGACAATGCGTGAATTCGGAAAGATGGATGTATACAAATTTATGGCTTCTTCGGCCTTGCCGGCTTGGTTTCCAACAAAAAGCAGGCAAGGTGTGATTTTTTGGGACCGCTTGGCCAGGATGAGTTGCCAGTTCACTCCATACTTGTCTTGCAGCCAGCCGAATTTCTCACTGAACGGATATTGGCCAAGCTCCATTAGCACGCTACCGCCACTGGAGAGCTTTTCCCAGAGCTGGTCAATTTCTTCCGGCCTTTCATAGGCGACGAAAAATGAGATGGCGGGTGTGAATGGGTACTCGGGGTTGCCGTTCAACGCAATGAAATCCTGTCCTTCCACCTGAAAATCAACGCTCATGACAGAACCTACGGGTCTTCCGGCAACTTCGGCAACCTCTTCGTTGTAGTAGGTTTTAATTCCGGTTTTTGAATTCCTGAACAGGGAGACATAGAAGCTGGTGGCTTCTTCCGCTTGATCGTGGAACCACAGGAAAGGCGTAATGGATTGCATCGGTTTCATCTCCCCGGCTTGCTCTTGTGAATGGTAAAGTCGTTTCTATCAGGATCTGTAATAATACACATCCAGCAGCCCAGCATCTTGATGGGCTTACTAAACATTTTCACGTTCTCAGCTCTCAGGATCAAGGATTTTTTCAGGGCTTGGCTTTTAATTTGTAGATATCCCTCCCAAATCTCTGGGTTATAGTTTTCCAGAGCGGAATATAAATAGCTTCGAATGGGCCTGAAACACTTGCTTTTATCTGGTTTAAATGGTGGATCATCGGTGGCTTCAACATCGAGCTTAGCCTTATTAGTGGGCCGCTAATCAGACAAAGGGCATCACCTGTTTTTGGGTGTTTTTTAGGATGCTTTATTTTATGTTTGAGGTAGATTTTATGGCATTTAAACTGCTCAGCTACAGAATACGGACTGATATCACCATGCGTGTTAAAAATAAATGGTGAAATAGCGGTGAACGAAAACAATGCTATTGGTTGATAATTATAGTCAATATCGATAAAAGCCAGTATATCAGGGTGTTATGGCTAATTCAGTAAATGAGATGCGCGTATTTTCTGAGGTTGCCACGGCTGTGGATAAGCTTACGATATAATGCTGAGGCTATTCACGGTTGTGGCAACTCGTAATTTTGGTTATTATTCCTTAAACTAATCGAATAAGTTAAATTGAAAATAATTTAGATATATTTTGTTTTGCAAGGAGCTGCTTAATTGAGTAAATGCAGCAGAATAAACGTTGTAGTATAGTTTTAACTGATGAGTAGTCTAATAGTAGATTGGAGATGAGGTTCATGAAAAATTTTCCGCAGCAATTGCCGCACAGTTCTGGTGTGCCCATGTTTTTAGATGTAAGACGTCTGCTACTGGCCTTCCAACATACAATCAGCAATGATGATCTGATGCGATTTCTGAAGGAATCAGATCTGTTTCTGGAGGATAATATTACGGAGCACGCCATTCCGGGCGAGCGTGTCAATCATACGGATCAGCGTTTCTGGGTTTATTCCCGCCGTCCCATCGATGAAGAGCGGTACCGAAAGATTGAGGAGAGCGCGCAAAAGCTGGGTCTGGAATTTATCAGCCCCGTTTATTCGCTGGCCCATGAACCAGGTAGCTCCACGGCTGTGGCTCCCGGAAGCCGCCGTAATCTGCTGGCCCCTCTTCCAAATGTCATTCTCATCAAACCAAATGAGCAAACCGGCCCTTCCGAGACAGCGGACTTCGCTGCTGCCGCAGCCGTAAACGGTCGGGAGCCAGCGATTAAAGAAATTCCCGAGAAAACCCGTTTCCTGAATGGATACCACTATTACCTCATTAACAATTCAAAGGATATTAACGCTTATGAAATTAAGCGGCAGCTATTAGAATCCCATAGACCACTCGTGCTTGACCTCCAGTTTGAAAGCATGCCGCTACTCGTCCCTGCTGCGGCCATTATCGAACCACAAGCGGGCCCGGTTGCAGGGGGCGCTCCTGCTGTTGCGCCGAATGATCCGTTATTTCCGCAACAGTGGGATATGGTGCGTATCCAGGCCGGCGGTCCCGGGACCACCGGATGGGATATCTCCACCGGGGTTTCCACTGTGGTCACCTGTGTGCTGGATGAAGGCTGCGACCTAACCCATCCGGATTTACAGGCGCGCTACTCAACTACTGGCATTAACCTGGGCACCATGATGCCTGACGGTTCGCCCACGGGTAATCATGGCACCGCCTGTGCAGGAATTGTTGCCGCCACTTACGCAAACAGCATTGGTGTTTCTGGCGTTGCGGGCAACAGCAGCTTAATGCCCGTGGCCTTCCAAAACTGGACCGATGTGGAGGTTGCAAACGGGTTGAACTGGGCAACAACCAACGGGGCACGAATCATCAGCATGAGCTTCGGTTGGGATGCATGGAGCCATGCCATTATTGATCCGGCCATCCAAAATGCGTTCAATAATAACGTGGTCATGTGCGTAGCCACCCACAACTATAACGGCTCTATTACGTATCCGGCGACCAATCCACTGGTCATTGCCGTCGGCGCCTCTGACGAGATCGACAACCGAAAATCGCCATCCAGTCCAGACGGCGAAGGATGGGGTTCGGATTTTGGGCCGGAAATTTCGGTAGTAGCTCCAGGGGTCCATATTCCGACTACGGACCGGCAGGGGGCAGACGGCTATAATTCATCCTCCGGCACAGCGGGCGATTATTTCCTGACCTTCAACGGTACATCATCAGCCACGCCGCATGTGGCCGGTATGGCGGCGTTAATCCTAAGCGTCTATCCGACGTTAACCAATGTGCAGATACGCAACATCATCGAAAAGACGGCAGAAAAAGTCGGCGTAGTCCCCTATGCTGATGTTCCCGGCTATCCAAACGGCACCTGGAATCAAGAGATGGGTTATGGACGCATTAACGTCTTACGGGCGCTGGACTTTGCCGATGTAATGATCAAGGATGCTGCAAGCGATACCGGGACGGAGCCTTTTACGGGTTCCGACTTCTGGGATTTCTCGGATATCGTGGTGCGAATTACTGACGATAATGTTTTTGTTCCCTCCGATCCGGCACAATCCAAAAACGTGGAGCGTGGTCAGGCCAATTACATTTATGTGCGAGTCACCAACAATGGCCCCAAAGAAGCGCGCAACGTAACAGTTGGTGCACGTATTATTCCGTACGTCGGTCTTCAGTTTG